>RFGV01000024.1 GCA_003696605.1 Chloroflexota bacterium | reverse complement strand
TCCTGCAACCAGCCGTGTGTCGTACCACCCTGCAACTACCTAGCCAGGAATATCTCCGTGTAGAAGAACGAACACGCACCCATCGCCCCGGACTTCACCGCTACGTTGCCGAAAAAGACGGCCGTATTGTCGGCAGCATCACCATTCACCAGGGCAACACCGCCCGCACCCGTCACACCGCCGGTCTCGGCATGGCCGTCCACCCCGACTTTTGGGGGCAGGGAATTGGCAGCCAACTCATGGAAACCATACTTAATTTAGCCGACAACTGGCTAAACTTGTTACGCGTAGAACTAGAGGTTAACATAGACAATCCGGCCGCCATCAGGCTTTATAAAAAATTCGGCTTTGAGGTGGAAGGAACAAAGCGTATGCACACTTACGGCGACGGCCGTTGGGCCGACAGCTACTTTATGGCCCGCATACGATAAACAGAAACACCAAAATCCAAAATTTATTCATGGCGCAAGCCAAGGAGAGCAACATGAGCCGACATGATCTAAAAGACATTTATGAAAAAGTGGCTGAAGGAGAACGCGTCACCTTTGAAGAAGGTGTCCGCCTCTTTGAAAGCAACGACCTGATCACCCTGGGTGAAATGGCCAGCCTGGTACGAAAACGCAAACATGGCGACTACGTATATTTCAACAAAAACCGCCACATCAACCCCACCAACGTTTGCGCCTTTCATTGCAATTTCTGTTCATTCGCCCGTACCAGCGACGACCGCCCAGGCGCATACACTTACATGCCCGAGGAAATTGTAGAACGCATTCGCCCCACAGTGGACGAAGGCATTACCGAATTCCACATCGTCGGTGGTCTGCATCCTAAACTCGGCTTCCAATATTATTTGGATGTTTTGCGAGCACTCAAAGAAGCCTACCCCTGGGTCCATCTCAAGGCATTTACGGCCGTCGAAATTGACTTCTTCTGTCAACTGGAAAACAAAGACGCCCACACCATCTTAACCGAGCTCATAAACGCCGGCCTGGATTCAATGCCCGGCGGTGGTGCCGAAATTTTCCACCCAGAAGTTCGTCGCCGTATTTGCCCGGAAAAAGCCGATATGGAGCGGTGGCTAGAAATTCACAGCATTGCCCATAGCCTGGGCTTGCGCACAAACGCCACCATGCTTTATGGCCATATTGAAAAGTACGAACATCGTGTTCACCACCTGGTAGCCTTGCGAGAACAACAAGATAAAGACCTGGCAGCCGGTTATAGTGGCAGCTTCCAAACATTTATCCCGCTCAGTTTCCATCCAATGGAAAATGGATTAGGGCGGCGCCTAAAGCGACGCTGGACAAGTGGCGTGGATGATATGAAGACTATCGCTGTCAGTCGAATTATGTTGGATAATTTCCCACACATCAAAGCATATTGGGTGATGCTCACACCTGCCATGGCCCAAATTGCGCTGGAGTTTGGTGCCAATGATATTGATGGCACGATTGTGGAAGAGCATATTTATCACGATGCCGGCGCACAAACAAAAGAACATATGCGTCGCTCGGAATTGATGCGGTTGATTCGTGCCGCTGGCAGGACACCGGTGGAGCGGGATACGGTGTATAACGTAGTGAAGGTACACGCATAATGGCTGGTAAAAATACACCATTGCTAATTTATGATGGGGATTGTGGTTTTTGAGAGCGGGCAGCACGTCTGGTGCAGGCGTGGGGAAACGGCCGTTTTGCTATCGCACCCTGGCAACGTATTCCAGACACAATGCACACCTTGGGACTGACTGACAAAGACGGAATGCAACAGGCATGGTTTGTAGATGAAAACGGCCGTCTTTTTGGTGGCGCAGCAGCCATCAACCAGTCACTACGTTACATCTGGTGGGCACGCCCCTTCACCCCACTTTACACCTTGCCCGGCCTGCGCCAACTCGCCGACCACATCTACCGCTGGGTTGCTGCCAATCGGCACCGCTTGCCCGGCAGTTCAGATACCTGCCGCCTGGAACCACCCCAATAATATGGAGAGCAAAACACCATGACTTTCAAAATCGGCGTCATTGACTACCTCAACACACAACCATTTCAATACGGACTAGAAGAACAATTACGTCCGTCCGGTGTCACCTTTGTCCGTGGCGTTCCCACCCAACTCAATCACGCCTTACTGGCTGGCAAAATCGACCTCGCCCCCATCTCCGCCTACTTTGCCGCCCAGCACGCCGATAAGTTCTTTATTCTGCCCGGCCACAGCATCTCTTCACTAGGCGCCGTCAAAACCGTATTACTCTTTAGCTGGCGTCCCGATATTCGCGAACTGGATGGCGCAACCATTGCCCTCACCGACCACTCTGCCACCAGCATCAACTTGCTCAAGGTACTGTGCCGAGAACGGTACAACATTCAGCCCAATTTCGTTACCATGCCCCAAAACTTGCCGCGCATGATGCAAACGGCCGATGCTGCTCTGGTTATCGGAGATACAGCCCTGGTAGAAGGATTCTATCATCGGGAACTGGCCCGACCAGACGGTGGATACGGCCGTCCTGTCATCTTCGATCTCGGCGACGAATGGCTCAAACTCACCAGCCTACCCTTCACATTCGCCCTTTGGGCAGTCCGCCGCGAAACGGCCGAAACCCTGCTCCACCTCCACATCCCCCAGGCACTCAACACCAGCAAAGCCAACGGCCTCACCCACCTCGACACCATCGCCGCAACCTACGCCCCCACCCTCGGACTCCCCCACGGCGTCTGCCGCCGCTACCTCTACGACCTCCGCTACGACCTCACCGAAAGCGACCAACAAGGACTACACACCTTCCTGAAAATGGCACTACCTGGCTACCAACCAGAATCACTCATATTCATCGAGCCGGAATACATCGAACTACCCATCATCCCACCGGCCTGACAAAACACTGTCCGCCCAAACTCGGACAAACACGGAACGCTTATCAATACATTTGGAGGAATTCAATGGCTATATCAACCGGAACTTATCCATGCCATCGCACCTTTGCCAGCGACAAAAACGGCTACTACAAAGGAGACAGCGCAAACCTCCCCAGCCTAACCAACGTCGCTGACATTCTGGCAAAAGTAGAAGACGGTGGCCGCATTACCTACGACGAAGCAATGCTCCTGTACCAGGAAGCCGACTTGCTACAGCTGGGACGCGCCGCCAATGCCCGTCGTCAGCAACTCGTTCCCGGCAACACCGTCACCTACCTTATTGACCGCAACATCAACTACACCAACGTATGCAGCACCGACTGCACCTTCTGCGCTTTCTACCGGTACGATCCCAACGACCCGGAAGCTTATGTCAACCCCAAATCAGTCATCGGTAAAAAAATCGAAGAAACACTCTACCTGGGTGGAACCCGCATCCTGATGCAAGGCGGCCACAATGACCAGCTTCCCTGGGACTACTACCTCGATCTTATCAACTGGATACACACCACCTATCCCGACATCGAAATCAACGCCTTTTCACCCAGCGAAATTGACCAAATGGTCAAAGTAAGCGGCCTGACCCGGTACGAAGTGCTCAAAGCCCTCAAGGAAGCAGGGCTTCAGGGGCTTCCCGGCGGTGGTGGCGAAATCCTGGATGATGAAATTCGCAAACGCGTCAGCCCCAAAAAACAACGCACCGATGGCTGGCTGGACGTTATGCACCATGCTCACAGCCTTGGGCTAACCACAACAGCCACAATGGTTATCGGTTTTCGTGAGGAAATTCGGCACCGGTTAAATCACCTGCAGCGGTTGCGTGACTTACAAGATGCCAGCCTGCGAGATTATGGCACAGGCTTCAACGCCTTCATTAGTTGGACGGTGCAAATTGAAAACACCCCGCTGGAACGGAGCCGTTTTGCCGACCAATATGGTGCGACCCCGCATGAATATTTACGGCACACAGCAATTGCCCGTATCTTCCTGGACAACATCCCACATCACCAGGCATCCTGGCCAACGCAAGGAGAAAAAGTGGCGGCTATTGCTCTGCATATGGGATGTGATGATTTTGGCAGCACCATGATTGAAGAAAATGTGGTTAGTGCTGCTGGTGCCCGCACCTCAGTGCAACCATCTATGTCTGTACCAGAAATTCATCGCCAGATCAGGGAAGCGGGTTTTATTCCCGCACAACGAAATACAAGCTATGAGATCGTCCGCCAATATACGGCCGATCCGGCTGAAGACGAAGCCTTGTTGCCACCTGCCGAACTGCCGGGTGAACCAACAGGTAACCTGACCAATAGTATTCGCCTGTCGGTAATCAACAACAATTAGTAAAAACTTGTAACAGGGAGGAGAACACATCATTCTCCTCCCTGAAACTGGTACTCGCCATGACTACTTTCGTCCAATTCTGTGCCAAAGCTAAAATGCGCCACGACTTCAGCGACCAAATCCAGGTTCGCTATGTGCACCCCAATGGAGAAAATTTCGATACATGGGTAAGTGGCGAAGAGGTGTTAGGCCGTCTAAAAACGATGAGCCGGGAACAATTGATTCGCAGTTTTAGCCGAATGCGTTGGCACGAAGCCCGTAAACGACTGGAAGAAGAGATTGAGCAAGGTAAACGCTCCTTGCACCAAAAGTTAAAATCCCGACTGGCTGATATTGTGTCGGAAAATCTGGGTGAAAATATTTTTGCAGATACGCTGGCTGATAATATTCGGGGAGTGGATGATACAGAAGCGTCTCATATTCGCGAAAAACGGCTTTGGCAGACACGATTGCAAAATGAGGCGTTTCGGGCTGTTGTGTTGGAGTTGGCCTGGGCACAGATTGGGGATGTTTTGCCACCGGAAGCGGATGAGCAGTCTGAGCCGAATGACTGGGTGTAATCGTTTGGGGAGTGTTTGATGCCACTTGTGAATTGTCATACACATCTGGAGTTAAGTTGGGCCGGGTATCTTTGTCCACCCGCCGGGGGAATGCCTTTTTCGGAGTGGATTTATAAATTGGTAATGACGAATCGGGATCGGCGGGAAACGGCCGATTTTGAGGCACAAACGATTCGAGCTGTTGAAGCGGGCATTGAACAGCTTTTGGCTGTGGGAACAACACATGTGGGGGATATTACAAATTCTGGCCTGAGTATTGAACCATTGCTAGATAGTGGTCTGGCTGGGGTGGTGTATATTGAAGTACTGGGGTTGGTAGAAGAGGTGGCTGATTTTATGTGGCGGCGAGCAAGGCAAATGTTGGACACGTATCGTCGGTATGAGCGAAATGGTCTGCGAATTGGGCTGAGCGCACATGCAATTTATTCGACGCTGCCACAAACATTTGAGACGGTGGCTAATTTTTGTTTGAAGGAGGATGTGCCGCTGTGTATTCATTTGTCGGAGTCGCCGTTTGAACGGCCGTTTGCAGAGCAGGGTGTTGGTCCATTGTACGAGATGCCACGACGGTTTGGCAGTGAGATACCTCCATATGTTCCCCACAAGAGTCCAGTAAAGTATTTGGAGGATTTGGGGGTGCTGGAAGCGAAACCCCTATTGGTGCATATGGTAGATGTGACAGATGAAGAATTGGATATTGTCGCTCGCTCTGGCGCGAAAGTAGCACATTGCCCACGAAGCAATCAGTTGTTGCAGTGTGGGCGAATGCCATTGGAAAAAATGTTGACACGGGGAATACCAGTGGCTTTAGGGACGGACAGTTTGGGTTCCAGTCCGTCGCTGGATGTACGGGAAGAAGCAGAAACGGCCGTTTCCCTCCATGCCGACTATGTCCCTGCTCACATCATCAGAAAAATGCTGGAAAATACGGCCGTGCTTTCCTGAAATCACCCATAGCCCATCCCTCACCCCAATGCTATAATCAATACTCGTGAGCGAAAAACACCCACAACCACCCAACCATACACCCCCAGCCACTGAACAAGACATCCACTGGATGCGCATGGCACTCGCCGAAGCTGAAAAAGCAGCTGCCCTTGGCGAAGTGCCTGTCGGCGCCGTCGCTGTCTATCAGGGGCAAATCATCGGCACAGGCTTCAACCAAAAAGAAAGCTGGCAAGACCCAACCGCCCATGCCGAAATCATCGCTTTGCGCGAAGCAGCCGCCTGGCTCAACAACTGGCGACTGCTAGACGTCACCCTCTATTGCACACTTGAACCCTGCCCCATGTGTGCCGGCGCCATGATCCAGGCACGTCTCCCCCGCCTCGTCTACGGTGGCCGCGACACCAGATTTGGCGCAGATGGCTCCATTGTCAACGTCTTGCGGCAAGATAGCTTCAACCACCGCGTTGCCATCACCAGCGGCGTTTTAGAAGAAGAAGCTGTGGCTTTGTTACAGGCATTTTTTCGTCGCTTGCGCAACGGCAAAGCATCACTAAAATAGTAGAAACACTTTGGGAGAGGTGCCAGAGTGGACGATTGGGGCGCACTCGAAATGCGCTGTGGCCTTACCGGTCACCGTGGGTTCGAATCCCACCCTCTCCGCCAGCCAAAAAGAGACGCCTGAAATGGGTGTCTCTTTTTTTTCTTTACGGTGATCTCTCTTACAGGCATAAGCATTAGCCAGTGTTACCATAGCTCTTTTAGAAAACAGACATACCTGTTAAAAATCATTTGGCAAAAGGACGAATTGGCTGATGGCAAACACAACAACCAAACGCAAATCATCCAAACGAATCAGTAAGCGGCAACAACGACAGGCAGAACGAGCCAAAACTGCCCGCATGAATCAAATACGCATTGGTGGCATTATACTGCTGGCAGCAGTCATCATTGGTGGGCTAATTTTTTGGCGCAATGCCTCTGTCGCCCCGGTGGATAATATTACAGAAATTATGCCGGCAAACATTGATGGCCCGGCAGATGCACCGGTGAAAATTGTAGAATTTGGTGACTTGGGCTGCCCTGCCTGCCGGGCGTGGCATAATGCAGGTATCAAAGCCCAATTGAAAGAGAAATACGGAGATCAGATTAGTTTTACGTTTCGCCATTTTCCTGTTATTACACCTCTTTCGCCCAAAGCGGCAGAAGCAGCCCAGTGTGCTGCCGAGCAAGGAGCGTTTTGGGCGTATCATGATTACATTTATGAAAATGTACCGGCAAATGCCCTGACTGTGCCCGAACTGAAATCATATGCTGGGGTTTTGGGGCTGGATCAGGCGCAGTTTGATGCTTGCCTGGATAGTGGGAAGTATCGGGAATATGTGGCACGTGACAGGCAGGCTGCGTTTGATGCAGGGGCAAGAGGAACGCCTTCGTTTTTTATTAATGGGAAAGCGGTTTATTATCCGGGATTTGAGGAGCTTTCAGGAATTATTGATCAGGAGTTGGGGAATTGAGTGGTAGTTGGGGTAAAGATTTGGCTGGTGGGCGCGTCTGATATGGCAGGTATTGTTGGTTTTGCCTGAAGAATGTTTGTTTTGGGAGCGTATGATGAGTTATTTACAGGAATTTAGAAATGCTGTTGATGATTTTTTGGCTCACCATCCCCAATCACCACTGACACCTGAGCAACGGGCTGGTTTTCGGGGCTTGAATTATTTTGAGGAAAATCCATCGCTGGTGTTTAGGGTTGCGGTGGAGCGGTTGCCGGAGACGGAACCGCTGTTTGAGATGGATACAAGTACGGGGGATAAGCGGTTGTTTCGGCGTTACGGCCGTTTTTCGTTTGTGGTTGATGGGGAGGAAGCGACTTTAACTATTTACAGCGATCCGTATGGTGAGGATTTTTTCTTGCCGTTTCGGGATGCAACCAGCGGCTCGGAGACGTATGGTGCCGGGCGGTATCTGGATAATCATCGGCCAGGGCTGGAGCCGTTGCCAGACGGCCGTTTTTTGGTGGACTTTAATTACGCTTACAACCCTTACTGTGCCTATAATGATATGTATAGTTGCCCTTTGCCTCCGCGCGAAAATTGGCTAACTGTTTCTATTCGGGCTGGGGAGAAGAAATTTAAGTAGTTGTCTAATCTGTCTGTTCCCAATCCGCCAGTTGCTTTTCCAAATTGGTTAAGCGCTGGTGGATTTTTTTTAGCTGTTGCCGGGTTTGGGCCAGTTCAAATAGATATTGGGTTTGTTGTCTGTCTTGTCGTTGCAGTCGCTGGAAAACGGTGTGAACTGTGTGGGCAATTTGTCGGTTGAATTGGCTTTGTTGTTGGTGAATGGCCAGAAGATAGGGGGCTGTCATATAGTGCCACAAGCGGCGAATGGGCAGAATGAGGGGGGCAAACAGGGAATGTCTGGCACGAAACGGCCGTTTCTGTCCTTCTGTCTCCCCTTCTATCTGTCTCATGAGCTCTGCCAAACTTCGGGAACCAAATGCGTGTTCTCTCAATTGCTGCAAAGCCAACCAGATTTGTTCTTGTGTCGAAGTTGGAATGTGGGCAAAGGTGGGGAGTTGGCGAATGGCCTGCAAGTATGCATGAGCCAGCGCCATCTGGCCTATGTTGTCATGCTGGGGTATCCATTGTATTTCTGCGGGCACAGTTTCGGTGAGGATTTTGGCAGGAGGGTAGTGTTTGAGCAAAAATCGCCACCGACTGGTATGAAATCGGTAACGGTAAGCAGGTGATTTGGGACGAGTCGTAACGGATTCGATGTGAACGGCCGTTGCCCTGGGTGCATATACCACCCGATACCCTGCCCCTCTAGCCCGAAAACACCAATCCACATCTTCATAAAACAGAAAAAAGGCGTCGTCCAGCAACCCAACTGTCTGTAATACGTTGCGCCGAATCGCGATAGCTGCACCAATCACATAATCTACATCTTGCAAGATATCATACTGGCCGGTATCAGGCTGCTTGCCACCCAAATGCCCCGGTAAGGCAAGTGGCCAGGTTATCTTGCCACCGGCATGTTGCACCAGTTCACGACCGGGATAGTACAATTTGCATCCCACAATCCCGATTTGGGGATCGGTGCGAAAAACGGCCGTTATTTCCCGCAACCAATCAGGATCAACAATCACATCCGGATTGAGCAATATGGCAATATCTGTATCCAGATGGCGCAGGGCAATATTATTCCCCCCAGCATAACCCAAATTCTGCTCGCTCTGAATCAATGTAACATCCGGATGATACGCCTGCAGGTATGTCACAGAATCATCAGTAGAGGCATTATCCACCACAATTATCTGATAATCAGGGTAATCCTGTTTTTTTAGGGCATTCAGGCAATCAGGGAGCAGAAAACGGCCGTTCCAGTTCAACACAACCACTGCTACAGACAAAACATCCATCACAAGCACACCCTCAAACACGCCACAACAAATCCCGTACCCTAACACCCGTCAAAAGCCGCCGCCAGCGCACCCCCGCCCAAGCCACAACAACCAGCCAGGCCGGCAAAGAACCAAGACGAAACAGAGAATCGGCCGTTTCCCGACTAAACCATTCATACAACCACGGATACATATGCAAACCATACAACTGCACCACCAAAAAACACACTCCACCCCACGTATAACGCCCCAACCAACGCACATCCCCCGCCAACAAAGCCACCGGTACCAGCCACACAAACCACTGAATCCCCATACCCGCCGTCAACACAAAAATCGTCACCAACACCGTCGTCAAAGCATCCAACACCGACTCCCGTCGCGTCAACCACACAGACAACAAACCAACACCAACCAACACCCAACGCACATTCGCCACCAACCCATCAAACACCCCCTCATACCACGGCGCATCCCCAAAAAACACAGCCAACAACGCCGAATAACCATAATAACCCGGCACACCACTATGCGTTAACGCCCGCCGCAACATCGGCCTGGGATTAGACTGAAACAACCAAATATAAAAAACCGTCGCCAAAACCGGCACCATCACCGCCAGCCCACCATAAATCAACCGCCGCCTCCCCCCCCGCAAACGCAACAACATTATCGGCAAAAGCGCAATCGGCCACGTCTTACTCAAAATCGCCAACCCCAGCACAACCGCAGACCTCATTTCATGCCCATAAACCGACCACACATACCACGCCAACAACAACAAAAACACTGGCAAAGCATCAAACTGCCCATGATACGCCGAAACCAAAATCGCCACAGGATTCAACGCATACAACAACCCCCAGGCCATCGTCCGGGCATCAGACCACCCCCGTGCCCGCCCCGTCCGATAAATCAGCCATACAATCCCCAAATCCGCCAACACCCCCGGTATCTTTATCAACACCACAAAAGGCAACGGCAACAGTTGACTCAACCGAAACAACAACCCAATCACATACACCTGAAACGGCAAATAGGGATGCCGCCCCCTGGCCGCTGACGTATAAACCTCCTCATTATGAACCAAAGCATCCCCAACCAGCCGAAACGACTCAATATCATAACCCGCCCCCACAGGCAACAGGAATACCGGCAACAGCCGCACAACACCAGCCACCAACAACAACCATCCCCACACCGGCACGCGTCTCATCCAAAGAGGCAACGTCACCTGACCAACACCCACAACCTTTCGCTCCACCCAATAATAACTTGCACCAACCCCAAACAACCAGACCAATCCCCATGTTGTTGCAGCCACCACATCAGACCACATTCACCACTCCCAAAAATCCTTTATCCATTCCCAAAAGCATATTGTAGCATCCAACCTCACCAAAACAGCCCGCGAACCCCTTGTCAGTGCGTCTGACAAGAAAATTTCGCGGGCTGCCTCAAACCAACACGCAACAAGTTATTTAACGAGACGTCATTGGCAAAAATACATTCTCCGGATCAACCAATACAACACCACTTAAAACATTATCACTGCTCAATTCATTCGTCTCCGCAATCACATCACCACTATCCACTTTCACCCAATAAGTATATTTCCCACTCGTCAAGCCCGGCCATGACACAGAAGCCGTATATGATCTGCGGGCACATCCTTCTAAAGTGGGCGAAACTGTCACAGTGCCAATCGGATTTGTTAATGCTGCATCCTTATAAAATGTCACGTCAAATGGTGTGGTAATTGACCTGGTACCATTGTTATAAATTTCTACTGTCAGAGTTACCGTTACTGACCCACCAGAAGTATTGATGGCCACAGGCATCGCCTGAGTTGCTTTCAAGTTTACATATGTGCTTTGTCCCTGCATATGATCGTAGAAATTTTGACCAACGGGTGTCAGCACCGATAAATCACCAACCGCTTTGGTGTTATATGTACCTCTATTCAGAAAATCACTGGATGCACCAGTTGATTCTTCGGTTTCAGTTACCATGCTAAACCAAAGCCACTGTTGTACCAGACGGTAATTATCTGCAGGCATTCCCAGGGAGGTATCAGTAGCCGTTTCCAGGTAGTTCAGTGTGGCATCCATAAAGGCGTTGACCCGATCTGGTGTAAAACATTTGCCATATTCGTCTGAAACAAAGCAAGTACCACCATCATCAACATATGGATACAAAATTGAGAATTCGGACAAGAGAAGGGGTTTGTGTTGCTGACCGTGGTCTTTCATCCACTGGCGCATTGCCTGTACCTGTTGGGTGAAGATAGTCAGGCTATCATGTTCAGCCCGGCAATAGGTTTGTTCTTCGGGGCAAAAGGCAGGATTGTTGGCGCCATCCAGTTTGGCCAATGCCGGATCGGTTCCCAAGGCAATTTTACCGTCTGCGTCCTTTCCGTTTGCCCGCTGTTTTTCAGAAAGAATATAGAGATGAAATGTCCATACATCTACCGGCATAGGCTCACCATATTCTTCCAGGTAAGTATCCCAAACAATGTCCAGGTATTGTAACCGGCCGGGTGTGGCCATGGACAATGCACCATTGGCGATAAGGGCGGAAGGGTCTCTTTGCTTGATAAAGGAATAGGCATCGTGATAACCACGGGCATATACTTCGGGATATATATCATCCTGTACAGAATGGACGTCTGGTTCGTTGCCTAATATCCACAAGGCGCCCGGATTGGCATCTACCAGTTGCCCCAAGTCAGCATCTGTGAGGGCGGGTGTGATGGAGTAGCTATTCAGATATTGCCCCTGTGATTTGTTTTGTTTGATATGTACTACATGAACAAATTCAGAGTCGAGACTCCTTTTGGGAAAGGCAGTGAAGTTTAGATACCAGCCTGCGTTAAAAATGCCTAGCCAATCCTCTGTGATTTCGTCTGAAGTTGAAATGCCATAACGGCAATTCAGGTCAGAGGTGGCTACAGCTTCTTGTGTATTGGTTGTATATACCATTGCTGGATGGGGGTCAGTTGCTATGCGTAAGGCATAGGAGTTGTACACCCAAATGATAAATGTGGTAGTGATGACACAAATTCCAATGATGATAGGAAACAGTGTGCTTTTTCTCGCTACTTTCATTTTTTATTTGTACCTCGTTATTGCGAAATTGTGTTTTGTTGTTCTATTTTTACAGATTTTGTATGCTCCCAATGAGCGGGCATTTCAATTATTCCGTATAGTTCGCGGTTGCCGCCAGCAACACGGAAGGAGTAGGCAAGTTCGTGGTGATCGTAGGCAAGGGGGAGTTTGCTGTCGTGAACGGCCGTTGTTACTCGATATTGGGCTGGCAAGAGAGGTAATTTTTCAATGTGGTATCGCACCACACCCGGCCCTTCTACCACACCCAAATTCATGCCAGCCACCCGTGTGTTCGGTCCATTAATATGAATGCCGTCGTTCCGGTAAATTCCCAGACCAAATTCCGGATTCTCTACCGGTTTATGGGCGATATACGCCATTTCAATAGTCATTGGCTCGCCCGTCTGGAAAACATCTTGTTCTTCGCCGGCCGCATTCAAAAAGCGAACGGCCGTTATCTCGATCGCCCCATCTCCCCAACGTCGAAACGACTCATTCCGCGCGGCCAAATCCATCTGTCCACTCTGGCGATGGTGTGAATACGCCATATACTGTCCGGCCACCTCCTCCACCGGCCCAGACAAACGTACTCGCCCATGATCCAACCAAACCAGATGCGTACACAAATTCCGCATCATATCCAGATTATGACTCACAATAATGATCGTCGTTCCTTCCCCTTTCAGATCATAAATCTTATCCACACACTTGGCCTGGAATGCCTGATCGCCCACAGCCAAAATTTCGTCCACAATCAAAACATCCGGCTTTACATGAATGGCTACACTAAACCCCAGCCGCATATACATACCCGACGAATAATGCTTGACGGGCATATCAATAAACTCTTCAAGCTCCGAAAATGCCACCACCTCATCAAACGTGGCTTCAATTTCCGATCGAGTCAATCCCAATACAGAAGCATTCAGATAAATATTCTCTCGACCAGTCAAGTCAGGATGAAATCCGGCACCCAGTTCCAATAATGCACTCACCCGGCCACGCACCAATACACGCCCCGAAGTAGGCCGCAAAATACGAGTGGCCAGTTTGAGCACCGTGCTTTTGCCACTGCCGTTACGCCCCACAATACCCAGACACTGGCCTGGCATTACATGAAAACTGACATCACGCACCGCCCACAAATCACCCTCTTTTCGGCGGGCATGACGATGGGTAAAAAACGAAGCAAATTGCTCTAAAATCGTTTGCGGTTCGTCCCGCCGAAAAGCAAATCGTTTGCTGACATTTTCAAATTTAATTACCGGCTGATCACCCATTCAGGTTTTACCTCGATAATTGGTCATTCCTTCATTAATTACAAAATGCACAAATCAAGCCATTTTAGCCCAAACTGTATCATGTTACCAAATAACCTTCAGAGGTGACTATCCTCCGTTTGTCCCACGACACCCAAACTGGCGTGTCATTATTGACAACTGCCGGTCAGAATCCCGTTCTCTGTGCATTGTCTGAATTTTAGTTCTATTGAATTTCCGCTATACTTCAGCTATTGATAAGCGTTTTGCCACGTGAGGAGAAGAAGCAATGGAAATTTTGCGTACGCCGGAAGAGCGTTTTGCTAATTTGCCCGGCTTTCCGTTTGCACCACATTATGTAGAAATTGATGGCTTGCGGATTCATTATGTGGATGAGGGACAAGGTGAGGTGGTTTTGTGTTTGCATGGCGAACCTACATGGTCGTATTTGTATCGGAAGATGATTCCCATTTTGGCTACCCGGTATCGGGTTGTTGTGCCGGATTTTATTGGCTTCGGCCGTTCTGATAAACTGGCCCAACGAGAAGCCTATTCTTACTACCTGCATCGGGATATGTTGAAGGCGTTTATAGAAAAGTTAAGGCTGACAGAAATAACGGCCGTTGTTCAGGACTGGGGTGGTCTCATCGGATTACCCGTAGCCACCCAAATGCCAGAACGGTTTGCACGCCTGGTCATCATGAATACAGGCTTGCCCACAGGACACCAACAACCCGGCGAAGCATTTCTGAGATGGCGCAACTTTGTCGCCAACAACCCCGATCTACCTATCGGCATGATCATACGAGGCGGCTCTGCAAACGGCCGTCGCATCCCCAAAGAAATCATCGCCGCCTACGAAGCCCCCTTCCCCGACGCCACCTACAAAGCCGGTGCCGTCGCCTGGCCACTACTCGTCCCCCTCAAGCCCAGCGATCCCGGTGCCGAAGAGATGCAAGCCGCTCGTGATGCCCTGAAAAAGTGGCACAAACCAGCCCTCGTCATGTTCTCCGACAGTGACCCCATCACACGTGGCGGCGACCGATTCTTCCGGGCTATCATCCCCTCCGCCAAAGAACAACCGGAAATTACCATCAAAGGAGCGGGACACTTTTTACAAGAAGACAAAGGAGAAGAAATTGCCGAACAAATACTGGCGTTTATGGCCCGCACTACACTAGCCAGGAAAGACTAACAGAAATTACATGGACGAAAAATCTCTCCAAACATTAGAATTCGACAAAATTTGCCGCATTGTAGCCCAATACACCAGCTTTAGTGCCGGTGAGGCATTGGCCTTGTCACTTCGCCCAACGGCCGATCCCGATCAAGCCCGTCGCTGGCAAGCAGAAACACGTGAGGCGATAGACCTGCTGGACAAACACCCGACAGTAACCATTGGTGGGGCACGTGACGTACGCCGGGCAGCAGATAATGCCCAACGCGGGTTTACTTTGCTGGCTGAGGATTTGCTGGATATTCGCAACACAATTGTGGCTGCCCGCAATTTGCGCCGTCAACTACTCAAGCTGGCAGACACATACCCTCATCTGGCAGCCATTGCCGAGCTTATCGAAGAATGTGCCGGAATTGTCTCCGCGATTAACAGCACAATTGATGAGCGGGGTGAAGTGCTGGATAGTGCCAGTCCGACTCTGGCACGTATCCGACAAGAACAACGGACGATATACGGCCGTATTCAGGACAAACTCCAGCGCATTCTAAACAGCAAACTCAACCAATATCTCCAGGAACCAATCATCACCATGCGTAGCGGCCGCTACGTCATTCCCCTGAAAGCCGAACACAAAGGCCGCATCAAAGGCATTGTCCATGACCACAGCAGCAGCGGCGCCACACTCTGGGTAGAACCCATTGGCACAGTTGACCTGAACAACGAATATCGCAGCCTGCAAATTGCTGAACAAGACGAAATCAATCGCATACTCGCTGCACTCTCTGCCGAAATCGGCCGTCAGGGAGAAGCCATCAAGCGTATTGTCGCCCGCCTGGCCGAACTCGATCTGATTTTGGCCCGTGCCCGCTATGCCACAGTTACCAACGCCATCGAACCCCAGTTTATTGAATGGCGCAAACCAGCCCAAAACAAACCACCCAAACATGCCAATCAACGTCAAAAATGGACACCACCACCCTACAACCCGCATCCTGGCTCCACCATTTGGATAAAAGCTGCCCGCCACCCTCTGCTCGACCCTGATACAGTTGTGCCAACCAACCTCACACTAGACGAGAACACCTTCATCGTCCTCATCACCGGTCCTAACACCGGCGGCAAAACAGTCAGCCTCAAGACAACCGGCCTCATGGTGTTGATGGCCCAATCTGGCCTGCACTTACCAGCCACAGAAGCCCGCCTTACCATTTTCCGCAATGTTTTTGCAGACATAGGAGACGAGCAATCCATTGAACAAAACCTGTCCACTTTTTCTGCTCACATGAGTAACATCGTACGCATCCTCAAACAGGTAGATGAGCGTTCTCTGGTATTGTTAGACGAACTAGGCTCTGGCACAGATCCTGCGGAAGGGGCGGCGCTGGCACAGGCCATTGTCAGTTATTTGCGCGACAAAGGAACAACCACGTTTGTAGCCACACATTATCCCGAACTTAAGGTTTATGCCAGCCAGACGCCTGGAGCAACGAACGCTTCCTTGTTGTTTGACCTGGAAACATTATCTCCCACTTATGAGATGACTATTGGGTTGCCGGGGCGCTCTAATGCGTTTGCAATTGCGCGCCGTTTGGGGCTGGATGAGACGATTTTGGACGAGGCAATGCGGCTTTTGGGCACCGGCAGCCACAAGGCGGAAGATATGTTGGATTCAATCTATGAGCTACGGGAAAAGATTGAATCAGAAGAGGCAAAAACACGGCTGATACTCCGGCAAGTGGAAACTGAGCGTGAAGAATTGCAAAAACGATTGGCTGATATTGAGCGGGAACGTGAGCAGGTATTGGCAGCAGCACGGGCAGAAGCAGAAGCGGAATTGGAAGCATTGCGGGAAGAGATTCGGCAAATCCGTAAGCAGTTGCGGGATGTGCAGTCTTTGAATCAGCTTAAAAAGATGGGACGTCAGGTGGATGAGTTGGCGGAGAAACAGGTGGAAGCCGTGGGAAAAACGGCCGTTTCTCCCCCCACCCCATCTCGTTCTCGCCGCAAAAAACGCACCCAAATTCAAATTGGCGACATTGTACGCATCAAAACCCTCGGCGCAACTGGCGAAGTGGTCTCCCTGGGCAAAAAAGACGTCGTCGTTGCCCTTGGCCAAATGCAAATGCGTACCCGTTGGGAAGACCTGGAACTGCAAGAATCTCCCGAAACCGAACCAGAACCCGAACCAGAACTGGTCCCTATGGCGCAATCCCCCGGCATTGAACTTGACCTGCGGGGCAAACAAGTTGAAGAAGCCCTTACCATTCTGGACAAATACCTTGACGATGCTTTTTTGGCCCGACTCCCCTGGGTACGTATCATTCACGGCAAAGGAACTGGCCGGTTACGTCAGGCCGTCCGCAAGGCACTTAACCACCACGCCCATGTTACCAGTTGGGAAGAAGGCAAAGATGGCGAGGGAGGGGCAGGGGTAACCGTCGCCAAACTGGCAAGTGATAACTAATTCGTAGTTAATTTATTTTCGAGGAGAACATCAGGAATGCGCTTACAGGCAATTGTGTTCGATTTGGGAGGTACACTTATTGAATATTCCGGGCCATACCAAAAATGGCCAGACATGGAAACCCCCGGCTTTCTGGCTGCCTATGCTGTGTTACAAACGGCTCAGCTCCCTTTGCCGGATTTCCAGCAATTTCAACAAACAGGTTTTGATTTGTTACCGATACGCTGGCAGGCAGCCGTAAAGGGCAAACAAAATTTGCGCCTCATTGAGTTGCTGGCTGATGTCCTGGCCGCTTATCAGGTTGTTGTACCGCCAAATTTATTGGACCGGGCAGCACGTGCTTATGAGCAAGCTATCCAACAACAGGCACGCCCTATGCCGATGGCAAAGGAAACGGTAGCCCGCCTAAAGGAAGCCGGGTATAGGCTGGGGCTGATCTCGAACACAATGTTTACTGGTGCAGCTCATGAAGAGGATTTGCGCCGATTTGGTTTGCGTGAGTATTTTGATGAATTGTTGTTTTCGGCGGATGTGAACAAATGGAAACCGAATGCAGATCCATTCTGGCATGTGCTGGAGGCATTACAAGTTGCGCCGGAAACGGCCGTTTACATCGGTGACGACCCGGCCAGCGATGTCGTAGGCGGCCAACGAGCCGGCATGTTCACCATTCATTACCATAGCCACTCCCGCTTTCCCACCCCAAACGGCGTCCATCCCCACGCCCGCATTTTCGGCCTGGATGAATTGATACCAGCACTACGCCAGTTAGAAAATCGCACCCAATAGCCAATTTCGGAGGTAACATGATTCTGGTAACAGGCGCGGCAGGTAAAACAGGACGAGCCGTCATTCGGGCATTACAGGCACGAGGTGTCGCTGTACGGGCCTGGGTACGAAGCCCAAAACAGGCAATGGCCGGTGTGGAAGTGATAGCAGGGGATTTGTTGGATGAAGCAGTGTGGGAAACGGCCGTTACCAACATCCACGCCCTCTATCTCATCTGCCCCAACATGCACCCACACGAAACAACCATCGGCCAGCTTGCCATCCGCGCTGCCCAAAAAGCCAACCTCTCTCACTTCGTCTATCACTCCGTCCTTCACCCCCAAACCGAAGAAATGCCCCACCACTGGCAAAAATTACGTGTTGAAGAAATGCTGTGGGCATCCGGACTCCCTGTTACCATCCTGCAACCCTGCGCCTACATGCAAAACATTCTGGGGGGATGGTCGCGCATTATCAACGAAGGCACTTATACCGTTCCCTACCCCCTCACCACACGCCTGAGCCTCGTTGACCTGGCAGACGTAGCCGAAGTAGCCGCCAAAGTCCTCACAGAACCCGGCCACACAGGCGCAACCTATGAGTTATGTGGCCCCGACGCCCCCTCCCAAACAGAAGTAGCAGCCATCTTGAGCCAGGTATTACAACGGCCGATACGGGCAGAAACAATCCCCCTGCCCCAATGGCAGGCCCAGGCCACCAACCTGAGCCAATATGCCCGTGAAACCCTGGCAGCCATGTTCACCTATTACGGCCGTTATCATTTCATAGGCAACGGCAACGTACTGACATGGTTACTAAAACGGCCGTCCACCACCCTCACCAACTTCCTTCACCAACACATCCAGCAACAAAACACCTGACCACTCACCCAAATCCCGCTTGTACCACCCCTCCTCCAATGCTACACTATCCAATATGAAAGACGACAAACACATTCGCCAACAAGCCATGAACCTGTTCGAACAAGCCTACCAACACCAAATGCGTGGCGAACTGGGCAATGCCATCGCCCTCTACAAACGCTCCATCGACACCTACCCCACCGCCGAAGCCTACACCTACCTCGGCTGGACATACAGCTTGCTGGGACACTACGAACAAGCCATCACCATGTGCCACAAAGCCATCGAAATAGACCCAGACTACGGCAACCCCTACAACGACATCGGCGCTTACCTCATAGAACTCGGCCAACACGAAGACGCCATCGTCTGGCTAGAACAGGCACTTATGGCCCCACGTTACGAGACCCCCCACTTCCCCCTACTTAACTTGGGACGCGCCTTCGAAGCACTGGGCCAATACGAACGAGCACTCGCCTTCTATCAGCAAGCCATCGAAATTGCGCCACTTTATTTACCTGCCCGCTGGGCAAAACAAGCCTTACTGGGCCGCATGAACTAATACAAAATGGGACGATTATCCGGCACACTCATCATCGCCGCTGTCGGCAAAATGAAACACAAACAATTACAAGCCATCCAGGCCGATTATCTGAAGCGCCTTCGCCATTACACCACTATCCAGCTAACAGAAACCAAAGACTGGTTTGGGCGAGGGATGCCAGATAGCGTAGCCATACAGCGAGAAGGGGAATTGTTACTCAAAGCAACTGAAGACGCACACCACCTTATCGCGCTTACACCAACCGGCCAAACCTTCTCCAGCCCAGAACTGGCCACCTTTTTACAAGACAAGGTGGAAAAATACGGCAAATTGGCTTTCCTCATTGGTGGACCAGCTGGCTTTTCTGATGAAGTATTGGCTGTCTGCCATGACCAAATCTCCCTTTCTCGTCTTACGTTCCCCCATGAACTGGCCCGAATCATCTTGCTGGAGCAGCTTTACCGGGCATGCACCATCCTGAACGGAGAATCTTATCACAAATAATTCGCCTGGATTTTATTGCTTCATCCCTGAAGGCAAGGCATTCCCCACGCCACTCAAGCTGCTTCCTTGCCCCCAATAACAACAACGTATTCTCCGCGCGGCTCTTCTTCAGCCAGTGAGTCCAATAATTCTGAGAGCCGCCCACGACGTACTTCTTCGAACAATTTGGTGAGTTCGTTAGCCAATGCGGCCGGGCGATCTCCATAAACAGCCAGTGCATCTTCCAGAAATGCCTTTAGCCGATATGGGCTTTCGTAAAAAATGAGCGTATGCGGTGAATCGGCATCTATTGCCAAAAAGCGACGTCGTTTGCCGCTTTTGCGCGGGGGAAACCCACGAAAAGTAAAGGCGTGAGCAGGCAAGCCGGAAAGTACCAACCCCATGATTAGGGCTGTTGGGCCGGGAATCATAGTGACGGGAATGTTTTCGGCAGTGGCTGCTCGTACAAGGGTGAAACCGGGATCGGAGATGCCTGGTGTGCCGGCGTTGGTGACAACAGCGACGGATTTTCCAGCGCGTAACATGCCCAGAATTTTGCGGCCAGCCTGTTCTTCGTTGTGTTCGTGGAAGGCAATTTGTGGTTTTTTGATGTTGAAGTGCTGGAGTAAGCGGCCGGTTTTGCGGGTGTCTTCGCTGGCAATGAGATCAACCTGGCGCAGGGTTTCCAGGGCGCGCAGGGTGATGTCTTGCAGGTTGCCGATGGGGGTGGCAACCAGGTAGAGGGTGGGAGTGGGGTTTTGGGGTGTGTCGCTCATGTCATTTGTCCCTTTTCGTGCAGGATGAGGG
>RFGV01000247.1 GCA_003696605.1 Chloroflexota bacterium | reverse complement strand
CGCCGAGGGCGATGTCGAGGGAGAGGGAGCCGGTGGGGATGACGTCGATGTGCAGGTTGTGGGCTTCGCCCAGGCGCATGATGGTTCCTTCACCGTATTTTTTGGTTATTTCGGTGACTGTTTTTTCGAGGAGGGCAATACGGCCGTTTCCGTTGTCCTTTTTGCTCATTTCTTACTCCTTGTTTTGCTGAGTCAAACGATACTGTTCGCATATTAGCACAAATGTTCCACTGTGTCAATGTTTGGTTCTGAAAAATGAACATGCGTTCAAAAAAAGAAGAAAAGCAAATGATGTCTGGTTTGTTTTGTTGATGCCAGAGAAGAATGACAGGCTGGGAGTGGTGGCACAAACAATGATTAATTGAGCCGGAAAAAGTCTCGCCCGCCTAATATGTAGTACAATCCGGCGTAAGCCAACCCACCAAAACTAACAGATGCCAGCAGGAAGGGAATAGGGGATGAGATAGCCTGTTCTAATGAGAGAATCAGAGCAGTCATACCGGCTGTGGCAACCAGAGAACGACCGCCGCTTAAGAACAGATTGCGCCAGGGAAGGCCATTGAGGCGGCGGTGATTGAGATAGAGCAAAACGGCCGATTGTAAGGTAAAGGCAATTGTGCTGGCCAGGGCTAGTCCACTTACGCCGAGCCAGCCTACCAGCATGTAAGCCAGCCCGACGTTTACAATCAGCCAGCCCAGGGCAACGAACATGGGGGTACGGGTGTCGTGTTGGGCAAAGAAGAGGCGGGCGGCAATTTCCAGGGTGGCTTCGCTAATTACGCGGACGCTGAAGAAAATGAGTATTCGATAGACAAGTAGAGAGGATTCGATTGTAAATGCACCACGCTCCAGCAGCAGCCGAATGGCAGGAAAGCCGAGCAGGACCAGGCCAGCGGCGGCGGGTATGGTGAGCCCCCAGATGATGCGCAAGGCAGAAACGGCCGTTTTCTTCAGACCCTCAATATCACCCGTATTAAACAGCTCAGCCATAGTCGGAAACATTACCACAGCAATCGCTGTACCAAACAATGTTTCTGGCAATTGTTGCAGATAATAACCATAAAAATAGCCTGAGGTGCTGCCCGCATCCAGCCCTGATGTAATGCGAATAATAAACAGGTCTGCAATTTGTACTGTGCCCAGGGTGACAATTCGGGGACCCATCAGACGGATAATTTCGAGCACACCTGGTAGCCGCAGATTCAGAAACGGCCGAAACTGAAAACCATAACGCCACAAGCCAGGCAACTGAATCAAAATATGAAGCACACCCCCAACCACCGTCCCCCACGCCAATCCGATCACGCCCATAGACGGCACAAACCAAAACAGCCCAACCAGATACCCAACATGCAACATTGTGGGCGCTAACGCGGGCAAAACAAAATGCTGATGCGCATTCAGGATGCTACTCAACACCCCGCTGACACCAAACAAAGTCGTCTGAATCAAAATAACCCGCATAATCTGGCTGGTAAGATGCTGTACTTCAGCCGAAAAACCAGGCACCAGCCATACCCGTGTAATCCATGGGGCAAACACAGCACCAATTGCCGAAATACCACCCAACACCAACAACACCAGCGTAATAATTGAATTTGCCAGAATCAGGCTACGGCGTGCATCTTCGCTTTGCAAAGTTTTCGAGTAAACGGGAATAAATGCGGCTGCTAACGCCCCCCCAGAAATCAGCGTCACAAACACTTCGGGTAACTGATTGGCAGCTGTAAATGCATCGTAAGCTGGCGACGTACCAAAGCGGGCACTAACCAGTTGTGTGCGCACAAGCCCCAGCAGCTTGTCCAGCCCCAAGAGGATAATCACTAAAATACCGGATTGCAATAAATGTCGTGCGCGAGTCATGAGGGGGGATTTTACAGGCTTTGGGAGCGATCAGGCAAAATGAGAGGATGTGTGGGGGCGGGAACGGTAAAGACCTGTAAGGGAGTGTACCGTTTTTCAGGTAACAGGCTGGCGGGGTTTTGACTCACCGGTACGAACTTTTACTATACCCAATTACAATTAATTGATTAAAAGGCAGTGGTTGATTTGGGCTGGTGGGTTAAAATAAGAGATGTTGTGTACGAATGAATATCGAAGTTATATTGTTTGAGGTGATATGCTACCAAACTTGGAAAACATTACTTTCGAAGAGTTTACCGGTCGGCTAAAGGTAGTGATTCCCACACGACGGAACTGGTTTTTGATTGTTTTATTTACAGTGGCGTTAATTGTGTGGGTAGCTATGTTGTTGGGGGTGGTGGTAGCCATGTTTCGGGAGCGGTATGGGTTTCTTTTGTCGCTCATATTGCTTGTCTGGCTGTTTATCTGGTACCGGTATGTGGGGCGCATTTTGTGGAATCGCTGGCAATATTACATGGCGGATCGGGAAGTGTTGCTGATAGAGAAGGATGTGCTGACCGTGTTTCGTCCAGTCGCATTATGGGGGTTGGCGGATGCGTATGATATGAAGTATGTCAGCCCATTTTATTATAATGAAAAGCATCATTGCGCTGCATTTGATTATGGTAGTCGGCGGGTTTATTTTGGATTTCATTTGCCGGAGTTAGAGGTGCGTCAACTGGTGAGGGCATTAAACGGCCGTTATTTTCCCCACGCCGATTTCGATTAGCTATTTTCACGACAGAAGGAACATTGACACAATCATCACCAGGTTCTTATGAGCGACGTATATGAATGATAAACTTGCCCTGGCCAAGAGGCTGGCCGCTTATCTTCCGGAAACAGTTACCCGTTACCTGCTGACAACCGGTTTGCCTGCTCCGGGTGATACTGTTCAGCTGACAGCAGCCACCTTGTTTGCCGATATATCCGGTTTTACGGCGATGTCAGAGGAATTGGCGACGGATGGTCCGCGTGGCGCCGAAGAGGTCAACCGTGTTTTGCTGGTGACGTTTACTGGCATGATTGACATCATCCACGAGATGGGCGGGGCGGTCAGTCACTTTTATGGGGATGCCATGCAGGCATATTTCCCGGATTGGGATGGGCAGGCGGCGTTGCGGGCGCTGGTTTGTGCGCAGATGATGCAGCAGTTGATGGGGGTGAGCTTTAACCGGGTGGTGACTAATCGGCCAGCAGGGAAGGAGAACGCTTTTTTGCTGACGATGAAAGTGGGGGTTGGATACGGCCGTTGTCAGGAGATTATTGTAGGCCAGCCTGGCGAGGTCATGGAATTTGTGCTGACAGGAACGGCCGTTGATGAAGCTGCTATTGCCGAACACCACGCCCATGCCGGACAAATCATCGCCAGCCATACTGCCTTGCAACAAGCCGGCTTGCCAGCCATAGCCGACTACGCACCCCTCACCACACCACTTGCCCCTGTACCGACAACGCCACTGATTGATTGGGAAACGGCCGATGCCATGACCCTGGACAATTTAATAGAAGCGGCGGCCTCCTTCATTCCCCCGTCAATTTACCAGCGTTTGTTAAGTGGCAACACAATGGGCATGGCTGATCACCGTCCGGTAACCACGCTTTTTGTACAGTTTACGCTGGCCGATAGTACCGAAAAAGAGGCCGGACATTATTTACAGGCATATTATCAGTGGGCACGTCATCTGATCGCCCGGTTTGGCGCCGAAAATGCTCATTTGAATCGAGTCTTGACTGGTGACAAGGGAAACCAGCTACACATTATTTTCGGGGCGCCAGTAGCACCAGACACGCCAGAACAGGCAATATTATGTGCCCTGGCATTGCAGAGAGAACGGCCAGATTTTGTGACAACTCAGCAGATTGGTATGGCTGTGGGTAAAGTATTCGCCGGTCCTGTTGGTTCAGAAGCGCGGCGAGAATACACAGTTGTTGGAGATGTGGTTAATTTGTCGGCGCGACTGGCCCAAATGTGCCCGGATGGCATGGTGTGGACAGATGCGCTTACAGCGGAGCGGGTGGCAGAGACGATAGAGTTTCGTCAATTGCCGCCGGTTCATCTTAAGGGCAAGCAACAGGCAATTGTGCCCTATCAGCCCCGACGAGAGCAGTTGGCAACGCAGGTGCAGGCATTTTTGGATCGGTGGGAACGGCCGTTTGTCGGGCGCAGTGCTGAGCTGGATACGCTATTTGGGGGAATGGATCTGGCTTTGCGTGGCATTGGCGGGATGGCGGTCATCGTTGGTCCTACAGGTGTGGGCAAAAGCCGTCTGGTTGCTGAAGGCATGCGGTACTGGCTGGATGCCCATGGTATGGTCCTGTTGGGAGTTTGTTATCCGCACACAACAGATGTGCCGCTCTCTCCCTGGCAAAATGTGTGGGCAGGCTTGTTTGATTTGCGTCCCGATATGGGTGTGGAGGCACAGGTTACGGCCGTTATTCAGCAAACACGCGAACTGGTGCCGGATGTAGGAGAAGATATTGGCCTGTGGGCAGAGGTGTTGGGGTTACCTTTTCCGCAAAGTGAGGCGCTGTTGCAAATGACGGCCGAAGCACGTCAGGCGCGCCTGTTTGGTCTGATGCGTCGCTGTTTGCTGGCGATGGCGCAGAAACGGCCGTTGCTCATTGTGCTGGAAAATGTCCATTGGGCAGACCAGGCCAGCATTCGTCTGGTAGATACGCTTACAAATCGTATGGATGATTGGCCGTTGTATTTCCTGCTTACCACACGCCCCCCATTTTCGCTGACACTGGCTGCGTTGGAAACGGCCGATGTCATTCATTTGACAGACTTGCAACCAGCCGACGCCCGCCGTTACTTGCAGCAGGTATTGGGAACGGCCGAATTACCCCCAGCGATTGAGCAGCAACTTGGCTTGCGCGATAGAGATGGCCGAGACAGTCCGGTCAACCCGCTGTTTTTGGAAGAGGCACTAAAGGTATTGGTGGAAAATGGTGTATTGGAGACAAACGGCCGTTTGCACATTAACCAGGAATTACTCCAAAACACCCACATTCCCGATACCATTCATGGCATTTTATTAGCCCGTCTGGACCGGTTACCACCAACCAATCGAGATTTATTACAGGTTGCCTCTATAGTAGGACGGCAATTTTTGCTGGAGTCGATCACCCAACTTCTTCCTCATATTCCACCCTATGTCCAAAGGGAAATATTCCAGGAGCTGACTTATGAGGAAGTATTGCGGCTGGTTGCCAGTGAGCCAGACTGGACATATTTGTTCCGCCATGCCATGATGCATGAAGTGGTGTACGAAAGCTTGCCGTATGCACGCCGTCAGGCATTGCACGAGGTGGTAGCAAACTGGCTAGAGAAACGATACACCGATAATTTGAAACCGATCTATCCATTGCTGGCGTATCATTACAGTCAGGCCAACAATCATGAAAAGGGGTTGAAATATGCCTTGTTGGCAGCGGAGAGCGCGGCAGGCATTTTTGCCAACAATGAGGCAATTGAAATGTATAACCTGGCGGAACGGCATTTACAGGCACTGGGAGAAGCGGCGGCATGGGAAACGGCCGTTACCCTGCACCTCAATCGTGGCCATATCCACCGTTTGCTGGGCAACTTCGACGCAGTTCTTCAAGATGCCCAAAAAGCACTTGCCCTCAGCCGCCAACATAACCATCCTGCCTACATTGCCCGTGCCTGCAACCTCATGGCCGATGCCAAAATCAGACAAGCCCAATATGACGAAGTAGATGCCTACACGGCCGTTATTATCGAACAACTCGGCCAGCAAAGCCCCCCCGACGAACTCGCACACGCTTATCTGCTACGCGGATGGACTTACAGCGCCCAACTCGACTACGATCGTGCTCTGGACAATTTGCAACAAGCCCGACAAATCACACAACAAACTGGCAATCAGGCACGCCTGGCCGATGTATTAGAGGTGATGGGATTCGCTTACTATTCACGCCAGCAATTTGAGCAAGCATTGACAGCCATGAAGCGCAGTGTCGCATTGCGCCGAATTTACAGCACGCCAGTCAATGTGGGTATGGCCCTCAATAACCTGGCAATATTTGAATTCTTTTCCGGCTTTCCCCAAGAAGCTGTTCCCTTACTGGAAGAAGCCATGGAGATTGGTCGGCAAACCAGCGATAGCTTGCTGGTTTTAGCATTGGTTAATCACGGATACGTCCACACCTATCTGGGTAATTTTGACCAGGCACGAACCAGTCTGGAAGAAGCCATTGCCCTCTTGCGAACGATGGATGATATGTATGTATTGATAGAAGCACATCTTATTTGGGGAATGGAATATTACCGGGCAATTGGTGATATGGCACAGGCACGACGGCATTTGTCGCAGGCATGGGAATTGATTGATTTACAGCCAGAAAATTATCCAGAGGAACTGTTGCGGTGTCATATTGGGCTGGCACTGGTGGCCTGGCACGATGCGGATTGGGCGACAATGGGGCAGCACGTAAGGGATGCGTATAGATTGGCACATGAGAAGGGGCTGACGTGGTGGATTTCGGCCGTTTTCTGGTTGCAAGGGGCATTGTACCGTCACAAAGGCAAGCTGGAAAAGGCAATCGAACAATGTGAGCAGGGATTGGCGGCGATGGAGGAGGGAGCGTCTCCAGATTATCGACCGTTATTATGGCTGGAACTAGCCCGATGCGCCACCACCGATGACCAAAAATACCATTCTCTGGTACAGGTTGTTACCTCAGCCCGTGAACGCGCCCGTTTTGTGGACCAAATCTACTGCTTGCAAGAAGCAGGCAACATGCTTATAGCTGCCCCAAAAACTGAATGGCGCAAATTGGGAAAAGAAGCCTTGCAACAAGCCGAAACACGACAAAAAGAAAAAACAGACATCATCCATCCGAGATAATGCCTGTTTGTCTTGCTGGCTGAGCAGATTGCTGTTTATCCAAAACCAGGGCGCAAATTACCCTTAGTGGAGCGATCATCCAAATTCCCGGCAAACTCATCAAAGTTTTCGGCATTTAGCCCTTTGAGCAATGCCTTTTCCTCATTGGTTAATTCATACTCAGACAGAGCTTTGTCCGGGTTGCTAAACAGTAATTCACGGAAAGTTTCATCTGAAACGGCTCGTTGGATGATTTCTTTTACAACTGACATGGTTACTCCTCACACATTTAACGACAATCAACTAGAGAATACACGTGCTATCACAAAAGTAGTATGAGTATTTTGCCGGCAAATGTCAAGGGATGGTGGCGCAAATTCACGCTTTGTTTGGAAAATAAAAATCAGGAAGCTTGCATCTTACCCTGGTTGACTGACAGATCTCATAATTCGCCACGGAGTGCGCAAAAATCGCCAAGATTTTTTAACTTTAGTTCAGGAGAGTTGAGGATGAAGTATACACCAAAGTTACTGAAGCGATTACTGAATATCTATCCTCCTTATTTGGGTGCAGGTGTTCGCATCGATTACATTAGTGATGACTGGAAAGAGTTGCATGTGTCCATGTCATTGCGTTGGTACAATCGAAATGCTTTTGGGACGCATTTTGGGGGGAGTCTTTATTCAATGATTGACCCGCATTTGGTGTTGTTGTTGGTTCAGTTGTTGGGGAAAGAATATATTGTTTGGGATAAATCGGCACGTATTGAGTTTATTAAGGCGACTAAAAAGAGGGTGGTGTCTGTTATTCGGATTTCTGATGAGGTGTTGGCAGATATCAGACGGCATACTGAGAATGGACAGAAATATTTGCCGACGTTTGTGGTGGAGATAAAGGATGAGGAAGGTGATTTGGTGGCGCGAGTGGAGAAGGTGTTGTATGTGCGGCGCAAACGGCAGCGGTGAGAGTTGATTAGTCAGGGGTTGGTGGTTTGTTGTGTTGGTGGAGTAAGGGGATAAGTTTGGTGCGGAAGTTGGTTTTGCCGCCGTGTGAGGGGTGGCGGATGTATTGAGCGGGGAGTTGCCAGTGTGTCAGGGTGGTGTGGGCTTTTTTGCCGATGGCGGCGATGGTTTTGATGGTGGGGAAGAGGTGGCGGAGGTGGTGGAGGAAAATACGGCCGTATTCCAGTTCTTTGTTTGTTGGTGTGCGGTTAGATTGGGGATGGCCTGGCTGATGGGGGTGGAAGGGGAGTGTGTTCCAGAGGAGGGGGAGAAAACGGCCGTTTTCCAGACATTCCCACATAATGGTGGCGGTTGCCTCCCGCTGGATTTTGGGCCATTCGTCTATCATACGCAGTTGGGGAATGCGTGGTTGTAAAAACGCTTGTAATGTTTGCGGGCTGGTAAATGGAATACCAGTCAGGCGACATCCCCGATAGCCAGGGGCTTCACCGACCAGTAGCAGGGTGGGTGATTGGGCGTGCATGTACTGCAAGTAATGGTACAGATTGTGCCGACGAGAATCGGCATGGGGGGAGGGCGAGGCGTATGGGTTGAGCAGATTGGGGCAAGAAACGGCCGTTTTCCCCAAAGCCTCTACCAGTTGCATCAATCCATCCATGGCTAGTCTCCCAAACAAAAAGGGGGATCGGCCTGTCAGCTAATCCCCCAAAACAACATCAACTATCAGTGAGCCATCAGTAACGAAGCAACGCTCCGATTTTGCCAACTTTTTCCAAATCCGGGTTATCGGCAATAATTTCCACATGCCCACCTTGACTCATCGTCAGGGCAACGGCCGTATCCACCACATCTTCCACCTCGCGCAACGCATCCACAGCAAACGGACTCCGTGCCAGATTCGCCACCACAAATCCCGATTCATCATGCACATAACCCGGCATCCGAAAGCCATCACTAATAACCAAAACCTGAACCTTGCGATCAGAAACAGCCTGCAACGTATCATCCAACCCCGTCACAGCTCCTTCACCACGAGCCTGACGAGCAATCAACGTCTCCACCAACTTCCGTTCACGTTCTTCATTAGCTTGCCGCAACAGTGCCAGCGTTTGCTTTCGCACTTCATGCTCACCCGCATTCATATCAATCGTAAACGTGCCAGCCATACAACTGAGCAACTGCTTTGGTAAAAGCTCACGAAATTGTGCAACATTTTCCGGCGTGCCACCCAAGAATAGTCGCCGAATAGGCCGATTAGCAAAAAACACCTGAGCCGCCTCTGCCGCTTCACGCAAATTCCGCTGCATCACTTCCGATTCATAACGTGGCCCTTCTTGTCCACCACGCATACCAATTGCCGAAGACCCTCTTCCCTTCTTAAGCCGCTGGACTTCTTCCCCAATGTGTCCATCTTGGGCCTGTAACACCCCCAAATGGTACTCAAAAAAGCGGGCGCCAACGCGGTCCACCAGGATAACACCATAGTGTGCATAATGGTCCAGCAAATGCGCCAATGGCTTTACATATGGCTTGGGGCCTGTTCGTATCCGGTTGCGAAAAGAAACAGCTACCGGATAGTCACGGAAAAAAGCCCCCTCATCACCACAAAAGACAGCCAGCCCCGGTGTTGACCAGTCGTAGCTGTAATCAAGGTACTGCTCAATTGCCGCGACATCTTTCGCAAATTTTGGTTGCGCCTCCCTTAACAAGCTTTTGGCCTGTTGTTTAATAGTTTCCGCAGTTTCCTGGGAAATGTCTGTGTTGAGATATAGACTGACAACACCTTTATCTCCCCGATAAGCCAACAGTTCCTGAAGTTGTTTCTGGTTTAACATAGGTCCTCCTGAAAATAAACTAGGTGGCGCATTACAGTAAACGACCAGCAACAGCTCACAGTTAATTTTACATGGTAACACTCCTTTTCTGATTTTGTCCGTGATACGAGATGGGTAGTTAATTACGGCCGTTCTCCCAACGTCAGTGGCACCGTAATCTCCTCACCATCCCGCAACACCGTCAGATTAATGGTTTGCCCCACTTCAGTTTCGAACACCAGATAACTGATCAGATCATCCGAATCCTTAATCTGGTGGCCATCAATTGCCAGAATCAAATCCCCATCAGGTTCCGCTTCACCAGTCAACTGATTAATACCACTGCCAATCAAGCCTGCTTCATCAGCGGGAGAGCCTGGCGTTACATCCAGAATATACGCCCCAAAAGGATGTTCCAACCCCAATGCTTCTTGCAACGAAAGATCAAGGCTTTGCATACGGATACCCATAAAGGGATACACATATTTCCCTTCAGTAATCAATACAGGTGCAATCCGCTTGACTGCGTTGACCGGGATTGAGAACCCCACGCCAGAATTCTCACCGGTAGTAGTGCGAATGGCGCTATTAACACCAATGACTTCACCCGCCAGATTAAGCAAAGGCCCGCCTGAGTTACCGGGGTTGATAGCGGCATCGGTTTGTATCACTTGGGGCAATGTATAACGTCCACCACCTTCCAGGACGCGCTGTGAAGGCAGAGAACGCCCCAAACCGCTAATAATGCCGATGGTCATTGAACCAACTTCACCAAACGGATTGCCAATGGCAGCCACAAACTGGCCTACCTGCAAGCTGTTTGAGTCGCCCAAGGTAACGGGACCAATGCCTTCTGGTAACGTATCAGCCTTGATAACAGCCAAATCGCTATCAATATCGGTGCCTACAACAGTAGCACGAGTAACATCGCCGTTGGCGAAAACAACCTGAAAGCTTTGTCCATCGGCGACAACATGGTTGTTGGTGATTATGTGTCCTTCGTTGTCGTACACAAAACCACTGCCTGTACCCAGTGGTACATCCAGATCCTGAAGTTGGTCAAAGACGAGGATATGGACGACAGAGGGATTGACGCGCCGATAAATATCTATGAGTGCTGCTTCCAAATCGGTAGAAATGGGAGCCGCCTGGGATGTTGTAATTGCCGGGTCGGTATTGGCCACTGGCAATTGGGCTTCGATGGTGGCAACTGCTTGTTGGACGATTGCGTCGGTGTCTACCTGTTGGGTGGTAGATGTTGCCGGGGCGGTGGAAAGTGCCTGGCAGGCAAGTCCACCCATTATCAGTAGTAGAATGAACAGAAGGATAGGTTGTTGTTGAATACGTTTCATGTATTGTTCCTTGTTTGATTTGGTTTGGAAGTCGCTTTGGGAAGTTGATTGGTGTATCGGCCGTTAATCTGTTTGTAGTAGCCAGATACGGGATTTGCCTTCTCCAGGATGAATAAGCTGGAGAAGGCGCAAGAAAATGTTGGCACGTATGTGAAAAAACGCTGCGATTAACAAGAGGTCATTATTTGTTGGTTGGTACGCTTTTTGGCGCATAAGATCCTTTGTTTTGGGGTGTTTTTCTTGTTGATATTGTAAGAACGATTGTGGATTGCTGTCAAGGGTTGTTGGTGATTTTTAGGGTCTGTTAACGTGGTGGTGCCAGGTTTCGGCCGTTTTTAGCAAGAGTTCCATACCTCGTTGGGCAACTGGTGCCCCGAATTCCCGCCTGGTGTCGATGTGCCACAGTCCGGTGGCAAAGTTTGTTACCAGGCAGAGACTGGCATAGCCGATATTTAATTCGGTTGCCAGCCAGACTTCCGGGCATAGGGTCATGCCAACGACATCAGCTCCCAGCTTGGCGGCCAGACGAATCTCTGCGGCTGTTTCCAGTCGTGGTCCTTCGGTGCAGACGTAGGTGGCCTGATGGTCTGGGGGGAGGCCAGCGTGGGTGAGGAGTATCTGGCGGGCAGACGGTGCAAAGGGGTGTGCGGTTTGGCGGGGATTTTGTCCGGTACGGATGTGTTCGATGGTGCGGGCGGCTTGCCGCATGGCGGTTGCCTGGGGGGTGTCTGTGCCGAAGGTGTGGATGCGGTTTCGTGTCCAGTCCATAAGTGCGTGGGGGACGACGAGGTCGCCTACTTGTAAGGTGGGGTTGATGGCGCCAACGCCATTCCAGGAGAGGATGAGTTGGATGCCGAGATGGTGGGCAGCCCAGATGTTGGCACGGTGGTTGACGAAACGGGCGGAACGGCTGAGTTGGTTTTCTCCGTGGCGGCTGCTGAACCATACGGCCGTTCCCTGGCTGGTGTGTAGCAGATGGAACAGGGGAGAACGGCCGTATGGGGTAGAGATTGTGCGAGATTCCACCAGTTCCCCAAAATCAGCCGGATTGATTTCATAGGCGGCCGTGCCTCCCAAAATGAGAATGTTGGCACTGGTTTGGGTCACAATCATCCCTCAAATGGTAATTCCAGGGCAAGCTGGCGCGCTTGTTCTGGTGTTAGTTTTTCGGCATGGTAGCAATGGAGCACTCCTTGCAAGTCTCTTTCGGTGCGCAGATGGAAGCCGGCTTTGGTGATGAGGTCGCGCCAGTATTGGTCTGTGGGTAATTGGAGTGTCAGCGGGCCTGAGATGAGCCAATTTGTGCCGGTGCGGGTGCGTTCGGCGAGCAGTAAACGGCCGTTTGGCTTCAGGATTCGGTAGGCTTCCTGGATTAAGCGCAGACGATCACCTTCTTGCCAGAATTCGGAAAGTACCTGGCAGAGGATAACGGCCGTAACGCTTTGGTCAGGCAAGGGTAACAATCCAAATTCCCCCACATGCCATGTCAATCGGGGATCATCCGGCGGTTCTGGTAGCCGACTGCGCCAGCGCACCAGTGCCCGGCTGGTTGTCCATTGGGGATTGTACACATCTATTACCATTACTTGTCCGGTAAGTAAACGCCGGGCAAGCTCGATTGCCTGAGTGCGTAGCCCCAAATCTATCACAGCTATCGTTTCGTCTGGATGAATGCGCCCCATATTAAACAGCATGTGGTGTGGGCGCAATCCGCCGGGATCGAATTGCTGGTGAGCAGACCAGAGCGAAGCCAGAAAGAAGTAAACAGTAATAAGAAGAGCCGCGAGTGTCAGTGGAATAAAGCCAAGCCATCCCTGCTGGAGACTGATACCCATAAGGAAAACGGCCGAAACAATCCACAAATAGGTAAGTAAATAAGCTGGCCAATTTCCGTAAATATATTGAATTGTGCCGCGATAAGGTGACAATGGATTCATAGGGGCACAAGTATAACACTGTTACCCGTCACGGGTAGAGTGCTTCTTACTTCGGATACGTTCAAAACTTATTGGAAATGACCTGTTCCAACAAAGCATGTAAGGTTTGATAGGAAAAATGTTGCCGTCCGAGCGCATAGTTTTTGGTTGTGGCCTGTTGCACCCGCTCTGGATGTGTAAGCCAATACTGCACCTGATTGACAGTTTCGTCAGCAATCTGATTGTCAATTTCGATAAAGTCAAATCCCAGAGGGGCGATATCTGCTACATAAACAGGATACCGGTTGACCAATGCCGGCAGGCGGAAGTAAACGGTCTCGATGAGGGCATTGCCGAACCCTTCGATGATGCTGGGGTAAGTAACAAAATTGGCGTGCGGGTACACATCCCATAACGTGTATTGTTTTCGGCCGTTTTCATCCCATCCTCTTCGTTCAGCAATACGATCTGCCACATGCAACAGGCGGACCCCACAACTTTGGGCTTGTGCTTTTAGTTGTTCCAGGTAGGCAGTGCCCTCATCGCCTGCCTGATGGGGGATTACCAGACAGGCACGCGGATTGTCTAGCCGTGCCAACAGCTCAATGGCCAGTTCAATTCGTTTGCGCGGAATGACTCGTGTGGGTTGCAAAATCAGCAAATCTTCTTGAGTTAGGCCAATTTCGGCCCGAAAGTCTGCGTTTTCGGCATCAATGCCGGGTGGGGGGGTGTCAAAATCAAACACATTGGGAATGAGTATGCTATCCAGCCCACGCCGCTTTTTCAATGCTGCTTGTGCCAGTGAATTGATGGTGGCGTGTTGCAGGTTAGGCAAGTCGGGTGGGAAATAGGTGTCCAGAAAATCCGGAATATTGTTTGTTAAAAATCGTTCTCGTTCCCAATAGAAATCGTGATTGTGTGCCAGGGCAGGTAAACCTGTTTCGCGCAAAATATTTGTCAGGGCTAACGCCAATGGCAGTTGCATTGGAATGGCAAATACATTTTGGATGATGAGGTAATGAATGTCATACTGATATAAAAAGCGACGAATTGGTTCTTCCAGTTGCCGGGCGCGGTGGGCGATGTCGTCAAGTAAGGTGGCATCAGGGTGGGCGTGAAAGGCGCGGCGGGAGAGCGTGCGGGCAACGGGGTCGGTGAAGTGGAGTTCGGGAGCAACAAGACCGGGAAGGGTGGGGTCGAGTTCACCAGCGCAGTAGAAGCATTGGTGGTTCATTTTTTTTAAAACGGTGGCGAGTTTGAAGGTTTCCAGGGAAACGCCGTCTGTTCCGGCCAGGCGGGTGGAGATGAATCCGATGTTCATGGGTTATGCTCCTTGT
>RFGV01000246.1 GCA_003696605.1 Chloroflexota bacterium | reverse complement strand
GGCAAGGGTTCATAAAGGCAGACTCGATTCATTAGTATTTGACAATCTGTTATGAATGGGTGTCGCTGATTACTCATCAAGGGAGTTGAGTATGATTACACGATCTCGTCTTTTTCTAATCGGGCTGTTGATTGCAGCTGGTATATTGACTTCGTTCAAGATTCCAATGGCAAGTAGTCAGGGAGTCGTGATTGTTGCCAAGCGAATAGAAGGAGTGTTGCCTGTAGCAGATGTGACGGCGGCAGAATGGGAAGAGGCAACGGCCGTTTCTGTCCCTCTCTCTGCCCAAATTGTGGCCAAACCTGTCTTACCCGAAACCAACATTAAAGAAATTAACGTACGAGCCCTCTACAACGACGAGCAAATTGCGTTTTTGGTAGAGTGGGCTGATGAAACCAAAAATGACTCAACCATACGCGTCCAAGACTTTAGCGATGCTGTCGCCATTCAGTTCCCCCTGGTTGATGGTCAACCCTTCTTCTGCATGGGACAACAAGGCGGCAATGTTAATATCTGGCACTGGAAAGCAGACTGGCAAGCCAAACTCGCAGCACGCCAGGACGTAGATACAGTGTATCCCAATATGTACGTAGATGGCTACACTTTTGCCGATGAATCTGCCGGTGCTGCCGCACCTGTAGAATCCTATGAGGACATCAACTACGTTCCAGCATTAGCTGTTGGCAACTTGTTAGCCGCACCAGTTCCAGCAACACCAGTTGAAGATTTGATTGCTGGCAGTTTTGGCTCGCTCACTTCACAACCCGCCGACATGCAAAATGTATCAGGATACGGGGAATACAATAACGGAAAATGGCGAGTTATCTTTGTGCGCGATCGAACCAATGCAGAAACAGAAGATGCCCAGTTTGAAACAGGAAAAGTATACTCTCTTGCATTTGCTGCCTGGGATGGTGCAAATGGCGAACGAAATGGGCAAAAATCAACTTCTCAATGGGTATCTCTGGAGCTTGAAGGCGCACCCGAAGCCGAAACGGAAACCGAAACAACAACACCATCCACTGCGCCTGTTGGTCCCTCTGGCGAGAGACCCTCATCAGCAAATACTCTGGAAGGGTTGCCATACATTTTCGTGCCCATGCTTATTGTAGTAGTTCTGATTTTGGGTATCGGAGCAGTGTTGTTCCTGATCTCCAAACTACCAGACAAAAAATAGTGATTTACCATGAAACACTTATCTTACTTTAAGTGGTTGGCGTTAGCAGCAATTGCAGATTGGTTTATCTCCCGCACTGTAACGCGGGCAGCCATTCACATACCAAAAACATCGACCATGATAACCATCTATGCGGTTGTTAATCAGGCAGGACAAATTATAGGTACATTTACTGCCTTGCTAACTCTAGCCCTGGTAGGCTGGCTTGCCTGGCAAAACCGACATACGCTGTGGTTATCAATCACACTAACAGGGCTGGCAGGGTTAAGCTTGTTGTTTCTGGTTGTTGTCCCATCAACCCGGTCAATGCTCATCTATCAGCTATTGGCTGCAACAGTCACCATCCTGATCTTAAAACAACGAGAAGAAAAGCCTAAAAAATTATGGTGGCAATGGGGTCAATTGGCTGTATTCTTTCCTGCAACTGCGCTGTTAGCAGGGCTATTATATCAGTTGCTACCCAATTTTTATGCCACAATGAACTGGCCTGGCCCTCCGCCATTGACTGGCACCTTGTTTCACCTGGGAGAATTGTTTGTAATCGGCAGTGTCTGTGTGTGGTGGTGGATGTTCGGCCGTACAACTAATTGGCAAATTTGGGTAATTTCAGCTGTTCCAGCATTATTCTTTGCCCTTAGCTTCTGGCACGATCCAGCTATGACCGGCATTCTCACTATCTGGTCAACAGGATTAACCCTAATCTTGCCCTGGCCAGTTTATACTGTGGCCTTGTGGCTCGTCGGGGTAACCGTGCTGGTCACATGGTATAACCAACCGTTAATAGCTTATGCTGTGCTTTTGTTTGTTGCTGCTGGTTATACGCCCCAATTAAGCACACAACTGTTTTGTGCATTGTTGGGACTTTGGTTATTAAGACAGCAAATGTCTTGGTCACAGGAAGGTGTTAATTTGGTGTCACCAACAAAATACCGACAACAGGTAGCCATATAACATAGTCTGATTACCTCCCAGAGTTACCAAAGGTAAAGGCCTCTCTTCTCGCGAGAAGAGAGGCCTTGTGCCAAGAAGGAGGAAAGGCAAGGGAAAGGGGTTGCTTAATTTAATCGCCACTACGCGCCAGGCGTGCATTGACAAAACGTTGCAATGTCTTTTCCTGGAATTGAAGTGTGCGAATGATTACTGTCAGGGCAACTGTAATCCCTGTGAACAGAAACGCCATTCCCAAAAATCGGAGTGCGCCTAGCCAGGGGAGGGTGCTTTGAATAGTTCCCAATTGTCGTAACAGCAGTGAACCGGATTCGGCCGTATTGAGTTCGGTAGCCACTGAGTGATTCCAGTAAGCAACAACTGTATTGTTCAGGGATAGTGCCCATATTAGCCCAATAATCAATATCAGCCAGCCCATCATCATTATCATTGGAAACATTTTGGCCGCGCGTGGTTTTTCTGGAGTGCCCGGATTTAGTGTGTTTGGCCATGTGCCCATTACGTTGTTTCCCAAATCCCGTAGGGTTTTTACAATAACGCCTAGGGCCATTGTGATAGCTCCCAACATGATACCTAGCCCCAAAAACTTGAAGGAAGGTACCCATGTGGGAATGCTGTGGCGGGCGACGTTGGCCAGAGCAAGTGCGGAATTGGTTCCGGCAGCTTCTCGGGTGGCTTTATCCACAGAGAAAAAGGTGGCGTTGGCACTGGCTGCGTTGAGTGACAACAGGAAAGCGATGAGTACGATGATGAGTCCTAGCCAGGCGAACATCTGATACCGCTTCATCATTGTATTTTGCATTTTTTCCATCATAATTATTACTCCTTAAATTTGGCGGGAGGTCAAAACGGCCGTTTTTCGCCCCACTCGCTCAATCTGTGGCTGGTGCAGCACTGGGCGGCAACTTTTCTACCACTTCCGGAATTGCTGACTGTTGGTAGCGCAAAGCAAAAATAATTGTCGCCAGGCCATTTACAATACCCAGGAAGAAAAACGCAACCCCAACAAACTTGAATGCTTCCAGCCATGACTCTGCTGCATGCACACGTGCCAGGTTAGTCAACAACGCCGAACCGGTAGGAGCGGCATCAATTTGCGTAATCGGGTTACTAAAAACGGCCGAAGCCGTCCCCGCCACATTAAGTGACACAATAAACCCGATAATGATGATCAACATCCCCACCATCATAAACAACCGCATCAACATTGCCGTTGCTGGCCTGGGTGGAATCGGCACACGTGCACTTTCGGGCACACTACTCATCACCTGCTTACCCAACTCCTGCAAGCGCAAGCTAATGACCCCTAATGCCATCGTAATGCCTGCCAGAATCATCGCTACCCCCAAAAACTTAAAATATGGCAGCCACACTATTGTGCTTTCGATGCCGGCTCGTACCTGAGCCAGTTCTACACTTGCATCTCGTGTTGCTTTGGGGACAGCATAATAATCAGCTGCGTTTGCCGCATTCACCGCCCCAATAATGAACGCAATCACGACAATCATAGACCCCATTACAATAAAGAGAGGAAATCGCTTCATCATAGACTGCATCATTTTTTCCATTTCAAACACTCCTTTCACCGCTCTAACACGGCCGTTTCACTCAACGCCGCCCCATTAACGGCACAGCCTTCTTCAAAATTTCAATCCTTCGATCTAATATTTTGGGAATCGCCGCAAACTCCATCGCAATCCCCACCATAAAGGAAGACACTCCCAAAAACGTCAATGGCAACAACAACTTCGGCCACCAGGCCAACGTCGTCAACTGCGCCAACAAGGGCGATCCTGCTTCTGCTGCATCACGAACCGCTTTGGCATTATTCCCCCAATACACCGCCGCTGTTGGTGATAACACCCCTACATTCACAACAATAGAAAACCCAACCAGCAGCCATCCCAATATAGTAAACAGCGGAAACAACTTTAATCCAGTCGTTTCCTTTTCCAATTTATCCAGTTTAGGCGCCATACAAACACCTCCTTTTGTAGCGACACCATATCTACCTCGGTGACATTTGGTCAAATTACCTGTCACCTGTATGCGTCACTATACAAAAGCAAGGCCAAAGATGGAGAAACGATTCAGTTACCAAACAGTTACGAACTGGTTAGCACAAACAAGAGGAAATAATAAAAAGATCTGTCTTCTTAAACGGGAAGAGAAAGTCGATAGCCTATGCCACGAATATTGTGAATGTAACGGGGATGTGCCGGATCGGGCTCAATTTTTTGGCGAAGTGTAAATATATGTCGTTTAATCAGTTCGCGCGCCTCCCAGGGTTCGGCATCGTACTGCAACACCTCCGCCACCAATGTTACATAGTCCAGTACCTGGTTGACATGATTAGCCAGCGTCACTAGCAGCCGATATTCTGAAGGAGAAAGGGAGATCTGTTGGCCACCTACCTGTACTTCATGGGCAGCAAGGTCAATATGAATATCGCCAACTTGAATATGATTTCCGAAATACGGCCGTTTTTCCCTCCGCTCCACCTCTTCACCATCAGCAGGCAACATTTCCAAACGATGCAACCCCTCCCGCAACGCATCCAGCAAACGTGCCTGTTCCTGCCGCTGTCGAGATTTGGCAAGCGCTTTCTGCACAGTCCGGCGAATTACAGCCGGTGCAGCCGGTTTCAACAAATAATCCATTGCCCCGCCCCGAACAGCCGAAATAGCCGTTTCCAACGTTCCCTGTCCTGTCAAAATAACCACCGAAACATAAGGCCATCGCTCTCGAATCACCCCCAACAACTCAATACCCGTCTGCCCTGGCATACAAATATCCACCACTGCCACATCACAAGAGAATCCCTCCAGGCAAGCCAACGCCTCTGTCATATCACCTGCAACTTGTACCACATGCCCATCACTGCGAATAACAGCCTGCAAGCCATTGCGAATATTTGGCTCATCATCCACCACCAGCACCTTACCAGTCGCCTTCATGTGTTATCCTCCATCACCACAGTACAAACAGGTAACTCCACCCAAAAAACAGAACCCTGCCCCTCTTCACTGGTAGCCCCTAACTTTCCACCGTGTCGGCGTACAATTTCATCACTAACAGCAAGTCCAATTCCCGTGCCCCCTTGTTTGGTCGAAAAGAACGGCTCAAAAAGATGTTGCATCACTTCTGGTGACATACCAATCCCTTCATCAGCAAACTCAACACAAACACGGCCGTTCTTCCCCACTTGCACAGTCACCCCCAACCGCCCGCCATGCGGCATCGCTTCCACCCCATTCAAAATCAGGTTCAAAAACACCTGCTTCAACTGATCTCCCACAGCACGCACCAACACTGGCCTGGAAGCAAAACAACATTCCACCTTCACACCAGCCTGTTGCAATTGTTTGCCTGCCAGCTTCAATACATCTTCCAGCAATTCATGCACATCATAAAGCCGCCACTCACCCGCCTGCGGTCGCTGAAAATCCAGCAAACGCTGCACAATGCCAGCAATCCGCCCCAATTCTTCTTGCACAATACCCAGTTGCGCCCGCACCTCATCGCTCACCTCAGCTTCAGTTACCAGTTGCAAATGTAGCGCAATTGCCTGAAGCGGGTTATTCACTTCATGAGCCACTGAGGCAGCCAAACGCCCCACAACAGCCAACTTTTCCGCCCGAATTACCTGTGCCTGTGTCTGGCGTAACTGTTCTGCCCGTTCCTGTACCCTGGCTTCCAAATCTGCAGCTGCCTGCCGTAATTCGTCCATCAGGTAAGCATTTTGAATAAACACAGCCGCCTGATCGGCAAAAACTTGTGCCAGTTGCAGGGCGTCTTCATCAAAGGCATGCGTTTCCTGAGTGCAATATAACGTTAGCACTCCCAAAATTTGCCCACTGGCAATGAGTGGAATCGCCAGGACGGATTTCACACCTTCTTGTATTACGTAAGGATGAACACGGCCGTCTTGGGTAGCATCGGGAATCATTAACGGCCGTTTCGTCTGCACCACCCACCCAGGCACCCCCTCAGCAAAGGTAAATGTCACCTTTTCGACATGCTCTGACGACAAATTGTGACTCACCACCACCCGATACAGTTCAGCATCCTGATCAAACAAAAACAATGCCCCCGCATCCATCGGCAATGTCTCTGCTGCCTTTCTCATCACCAGGCGCAACGTTCGTTCCAAATCCAGCGAAGCCGCAATTTCTCGCCCCGCATCACTAATAGCTGCCAAAGCACGCGATCGTGCCTGTTGCCCGGCAAAAAGACGCGCGTGTGTAATAGCAATCGCAATCTGCCCCGCAATCTGACGCAAATTATCCAAATCGGCCGCTTCCAGCCCATTCAAATGCCACCCAGCCAAAACAAACACCCCTATCACTTCCCGCTTAAACTGCAACGGCACAATCAAACACATCTCCCCTGGCAAACACAACAATCGCAAATCCCCATACGCCACTGGCACATCCACCACCCCCAGCCAAAAACGCCGCTCCTGAATCACCCGACCAGCCACAGTACCATGCAATGGTATCGTACGCCCCACCAACAATGAAATCGGTCGCGTATTCGGTGCCACTGCCATCACTCGCAATTGTTGCTGCCGCCTGTCCGCCAACAATACCGCTCCCTGATCAAACGAGATCAGACGACGCGTTTCCGCCAAAATTGTGTGCAACGTCTCGTCCAGATCCAGACTGGTAACAATTGCCTGGGAAATTTCCTGCACCACGTGTAACCGTCGCGCCGCCGAAACCAAAACCCGCTCCCGCTCCCGTTCCCGTGCCGTCAGCCAGCCAACCAGCGGCCCTGCCGCCAGATATGCACTTAAAATTGGCCATGCCTCCTGAAGAGTAGCCGCCCGACGCAGCACAACCGGATCGAGAGCCAGCACTGCGCCCACAGTTACCAGAGTGAGCAAGGCGGCTAGCGTCCCTCCCCAAAACTCATACAAGACGGCCGCCAAAGCAATAGGAGCCAGGGGAAGCGCATAGAATGGGATTGGCGGGCGTGTAACGAGCAGAATAGACAGAATGAGGGGGAAACTGATGTAGAGGAACCACTCAGCCAGGCTAAATTGTCGGTTGAGCCGCCGGGACAATCGGGAAAATCGGGGAGTGATTGCCCGTAAATGGATGTTTGGACGATCGGATTGTTCGTTCATACGTTTTTCAGGTAATGTCAACACATTATCCTGAATTGATTATAGATGGAAGGGGTAACAGGACGGTGTGAGAGGTCTTACAATTGTTGGGTTGTCAGGCAAGGGGAAAGCGGTTTACAATTCGTTGATCCAAAATTTGTTGTAATTTCTCAGGAGACAGCGGGATGGAGATTCAGGGAAAAACGGCCGTTATTACTGGGGCATCTAGCGGTATTGGAGCAGCCACAGCCAAAGCCCTGGCACAAAAAGGGGCTCACGTGCTATTGCTTGCTCGTACTCAGGACAAACTGGCAGAAGTTGCCGAAAGCATCATCGCAGCCAACGGTCAGGCATCCATTTATCCGGTTGATTTATCCCAAAGCGAGGCCATACGGGAAACGGCTGTACAAATACAGACCCAACATGGCACCCCCCACATCCTCATCAACAACGCCGGCATGGGGCGCTGGCTGGCCATAGACGAAACGGACCCCGCCGAAGCCCGCCAGATGATGGCCGTTCCCTATTTTGCCGCCTTCGAAATCACCCGCGCCTTCATCAACGGCATGTTGGCCCAAAACGAAGGCCACATCGTCAACATCACATCACCTGCTGCATACGCCCCCTGGC
>RFGV01000245.1 GCA_003696605.1 Chloroflexota bacterium | reverse complement strand
TGGCTACCTGGGGGGCAAACGCTCCCGCGGGCTGGGGCAGACCAAACTGGAGAATCTACAGATTTACAGCCTGGATTTGACCGACGAATCTACCCGCAATGCAAAACTTTTGAAATACCTGACCAACACAGACATTGCCGGCAAGATGGACAAAGTATCTAACCCGGAAAATTTCATCAACCAGGCGATTACCAACCTTTTGAATATGGAGGCGGCTCATGCTTAAAAAACTGGTCAATGAAGCCAAATTTAAACTGACCCTGACCACCACTGGCCCGGTTCTTATCCGTTCCGGCGTTGCCACATCCAGCCAGGGGCGCAACCCCGATATGGCTCCGGTACAAACGTTTCGCAACGGACAGCGCGAAGTTTTCTTTCCGGGCAGTTCATTGAAGGGCGTTTTTCGCAGTCACGTTGAAAAAATCGGCCGTACCTTGAATGAACCGGCAATTTGTAATCCCTTTGATGATTCATTTTGCGGCAAAAAATATCAGAAGCAAGAAGATTTTGCCAGCCACGAGGCTTACGCCAATTCCTGCCCGGTATGCCGCTTGTTTGGCTCAACCGCCTTTATCGGCCGCATCAGCATTGGCGACGCCTATTTGGTAAACAGCGCGCAGCGCTATCCGGTCGAACTGCGCGACGGCGTGGGCATTGACCGCTTCACCGGCGGCGCGGCCAATCGGGCAAAGTTCGACCTGGAAGCCGTTTCCTCCGGGGTGGCGTTTGAAACCACAGTTTATATCCGCAACTTCGAGTGCTGGCAGTTGGGGATGATATTGCAAGTGGTACGCGACCTGGAAGATGAGTTAATCCGTATCGGCTCCGGCACATCCCGCGGGCTGGGCGGCGTGAAAGGCGCAGTCGAAAAGGTGGAAATCAGCTACCCCGGTTTGCCCCAAAAAGAGGCCCAAGAGGTGTGGGGGCTGGGCAAGTTTCTGGCCAGCCAAACGCCCAACTACAATACCCGCGCTGATGACGTGCTGACCCTGACGGCTGAACCGCCAACTACCCCCAATGGTATCCGTCTGACCAGTGTCTATGAAGGCGAAATCCTGGCCGAACTGCGGGATAAAGCGGGGCAGGAATTTGTCCAGCGTATCCGGCAATGGAGGGCGCTATGAGCGAGGTTGTTTATTCCGGCACGGTTTCTGCCCTGCTGCCGCTCATCCAGACTTTTCCGGCGGATGGCGACACCTTGATGATTTTGGAAGAAGTCCCCGACCATTGGATTGAGGTTGCGCCTCACCAGCCGGATAGCGGTTTGAAATTCGTCCGTTTTGATGACCGGGAAAATTTTGAAGGATGGGGACGAGGGCGCATCTTCAATCAAACTGCCGAATTACGCTGGGAGAAAAATGAAGCCGGTTTTCAGGTGGTTTACATCGGCCCGCCGGTTACCCTGCCCGGTCTAACCAGCGACGACACTTTAAACCTGGCCCAAATGGAGCAAAAAGAGACCGGGTACTACCTGTGGGGACAGCGGATGTCTCAGAAACAGCTTCAGGATATTGGTTGGGAAAACCCTGCCGACACCGACATCTTTATAGAACTGCAAACCCCGCGCGTGTTGCGTTATCCGGTGCAGGATCAACCGGGCAACCGTTTGAAGCTGAACGTAATTGAGTATTACAGTCCCCAGACCGGCCAATTAGCGCTGTATCGAATGAAAGGAGTGGAAACCGCATGAACCCCTATGATTTTGTCCCCGTGGATTGGAACAGTCCGCCCCAACGCCGCGCCCCAACCCCCCACCACAAATTTACCGGCGTATCGGGACGTATTGAAGGAACCATCACTGCAGAGACCCCCCTGCTTATCCGCAAACCGGGTGGGGATGATAAAAGATTGCAGTTTATGACCAACCGGAACGGCAAAAATATCATCCCCGGCAGTTCACTGAAGGGGATGATTCGTAATCTGGTGGAAACCATTGGAAATGGCTGTTTCAAGTTGTTTGATGGGGAATACAAGGATAAACAATGGCAAGTATCGCTCTCCGATAAACTGCCAGAAGATTTTCGGGAATGTAACCGCCGCGATAATTTGTGTATTGGTTGCC
>RFGV01000244.1 GCA_003696605.1 Chloroflexota bacterium | reverse complement strand
TGAAAAAATTTGACGGCAGCGGCTGGGTCATGGTAGGGAGTGCGGGGATTTCGTCTGGGATGGCAAATTATACCTCCATAGTTCTGGACAATAATACACCCTATGTGGTTTATCAGGATGCGGCAAACGGTGACAGAACCACGGTGATGAAATATGCCGGAAACAACTGGGTCACGGTAGGTACAGCAGGGTTCTCTGCCGGACGGGCAGACTATACCTCCATCGCAACGGATGGTAATGGCACGCCCTACGTAGCCTATCGGGATGGGGGAAACGGAAACAGGGCCACAGTGCAAAAATTTAATGGCAGCAGCTGGGTTACGGTAGGTCTTTCGGGGTTCTCAGCAGGAAATTCCCCCTTCACTACCATCGCCCTTGACGGCAATACACCTTATGTGGTTTATAAAGATGAGGGAAATGGTTACAAGGCTACAGTGAAGATGTTTGACGGTAGCAGTTGGGTTACTGTAGGCGCTGCGGGGTTCTCGGATGGACAGGCCGACTATACCTCTATCGCCCTTAACGGAAGCATGCCCTATGTGGCCTATCGGGATGCGGCAAACGGCAACAAAGCCACAGTAAAAAAATTTGACGGCAGCAACTGGGTCACGGTAGGTACAGCGGGGTTCTCGGCCGGACGGGCAGACTATACCTCCATCGCCATAGACGGTAATGGAACACCCTACGTGGTTTATAAGGATTACGGATATGGTCTAAAAGCCGTGGTGAAGAAATTTAATGGCAGTAACTGGGTCACAGTTGGGACTGCAGGGTTGTCGGCCGGATGGGTTGATTATACCTCTATAGCCATTGACGCCAGCGGCACCCCTTATGTGAGTTATCAGGACTTGGCAAACAATCAAAAAGCAACGGTTATGAAATTTGACGGCAGCAGTTGGGTCACGGTAGGGGCCGCGGGATTCTCTGCCGGGCCGGCCGAAAATACCTCTATCGATATAGATGGTAATGGTACACCTTATTTAATTTACTCTTATGGTTGGACCTGGGGATATAAATACAATGCCTGCCTATCCTCCTGCACCATCCAATGGACTGGCACCACCAGCACCGACTGGAATGAGGCCACCAACTGGAACCCCAACGGAGTACCCACCGCCAACAGTGATGTAACCATAGATGGCAGCCTCACCAACCAACCCGCCCTGAGCGGCCTGGTTGCCAACAGCGTCAACAGCATCACCTTCACCAACAATGCCACGGTGGATATCGGTGCATCGGCATCGCTGACGGTCAACGGGGATGTAACGGGAGCCGGAACCTTTACGGGCAGCGGTGCGTTGAAGTTTTCCTCCGGCACGCATAACCTTAATGATCCGATAAAAGTCCACGGAGTAATCGAAGTACCTGCGGGAGCCACGCTGGTATCCAATGGCAACCTGACGCTTGAAGACGGAGCTTCCCTGATGCACGGCACGGGGACGCCCGGAGGTGGCGGCAGTGTAACGGGCGATGTGGTTGTCAAAAGGAACGCAGCCACCGCCTCCACGGCATTCAACCTGTTTGGTTCCCCGGTGAGCAATGCGAATGCGAGTGTGCTGGGCAGCACGGTCTATTATTTTAATGAATCGAACAACGATGCGACCGATTTCCGTAACGACTGGCAGCAGGTCAGTGGCACGCTGACGCCCGGGCTGGGCTATACAGCAGCAGGAGCGGGTACGGTAACATTCAGCGGCCCGGTCAACAATGGGAATATAAGCGTAGCGGTAACGCACACCACCTCATCGAATCCACTACAGGACGGCTGGAACTGTGTGAGCAACCCATATCCGTCATCATTGAAAGCTGCGGACTTTCTGCAAGCCAATCAGGGGATAAACCCGACAGAAAACCTGTATTTGTGGGACAACCCGTCCGGAGTAGGGCAGAATGGCTTTACGGATGGGGACTATGCGACCTACAACCGTACGAGCGGCTTTGTAGCGGGCGCCCGGCCGAACCGTAATACATTTAACGGGGAGATCGCCTCCTGCCAGGGGATGTTCATCAAGGTGAACAACAGCGGCACAGTCAGCTTTACCAATGCGATGCGCGGGACGGGCAACAAGGAATTTTTCCGCGAAGCAGCACCAGATGTGGCGCGGTTTAAGATCGGGGTGAGCAGTCCGGATGGGATGTACAACGAGACGATGATCAGCTTTAAGCCGGATGCGACCGAAGGGTACGACATCGCCTATGATGCCCTGAAGATGAAAGGCAGTGCCACGCTGGCCTTATACACGGAGCTGAATAACGAGCCGTATGCGATTCAGGCATTCCCGGTGCCCGGGGAAAAACCGAAGGCCGTACCGCTGGTATTGGAAGCCACGGAAACGGGGATGTACACCTTCGCGGTGCAATTGATCGACAGGATATCCCCGGACATCGAAATCTGGTTGGAAGACCGCCAGACGGGCAACCTGCAGGACCTGCGGATGCACCCCACGTACAGCTGCCAGGTAACAGCGGGGATCTACAAAGACCGCTTCATCGTCCATTTCAACCCGGTGAAGACGGAAGGCACCACGGGAATAGGAGAAACATCAGCGGAGCTGTTGAGCGTGTATGGACATGGCGACAGAATATATGTCAGGAGCCGGACACCCGAAGCAGGTGTGTTAAAGGTATATAATATCCTTGGCGAAAAGCTGGCCGAAGAGGTGATAAAAGGAGCTACGGAGCTGAGGCTGCAGGCAGCAGGCGGGGTATATCTGGTAACGCTGCAAACGGCAACGGGTACTTACAGCCGTAAAGTGACGATCATGAAATAAATCGAAAGCCAACCCATGACGCAATGCCGGAGCTTGCAAACGGCTCCGGCATATTATCATGGGGGAATGCATATTACGATAATTAAAATTGATAGGAAAATAAAAAAGAAACCGGAAATGATAAAAAGACAGTATATTGTTATCCTCCTATTGCTAACGGGCTTGTTAACCGTACATCAATCGAAAGCCCAGACGACCGCCCCGCCCCCGCCCTCATCGACCACTACGACAACGACCACGGGCTCGAGTGTGCCGGTAGAAGGGGGCTTTGGGGTGATATTCCTGCTTGCAGCGGCCTATGCGCTGCGCGTCCAGAGCCGCCTGGAAAGCGGAGACGATCACCAGACCCCATTATCCTGAGCTGTACTGCAAAT
>RFGV01000023.1 GCA_003696605.1 Chloroflexota bacterium | reverse complement strand
TTTGCCAGAGCGTTGGGGGTGTTCAAACAATCAAGAAGATTTACCAATTGGGCAATGGCTGCCACAAATTGTCGATGGACGAGGGGTTATTCGCCTTTTACGTAATGACAATGCCAGTTCTCATGGTGAAACGCTCTGTGTTCAATATTTTGCCCAAGATGGACAAGCAGGTGTTGATGTTACCGGCTTCAACTTCCTTAATTTGCGTGCCACCATGTTTGTCAACTACCAATCCCTTAGCCGTTGTGGTATACGCGGTTCAGAATGTCCGTTGATGTTGCGTATGGATTACATTGACCGCGATGGCAACCCGCGTCAGTGGTTCCAAGGTTTCTATGCGTTTGATAGCGAACTTTATGACTATCCGCCTGTATGTATTACCTGTAGTCCACCACAGGATACCCACCAGCAAATTAATGAGAAAGCATGGTATACCTTCGAAACAGGTAACCTTTTCGTGAAATTGGCGGATAGACTGCCAGGCCGTATTCTCTCCATTACATTTTACGCATCAGGGCATCAATATGATGTCTATGTCGGTGAGGTTGCACTTCTCGCTGGTCGGGTAGAAGCATTCACCCCACCACCAGTCGAGGCGACACCAACGCCGCCACCAACAGAGGATGGTTAACGTTCGAAGCCTAAACCCATTTCTTGTAAAGAAATCCATCCCTGTTGGCCAATAATGAGGTGGTCTAATACTTCAATATCGAGTAAATGGCCTGCAGCGATGAGTGTTCTTGTGAGCGAGACATCTTCGGGAGAGGGTTGGGCATCGCCAGATGGATGGTTGTGGACAATGATCAATGCAGGGCAATTGCGGATAACTGCTTCTCGAAAAATCTCGGATGTACGCAATACCGTTGCATTCAATGTGCCCACATAAACCGTTTGAATGGTCACGACGCGCTTACTACTGTCCAGCAAAATAACCCGCACCTGCTCCTGTGGCAGGTGCGCCATATCCGCTACAAGCTGAGCAGCATCAGCAGCTTTTTGGATGATAGGCCGTTCTATCGCCTGTTGTTGCACCAATCTTTTCCCTAACTCTAGCGCCGCGGCTATTTGGGCACTTTTAGCCTTGCCAATACCGTACATCCTCGCTAAATCTGTCACTGGCGTTTTCGCCAAGCCACTCAGCCCGTTATAGTGGCTCAGTATTCGCTCTGCCAAAGTGAGCGCGTTCTCTTCGGAGTTGCCTGTTCGTAAAATGATGGCCAATAATTCAGCAGGAGATAGCGCCTGTGGCCCATATGTCCATAATCGCTCACGTGGTCGCTCGTTTTCTGGTAAATCG
>RFGV01000243.1 GCA_003696605.1 Chloroflexota bacterium | reverse complement strand
TATCAATTACGCTCTGTGGGCCTGGGAACCGTCCTGGCCGCCATGGGCGACATCAGTGGACGCATTCAATTTTCGGCATGGGCCTGATCCCAATAATCATGAGGATGTACCCAACGCCCTGCAAGACGTGATTGTGGCCGCATGGGCACGGAATACAGTACGGCCGTCTACCTTTAACACATCCCCCTGAGACATCATGCGTAAACGACTATTCCTTGTCATTACTGTATTGTGCTCCTGCTCATCATTACCGCAGTAGAAAAACGGCCGTTTCCAGGCCAATTTGTTTGTGTTTGGAAATATTTGGTTTGATATGTTTTTAACCTATTTGTTGCTGGGACAGGCTTTGAGCTACTATATTAAGGGCAATAGTCAATTCCAATTTAGTGGAGGTGAATGGGGGCAACCGCAAAGGCTGGGCAAATTGTAAAGATTTACCAGAGGGAAAATCCTATCAACTTGCGCAGCCCATGGCTTTTTTCGGGAGACTCATGGGGATAATTAGGGGAAAAGAGGTAAGTGCTGAGGTGGTGATGCGGGGATTAACACGGGTTTTGGCGTTTCTGTTGGTTGTTTTGTTTGTTGTGGCTGTTGTGTTTAATCTATTGGTGGTTAATTTGCTTCAGATTGTGACAGACCGGGAAACGGTGCGTGAGGCATTGACCGCATTGGAAGATCGCCTTGTCGCTGAAGCACCGGCGTTGGTGTTTTCGGCCGTTTCGGAACAGGCCCAATCGCGAGGCTTACCGGCTGATCTGGTTGATTCTCCTGAGTTTGAAACGGCCGTCCGGGAACTGATTCCACCTGCTTATATTGACGAACAGGTTGATCTGGCTATCAATAGTTTGTTTGATTTGCTGGAAGGAAAAACGAATACAGCTGAACTAACTATTAATACTCGTCCTTTGTTGGAGCGATTTCGTGGGGATGCGGGACGTCGTGCGATTGCCCTGGTTTTGGAAAGTCTGCCTCCATGTACAAATGATGCGCCACCAGCTGAAGAAGCGGTTGTGCCTTCCTGTCGACCAGAGGATATACCGCTGGATGTATTGACGGCACGGATTCATGAAGAGGCTGTGCAAGCTGTCGAAAAAAGTCCGTTTGTAACTGAGCAACAGGGTGAGTTGAATGTGTCTCTGATGGGGAATGAGGAAAACGGCCGTTTCTCCCCCGAACAATTAAATCGTATCCGTCGCTTTATTCAATTTGGGCAACGCCGGGCGTGGCTATTCTGGTTAGTGCCTGCCGCCTGCCTGATACTCATTCTCATTCTGGTTATTCGCTCACTCAATTCGTTGGGATATTGGTGGGGCACACCTTTGTTGCTGGCTGGTATTATCGGCATTTTGGTTGGATTTGGGATAGGTATTGTTGTGCCTCGCCTGTTCGCAACGGCCGTTCCGCCTGCCCCCCCTGACACCATCACCCCAGCCACTCTTATCCGCCAAATCCTCCCCTCCCTACTCACCCCCTGGCAAACCCGAATCTTCATCCAAAGTGGTATCATGCTCCTCTTCGGCTTACTACTCCTTGCCGTTGCCCTCCTTACCAGCGACAAACCCGAACCCACATTGTAAGCCACATCGTAAACTCCATACGCTACCATACACAAAAACCACACTCACAAGGAAGTCCTATGCGTTCTAAATTAACTGTCCTGCTGACCACATTTGTTTTACCGCTTATTGCCCTGATTTTATTGTGGTCTAATCTGCTTCCTCATGTCATTCAGGCCGCCACCCTCGATGTATGTCCTTCTGGCTGCCCCTATACTACCATTCAGGCCGCCCTTGCCGCCGCGGCCAACGGAGACACAATCAGCATCGGAAACGGAACCTATAATGAAAATATCACCATCAACAAATCCGTTACGCTGGTTGGAACATCACCTGCCAGCACAATTATAGATGGCAACAACCTGGCCACTGTTATTACTGTAACGGTCAACACCTCTGTTACATTACGCAACTTGCAGATAACAAATGGGAATGCATTGGGCGGGGGTGGTATTATCAATGACGGCCGTTTATCCCTGGACAACGTAGACATTGTAAACAATCAGGCCGAATTTGGTGGGGGCATCGAAAATACCGGCCACCTCACCATCCAAAACAGCCGCATTATGACCAACACAGCCCTCACCAGTGGCGGCGACGGTGGCGGCATAGATTCTACCAGCATGGCCTTTGTCACCATTACCAACAGTCTGATACAAAACAACCGCGCCACGTTTGGCGGTGGCATCTTCATAGACGATACCAACCTGACCATCAGCAACACGACCATCCAAAACAATTTCGCCAGTGCCCAAGGCGGCGGCATTTACTCTCTCCAATCCACCAGCACCATACAAAACAGCACGATTACAGGCAACCAAATCACCGGCAACGGCGACGGTGGCGGCATCTACGTGGATGATAGTCAGGTAAGCATCTATGAAACAACGATTTCGGCCAACAATGCCACCCTGGGCGGCGGTATTCTTTTAGACACAGGCACCCTAACTGTCAGCAAAACAACCTTTTCCCAAAACATTGGTCAAAATGGCGCAGCACTTTTTAATAACGCCACCACGATCATTGAGAATAGTACCTTTTCCAGCAACCAGGCCAGTGGCAACGGCACGATTTACAATGGAAAGACATTAACGATAACAAACGGCCGTTTCACCCAAAACAACGCCACCAACGGCGGTGGTATCTACAACTTCCTCGGACAAGCCACCATCCGCAACAGCACCCTGGATGGAAACCTGGCCAATAACGGCGGCGCCATCGCCAATCTGGACACCGTCACCCTCATCAATAGCACCCTCAGCGGCAACATCGTCACCAATTCAGGCAGCGCCATTAGTAATACCGCCTCTGTCATCATGAACAACACCACCATTATCAGCAACACAGGCGTCTCTCTCTATCTCGTTTCCTCCGCCACATTAACCACTTCCAATTCCATCATTGCCAACACAATCTCCGGTAACAACTGTGGCGGCAACGGCACATTGCTATCTATCGGCCACAATCTGGCCAGCGACACCAGCTGCAATTTGACAGCATCAGGCGACCTGAATAATATCGATCCCCAGTTACTGACACTGCAAAACAATGGGGGAGACACCCCAACACACGCGCCTCTACTCTCCAGCCCTGTCATTGATACTGGAGATCCGGCCACATGTGCCAGCACTGACCAAAGAGGCATATCTCGACCAGTAGGTGCTGTGTGTGACATTGGGGCATATGAAACAACTGCACAACGATTGTATTTGCCGGTAATTTTGAAACCTGCACCATAAGCACACCGGTTTTCTCCTCCTCCAGGCCGTGTGCTTTGCAGGAACTGGAGGTAAGAATGCTGGTACGTGCAAAAAGAGTTTGGTGGCTGTTTTTTTCGCTGGGATTGCCTTTAGTGATATTGGGCTGGTTGCCCGGCCAGATAACAGAACAAGCAGCCGCTTCTTCCCACCCGGTTATTATCAATGAATGGTCACAAGGGGATGGTGGTAGCCGGGAATGGGTGGAGCTGTTGGTTGTAAATGGACCGGTTGATTTGCGTGGCTGGGATTTGGGGGATAGTTCAGCCGGTGATCTGGTTTTTAGTACAGATAGTTTGTGGAGTGCTGTACCGACAGGCACGCTGGTAGTTATTTATAATGGCAATGACCGAGATGCGCTTTTGCCGCCGGATGATACCAGTTTGTCTGATTGTGTGCTGGTTGTGCCACATAATGACCCTGCTTATTTTAGTGGCAGTTGGCCAGCTTTTTCCAATTCGACGGCATCGGATAATCCCCATTTGCGCGATGAAAATGATGTGACGGTGCATGATTTTTCTGTGGAGCCGGGTACTGGTTTGCATGCGGGCACGGCCGAAACGGCCGTTTTTGATGGCAACACTACCACCCAACTGGCTGATCCCACTCAATGGCACACAACATCTGCCACCAATGCCACCCCAGGCGCCGGAAATGGCGGAAACAACAGTGTATGGGCCAATTCCCTCTGTTCGGCCGTTTCCACACCAGACCTTATCGTCCACAAATCCGCACCGGCAACCATCATCGCTGGCCAAACCATTCGTTACCAGATCAGTCTCAGCAACACCGGCAACCTGACCGCCACCAACGTCCACCTCACCGACACCCTGCCTGCTGGCCTGACATATGTCACCGACGACAGTGGCTTCCCATTGGCCCAGCCCGGAAACAGCCAACTAGTCTGGCAAGTGGGCACGCTCCCTGTGGGCTCATTGTTCACCTTTCAGGTAACAGCCACCACTTCTCTCACCCAGTCTGGCCTTATTACCAACCAGGTAGTCATTGGGAGTAGTCATTCGGAGTTGGTCACTGCCAATAACGTTGCTTTTGCCTCAACTTATGTCAATAGCAGCGGGGTGCTTATTGATGCTGTGCTTTATGACGGCTACGAAAGCAATGATGCGGATGAAGCTGTGGCTTTGCGGAATATCAGCCCGGTAACAGCCACAATTGGCGGGTGGCAGCTCAGTGATGGCTCGACAACGGCCGTTATCACTACCACCAACTTCCCCATTCCACCCGGTCAGGTAATCTGGCTGGCCAAAGACAAGACAGCTTTCCAGCGACAGTTTGGCTATCCTCCCGATCTGGTAGTAAGTAACTGGCCTGGCTTTGCCAACACAGGGGATGAAGTATTGCTTTTGAATGCCAGCGGGGATTTGGTAGATGTACTGGTATATGAAGGGGGAGACACAAACCAGTCAGGGTGGTCAGGAACGGCCGTCCAACCCTATCAGGTGAGCAACGTATTTGGTGCTGAAGGCCAGATCCTCTATCGCAAGCGTGACCAAAAAACAGGCCAGCCCGTCGCCGATACCAATACTGCCGCAGATTGGGCACAAGATCCAGACGATGTAATAAACGGCCGTAAAGTCCGCTACCCAGGTTGGCGATTAGACGATTACTTCTTCACCGCCAAAATCACAGAAACGGCCGTGCTCACCGTCGCCATCGCCCCCGACAACGCCTACCAAACCATCATCAACCACCTCAACGCCGCTCAAACAAGCATCCAAATCGAAACCCTCACCTTTGAAAATCTCGGCCTGGCAGATGCCCTCATCCAGGCCGCTCAACGTGGTGTCAACGTCACCATTTTATTGGAAGGCGCACCCTCCGGCGGCCTGCCCGATCAGGAAAAATACATTTGCCAACAGCTTGAAGCCGCTGGTGGACAATGCTGGTTCATGATCAGCAACGATACCACCAACACACACGACCGCTACCGGTTTATGCACGCCAAATTCATTCTCATTGACAATCAAATCGCCATTCTTGGCAGCGAAAACCTCAGCCCAAATAGCCTCCCCTACGATGACAAAAGCGATGGCACAGCTGGTCGCCGGGGTGTCATCCTCTTGACCAATGCCACCGGCGTCATTACCCACTTGCAAACCCTGTTCACCCATGATTTCGATCCTGCCCGTTACGCAGACCTGTTCCGCTGGACAATTACCGATACCACGTATGGCCTCCCCTCACCCGGTTTCGTGCCCATTACGGTCACAGGTGGCACCACATACACCGTCCGCTATCCTGCACCCAGTACGTTCACCGGCCAATTTGCATTTGAAATCGTGCAATCACCCGAAAACAGTTTACGCGACGTAGATGGTTTGCTAGGGCTAATCAACCAGGCCGGTAATGGAGATACAGTATTAGTAGAGCAACTCTCAGAACGGCCGTATTGGGGAACAACTACCAGCAACCCCACCGACGATCCCAATCCACGCTTGGAAGCCTACATCAACGCTGCTCGTCGCGGTGCAACCGTCCGCTTGCTACTCGACGAACTATTCGACGACCCCTCCAGTCCTGTGAGCAACCACGCCACTTGCGATTATGTCAACCAAATCGCCCAAAACGAAACTCTGGACCTGAAATGCCAGGTAGGCAATCCGGCCGGCATGGGAATCCACAACAAAATGATATTGGCCGAAATAAACGGCCGTGGCTACATCCACATTGGTAGCTGGAACGGCACCGAACAATCCAGCAAAGGAAATCGAGAAGTAGCCTTACAAATTCAATCAAACGAAGCATACAACCTTCTGACAGACATGTTCTACCGCGACTGGCCATATCGCATTTACATGCCCGTCATCCTGCACAACTTTGTCGGGCCAGCCAACCATCCACTCATCAGCGAAATACTCTACGACAGCACCGGCGCAGACGAAGCAGAATTTATTGAGTTGGCCAACCCCACTGCTTCAGACATAAACCTCAGCAACTACACTTTGGGAGATGCTGTCAACCAGACCGATTTTGAAGATGTGCGCCGATTTCCCGCAGGCACCATCTTGCCAGCACAAGGCACATTGATCATTGCCCGTTCGGCCGTAGCCTTCCAGGCAGAATTTGGCAAGTGGCCAGACTTCGAAATTGAAGAGACAGACGCAACGATTCCCAACCTGATCGACGACCCAACATGGGGTGACCCCGCCACCATCCTCCAGCTAGGTAACAACGGCGATGAAATCATACTGCGAGATCCCAACGGCCAGCCAGTAGATGTCGTAACTTATGGAAACGGCAACTACCCTGGTGTCACCCCCTGTCCACTTGTTACCACATTCAATCATAGCCTGGAGCGATTCCCCTGGTGGCGCGACACCAACAATTGCGATTTTCGGGAACAGTCATCTCCCACCCCCGGTATATTGGCAGAATGAAAAAGGGCCTGCCAAAAGCAGGCCCTCAAATATTCCAACTTCTGGGTGAAACAATTAGTCGCCAAACAAATCGGCCGGATCAACACCAGTTGGATCGTTATTGGGCACACTAATAGGCGAACCCGCACGTGTACTCACAACACCCTTATAAATAATTGCTGGTGGCTCATAAGTCCGCTTGGTTTCCGACTCCACAACTGCTTTCTTTTCTTGATCAACTTGAGGCGACATGTTTCTCTCCCAAATAAGTAATTAATAAAACGCTAACAGCTACATTAAAGGCTGATTAAATTATGCCTGTTATAGTCTCAGGTGTCAACTAAATTCAACTTCTTGTAGGCCTATTTTCCTACATTGTTAACAATTTCTTGAACTTTACTCTGGTTATCTTACAACAAGTATTACAAACAGGGGCACGGCAAGATGCCATGCCCCTCCAAATCTTCTATTGGCACACCAGTCTAAATATCACATGCACCAGCCAAACAAGCAAATTCTTGAGCAGCTGTTGTTAAATCTTCTTCCTCATACCGATAAATTTTAGAAAAATCGATTTCGGGGAATTTGGCTGCCAGCTGCTCATACTCTTCCCTGGTAATTTCTACATAAGGCATTTGGTCATATTGAGCATCGTAGGCCGGCAAGAAGGCCATGCCTCCTATTTTATCCTGATGTTCCCAAATCCACTTGATAATATCCAGCACTTCATCTTGCCGATAAGTGATTGTTACGCTGGGGTTATGTTCTGTGTAATAAATTTTGTTTTGCAGCCAATAATCGCATTGTTGTAAGGCTGTGCGATCGTTGCGGGTGATTGCTCCTTCGGGCGACTTGACGGGAAAGTGAACAACCCATGTGGTTGCATTTTCGCGTGTCTGCCCATTTTCTGGGTCCATTGGTACACCGGCGTCACGCAGTACCTTGAATACAGGTGTGTGTGCGCCAACGCGCACATTGCGAATGTAATAGGGTGACCACCGTGCATGTAGCCCCGAAGATGAGTTTACGAGTTGGGAAGAGTTGCCAGAAGGTTTGACGCAAGTCACGGCAGCGGATTGGTTAATTCCCAGTAATTGGGCTATACGTTGGTTGGTTTCAATGGCGATTTCGCGCAGTTTGGCTTGTATTTCTGGATCTTGCGCGGCCGGGCTATCCATTTGTCCGTTCAGGTCAACGCCTAACAGGCGTTCTTCTTCACAATTGCGCTTCCATTCGGGGCGCAGGCCGGGGAAGTGGGTGGCCATGGATTGGATGGTGCCAATGATGGCTGCCAGTTCAACTTTTTCGGCAAGGGTTTCGAGTGTGTCATCGGCACGGGCGATGGCGCTGGAGAGGTTGCAGAATTGAAACGGCCGTAAAATTATCTCCCCGCATGGATTTGTACCAAACACAGCTGGCGCACGGCGAGCAGGCCGATTGGCAATGGCTGCCCGGCGGTTAAAAATGCCTGGTTCCCCTCGCCCCGACTTTACCATATCCAACACAAACTCAATGATCTCTGCCTGCGACAATTCTCGATCAGGCCAAACGGCTGAATTATTTGCATTCCACCGCTGGCTATTATTCCGCCAAAAATCTCCATCCTTGCAATGGCGCATTTCCAGGTCATCGTAATCAAAAAGGGAGATCATGGCTGTGCGACGTACACCGCCAGAAACGGCCGCATCCCCCACCGCACACATAATGTCATGGGCATCCAATGGTCGTAAAAAGCTCCCCTGGCGAGACAAAATCCGCGCCCGTGTAAAATCCAGCATCTTTCGCAGCGGTTCCGGCCCCGAAGCACGCCCCCCCTTCACACGCAAAGGCGCACCAGCTGGCCGCACTTGAGAATAGTCAAACTTGACATCCTCCCCATTAAACCATGCTTCTAAGCCAGTCCGCAACGCCTCAGCCCACCCTTCAGACGAATCAGGGACAACAAATGTACGTGCTGGTTTCCCCTTCTGGCGAGCAATTCGCGGAAACTGTTCGACATATTGCCGTTCTACCGAAAAACCTACGCCACAGCCACTCATGGAAATAATCAACGCTTCCACAAATGAATCCAGACTATCAACAGGCATATAAGAGCAATTATAAATTGCAATATTATTGCGCCGTGCTGCTGGGCCAGCCATCGCCAGCAAACGCATCGAAGGCATCACTTTCATTTCCAGGATACCCTGACGAATGCGCGCATAGGTTTCGGCTGGCAAGCGATACTCCGAAAGCTCGCGCAGAAAATCCACAGCTCGATCGACTGTTTCAATCCATGTTTCCCGACGTCCCAAATCGTAATTGAAGCGGGAATATTTGTCATAGAACTGGAATTTCTGAAGTTGGGTGGGGAAGTATTTGTCAGATTGGGCAAATGCCTCACGTACTTCAGGTGGCACAGGCCGCTTGACACGCATTTTGGCTCGTTCAGCCCGGTACAAGATGTAATGTTTAGCCGCTTCATACTCTCCGGCAGCCTGCAAGACCATTTCCACAATGTCTTGCACACCTTCTACAGTAGGCTGATCGTATTTGGCGGCAACAACGTTTACTACCTGGCGGGTGATTTCAGAAACAGGGGTTTTGGGTTCTTTTTCGAGGCTGTTGTAGCATTTTTGGAGCGCAGTTTCGATGCGCTTGATATCAAAGGGGACGATACGGCCGTCTCGTTTGACAATTGTCTTGGGAATGGCCACCCGAAAATAGACGCTATCGGCATGTAACCGATTTTGTCCATTTTTCCCATTCCGTTTACCTCCAACTTCTTCCTGCACGTGAGAGACATTGCTCAGGTTTTGTTTTTCCGACATGTTTCCTTCTCCTGTTCAAAAATTTACAATTCTCAACCAATTTGTTACCCCGCCAGTAAACGATCGATTTCGTCCCGAATTGATTTCAGATCATCAAGCCCCAAATAGACAATGGCGTACCGGATATAAGCCACCTGATCCAGTTCTTTAAGTTTGCGAATCACACTGTCACCAACGACACGGCTGGGAACTTCTGCTCGCCCCATCTGCTGTAATTCCGCCTCTATTTCTCCTGCAATCCGCTCAATATCTGCCGCAGCCACAGGCCGTTTGGCACAAGCTACCCGAATACCAGCCATGAGCTTATCTCGCGAAAACTGTTCTCTTGTACCATCTCGCTTTACCAACAAGGGGGTGGCTAAAATCGGCCGTTCATATGAAGTAAATCGCTGCTTACAATTCTCACACATACGTCGTCGCCGTGTTCCCCCACGGGAATCATGGCTGGTATCAATCACGCGCGTTTTCGGATTCTGACAATAGGGACACTTCATCTTCATCACTCCAAACTTCTGGGTTCGGCAATAGATATTGCCGGATTAGTGGGAAAACTGGTCTTGTATGAATATATGGGGAACTGTTACCGCTTCGCCCCTGATGCACCATATATGGCGGTTATACAACAATTATCCCCCACATATGGTGCATTTGCAGGCGCATTATAACACACCCCCTACCTCATCGCAATAGTCAGGGCGTGAAAAAGACCTTAAAAAATCAGGGGGATAAAATACCTCTGGCAAATAACACAAATCAGGGAATTACTACATCGAAATAAAAGAGGGGTGCCCCTTTTTCAGAGTACACCCCTCCCCTCCTGATAAGATGGTAAATATCAGTCTTATTGCTTTCGCTTGCGCAAAAAGGCAGGAATATCCAGATCGTTTACGCGAAAGGCAGGAGAATTGTCAGCGGCTGGAGTCGTGCCCGAAGACGGCCGTTGTTGCCCCGAAGATTGTTGACGCACTGGCTGCCCCTCTGGCAATGAACGACCAATCGGCCGTCTCATTGATCGTACCAAAGGCGTATTATGATCAAAACCAGTAGCAATCACTGTAATCCGAATCTCATCCTCCAGGCTTTCATCAATCACAGCACCAAAAATAAGATTCACATCCGGATGAGCTGATTCCCGAATAATAGAAGCCGCCTGATTAATCTCAAACAAACTCATATCAGCGGGTCCAGTCACATTAAACAAAATCCCTCGCGCACCATCAATGGTTACATCCAGCAAGCGACTGGCCATTGCCTCTTCGGCCGCAATACGAGCCCGATCCTCTCCTTTACCACGACCAACAGCCATCAGTGCTGCGCCACCCACCGACATAATTGCCTTCACATCAGCAAAGTCCAGGTTAATTAACCCCGGCACAGTAATCAGCTCACTAATACCCTGAATACCTTGCCGCAACACATCATCTGCCATGCGGAAAGAATCCAGCAGCGAAATCCGCTTATCGGCCGTTTCCAGCAAACGATCATTTGGAATCACAATCAACGTATCCACATGATCCTTCAACTGCTCAATACCTGCCTCTGCCACTCGATTTCGATGCGGCCCTTCAAAGCTAAACGGCTTCGTCACCACACCAATCGTCAGCGCCCCTTCCTCACGGGCCACCTTCGCCACAATGGGAGACGCGCCAGTACCCGTACCGCCCCCCATACCTGCCGTCACAAACACCATATCCGAGCCTTGCAACACTTCATGCAGTTCTTCAATAGACTCTTCTGCCGCTCGCGCCCCAATTTCCGGATTTCCACCAGAACCCAAACCGCGAGTCGTCCGCTCCCCCAACTGAATACGTGTCGGCGCCAGACTCCCCATCAATGCCTGTCCATCCGTATTAACGGCAATAAAATCAACACCTGGAATATTTTCCTGGATCATTCGATTGACAGCATTACTACCACCCCCTCCCACACCAACAACTCGAATCAAAGCTGATGTTTCCGCTTCTGGCATTCGCTGCACTGCACTCAACTCTCTTTTTTGTCCTTTCATGATCTACCCCTCTCTATTTCTAAATCCCTAACCAGAGATAATTCCCGGATCAAATTCCATCTTCAGGGCAACAATGCCTTAAAAAAGCTGCCCACGCGCTTACTCCACTCACTTTGAGAACGGCGCGGCTGAATAACCTGATGCTCTGTCAATGCCCAGTGCAACAGCCCAATGCTGGTGGCGTATGCTGGACTATGCAAAGAGTCAACCAGGCCAATCAAATTTTTAGGCTGCGCCACCCGAGCCGGCACATTCAATACGCGTTCGGCTACTTCAGTAATGCCACGCAATTGCGCCGCGCCACCTGTGAGCACAATACCAGCCGGCAACAGGCCATCGTAACCGGAACGTTTAATTTCCTGCAAAATCAACTGGAAGATTTCTTCTACTCGTGCCTCAATGACATAAGCAAGGTCTTGTCGACCAACCTGAATTGTCTCCCCACCAAAAGGCTTGATGGTGAAGGTGGAGTCAGGATCAATTTGTTCTGGCCGGCAATCACCATATTGAATTTTGACTTGTTCCGCAACTTCATAAGGAGCACGCAACCCAATGGCGATGTCGTTAGTAATGTGATACCCACCAACCGGGAAAACTTTTGTGTGCCAAACTGTACCTTGCATGTATAGAGCGATATCAGTTGTACCACCGCCAATATCTGCCACAATAACACCCATTTCCCGCTCATTCGGTTCCAGAACTGATTCACCGGAAGCCAGTGCATTGAGAACGAACTCTTCAGCCCGAATGCCCACGTTGGCACAACATTGGGAAAGGTTGAGTAAGGCAGGTTCGGCGGCTGTGACGATATGGGCTTCTACTTCCAGGCGAAAGCCGTGCATGCCAATTGGTCGTCGGACTTCTGTTTGGTCGTCAATGGTGTAGCTGCGCGGGATAAGGTGGACAATGCGACGATTGTGGGGAATGGGGATTGCCTGGGCATTGTCGAGGGCATGGGCAATATCTTCGGGGGTGACGCCTGTGCCGTTACGGCCGATTGCCACCACACCCCGATTATTTGTGGAGCCGATATGGTCGCCAGCCAAACTGACGATTGCCTGGGAGAGTTGATATCCGGATGTTTGTTCGGCTTTTTCCACAGCCTGGGCCAGTGCCTCGGTAGCGGCTTGCACATCTACGACCATACCTTTGCGCATGCCTTTGGCGGGTACAATGCCTAGCCCAATAATTTGGAGCTGTCCTTCCCGCAGTTCGCCTACCAGAGCACATATTTTGGTGGTTCCAATATCAATGGCAAAGATGATTTCTTCCATTACCTGTTTCCCCTTGTTACCGTGCCGAATAATATGGCTTTTCCTGATTGCTTACACTGATGTAAATGGGTGTAAGTCCTCGTGCCAGCAGGTCTTCGACAATGGTTTCGTAAATGGCAAGTTTCTGGGGCATGTTGGTCCCAACACCCATGTAAACTTGCCAGCCGCGGTCGTCCTGATAACTGAGTCCTGTGGACGGCCGATAATTGAGCCGATTGAGGTTGGGGAGGAGTTCGCGTAACTGGAGTGCACCAGCGAGAATCTCTTGTGGGATGAAGTGCATGGTGGGTACGGCCGTTTCTCCCGCTGTTTCTGACTCAATAACCAACAACCCGGCTGAAGGTGCGGGTGCGTCAATCAAACGGCCGTCTTCCGTAATCCAAAATGTTTTTTCCCCTTCCTGCCAAATTGCTACCGGTGTTTCTTCCTCAACTTGAATAGAAACTTCATTGGGCCAACTCAAAGAAACTCGGGCTGAGACCACACCAGGTAATTCGGCCACATTATGGGCAGCCTGTATGGGATCGGCAGCAAAAATATGAACACCAGCCAGGCCACTGGCGGCAATAATATCTCCGGGCTGGATAGCAATTGCACCTTCTACAGGAATGACCCGCAAATAAAATTGGTCTGACTGGCCGATGGTGATCAGCGCATAGAGGGCTATAGCCAACAGGGACAGGCTAAGCCAACGGGCAGAGAAGGCAAACGTTCGTATTGCCGACCAGGGTATACGAACTGGTCGGTTATTACGCCGACGACGCTTTTGAGCAGTTTGGGGGACCTGGATGCGGGGCATAGATACGGCCGTTGCAGACCGTACCCGTCGCATATCAGGCTGCTTGCGTAATCGTCGTCTGGGTTGTTGTCTTCTCTCTGCCATTACTTACTCACCACTTTCCAATTCAAATGAAGTCCGTAACCGACTTTTTTCCTCATGCCGATCCAACGCCAGCTCAATCAACCGATCGAGTAATTCGGGGTAGCTGATGCCAGTTGCCTCCCACAATTTGGGATACATAGAAATACGGGTAAAGCCGGGTATCGTATTAATTTCATTGATATACAAACGGCCGTTATCCCGATCCATCAACAAATCCACCCGCCCCAACCCGGCACAATCAATTGCCTGATACGCCCGAATAGCCAATGCTCGCACCTTCTCAGCCACTTCTGGTTCCAACTCTGCCGGAATAATCAACTCCGAATCATCACTAACATACTTGGCCACATAATCATAAAATGCCCGTTTGGGTCGAATTTCGCCCACAACACTGGCGATCGGGTCTTCATTCCCCAATACAGAAACTTCCAGTTCACGCGCATTAATTCCTTGCTCAACCACAACACGCCGATCATACGCTGCTGCTTCTGTCAAACCGGCAATCAGTTCTTCCCGATTGTGGCACTTGTTTACTCCCACACTGGAGCCAAGATTGGCCGGTTTGGTAAAAACAGGGTAGGTAAGCGCAGTTTCAATTTCGTCCAAAACGGCCGTTTGGTCAGCCGACCACCGCTTACTCAACACCAGCCGCCAGGGCAACACCGGCAAACCATTTGCCGCCATCACATACTTAAAAATCGCCTTATCCATCCCCACAGCCGAACCTACCACCCCAGCCCCAACATAGGGCAAACCGGCCAACTCCAGCAACCCTTGCACCGTTCCATCTTCGCCATACGGCCCATGCAAAACCGGAAACACCACATCCAGCTCGGCCACAGCCGACAACGTTGCCGGTTCTGTCTCTTGCCACTCCAACCGCATCAATGCCGAAGAGTTGGGATGGGGCAACAATGTAGCTAATTCGGCCGTTTTCTCACCCTCAGCCAGCGCCTTCATCGGATCACCAACCACCCACTCCCCCTCTTTGGTAATTCCAATCGGAACCACCTCATACTTCTCCCGATCCAGCGCATCCATTACCGAGCGGGCAGACATCAGCGAAACCTCATGTTCCCCCGAACGGCCACCAAAAATCACTCCGACCCGAATCTTTCGCTTTGGTTCACGCTTCTCGTTCGTCATCATTTCCTCAACTCTGGTTCCGTATATGCCCATCCTGCAGGCACACTACTCACCAAACTCCCACTTACCCACCAATTCCACTTCCAGTTCCATCTCCACGCCAAACTGCTCACGCACTGTATTCCACGCCTCAGCAATCAGCGCCCGCACATCTTCGGCCGTTGCCTCCTCATCATTCACAAAAAAGTTGGCATGTTTTTCCGAAATATGTGCCCCACCTATCTTCAATCCCTTCAATCCAGCCGCTTCGATAAGATACCCGGCATAATAATGTTCCGGATTTTTGAACATAGACCCCATACTCGCGCCACCGGGTTGTGTTTGCTTTCGATGCGACGTAAAAGCGTTTGCCCTTGCCATTAACACATCCACCGGCTCTGGTGTCAGTTGCAACTCTGCCGAGAGCACCACTCGCCGCGCCAGGTTGCGTCCCTGCTCCCGCTTGAGAATGCTGTCGCGATAGCCATAACGCAATTCTTCATTGGTATAAATGCGTGCGCCACGCCCCGGTTCCCACACAGTTGCCGCCAAAAGCGTCTGGCTCATATCGCCACCATGTGCGCCGGAATTGCCCACCACAGCACCGCCAACTGTACCGGGAATGCCAATTGCCCATTCCAGCCCACCCAACCCTTTGGCAATACACTGGCGGGCTAGAGAAGAAAGATTCATGCCAGATTCAGCGGTACAGATAACATGGACACCATTGTGGCGATAACGGACAGATCGGGCTTTGTTCATAATGACAAGCCCCTCAATGCCAGCATCGGCAACCAGAATATTGGAGCCACCACCAAGTACAAAATAGGGAATATGCTGGGCGTAGGCCAGTTCCACGGCCGTTTGCAGTTCGGTCGCATTTTCCACAATAACGAACATTTCTGCCGGGCCACCCACCCGCGCCGATGTGTACCGGGCTAGTGGCACATTGGTTTGAAACCGCTCACCGAATATCTCGCTGAATTGCTTTTGTATGGCTTCGATCACAGATGTTTTCAGGTCCATTGTGCTACCCTTCTTTGAATTATTGGAACATTTATCAGCCATTTTTACCTGCGCGGTTCTATGCGTTGGCGTAATTTGGTCAGTAACTGGTATCCAACCTGGTTGCCATCACCGGCACTGAGTGTCAGGACTACGTCATCAGGGTGAATACGGTCAAGCAAGTATTGCACAGCTTCCTCCTGGCCAGGAATATGAATGGCATGAGGATGGTTCATTGCGGCCACCACAACGGCCGTATCCATTCCCAACGACTCCTTTTCCCGACTCCGGTAAATATCCAGGGCAATCACCCGATCTGCATCCGCAAAGCTATTGGCAAACTCTTTCTGTAACAATCGGGTGCGACTAAACGTGTGCGGCTGCCACACAGCCCAAAGCCGCCGCCCCGGAAATCGCTCTTTGGCGGCTGCCAGTGTCGCCCGAATTTCTGTAGGATGGTGAGCATAATCATCAATCACCGTCACACCCCCCACTTCGCCCACAATCTGGAACCGTCGCCCCATACCACCAAATTCTGCCAGTCCCTGGCAAACAACCGGAAAATCCACTCCCAAATCCAGAGCCACAATAATTGCTGCCAGGGCATTGCGAACATTGTGAATGCCAGGCACACGAATACGTGCCAGTCCGATTGCCTGACCAGCCTCTTCTACCACAAAATCTGTGCCGCCAAGCTGATTCGGACGGCAGTCAAACGCCTGAAAATCGGCCGGACGCGGCTCCTGACTACCTTCACCCACACTATAAGTTGTAATTTCTACACCTGGCACACGCAGACCACGTAATAATTTACGCACACCCGGATCATCTGCGCAGGCTATCAGGCGGCCACCTTCGGGCAAGAGGCTGACAAATTGCCGGAATGCAGCCAGATAGTCCGCCTCTGTGGGGAAGAGGTCTGGATGGTCATGTTCAATATTCGTCACCACAATCACTTCGGGGCGTAACCCCAAAAACATATGGTCATATTCATCTGCTTCAATCACAAAGAAGTCGCCTTCTCCATAACGGCCGTTTACCCCCAACGACGGCAGCACACCACCCACAATCACCGACGGATCCAAATCAGCCGCCAGCAAAATCTGGGCAATCATACCTGTCGTCGTTGTCTTCCCATGCGAGCCAGCCACAGCAATTCCAATTTGCTCAGCCATCAAATGTCCCAAAAAACTAGCCCGCTTCAACACAGGAATTCCGGCCTCTTGTGCTGCTACCACTTCCGGGTTATCCGCAGGCACAGCCGAAGAAATCACCAATGCATCTGCGCCTGCCACATGCGCCCTGTCATGCCCAATGTAAATAGTTGCCCCCTCTGCTGTCAGTGCATCAGTCAATTCATTACGCTGCTGGTCAGAACCAGACACCTTAAAGCCACGCCCCAACAGCACGCGGGCAATTGCCGAAATTCCCGCGCCCCCAACTCCTACCAGATGGATATGCATTCCTTGTTTTAGCTGAAAATCCATTTTTCCCTGTTTTTGCGTCGCTTTTTTAACCGGTGATGTTACCACGCTTATCATAAACAATCCTGTTTGTGTTTTTTCTCAAATTTTTAGTTAAATCATTACCACAATCACAAACAGAAAGACCACTACCACCAAAAATGGCAAATAAGGAGACAACATGGGCAAAGGCAACCGTCCTATCAACGAAGCCAGTTCCAGTTCTGGCCCAGGTCGTACCAAAATATTGGGGTCAAATGGATACCCCATGTCGGCTGCTAATGGAACCCATCCACTACCAGCCGTCACCTGATATTCCAAAAAGGACCAAATCGTGCCCAAAATGAGATATCCGTTGACCGCACCAACAATCAATCCCAGTAACTTGTCTTGTAAACTGTCGCGCACACGCAATCGTTCACTCAGGCGAGAACCAGCAAATGTTGGCCCCTGATAACCAAAGAAAGTGATGAGCAAGTGTAGCCCTGAAAGAATGTAGAATTGTTGTCGGCGAATTGTTATAAGGTCAACTTGCGCGCCGGCTGTATCGGCCGTTGCTCCCAAAATGGAAACAATGAAAAAGCCAAACTGATTTAAGGCAAACAATGATAAAACCAGACTGGACGTAGCAATTACCTCTCGTGTCCAGCCACGCATCATGCCAATAACGGCAAAAAAGGCCACCAAAACCCAAAACAACGTGCCCAGATTGATCATCCATGCACCTCCTGTGGTGCGTTATGGGCGACATTCAAAATGACCTGTGCCAGTCTGTCCGCCGCATCAGGAACATCCAGAGATTGCATAGCGGCTCGCATTTGTGCCAGTTTTTCTGAATTTTCCATTAAGGATTGGATAGCAGGAAGCAATTTTTCGGTCAATTCCTCATCCCGTAACTGAATTGCCGCACCCCGTTCAGTTAAAAAGTCGGCATTAACCTTTTGGTATCGCCAGGCGAAAGCAAGAGGAATAAGAATGGCAGGCACGCCAAAGGCTGGGCATTCTCCCAACATGCTGGCTCCGGCACGCGCTACCACCAGGTCGGCAGCCCGAAATGCAGCCCCCATTTCCTCATGCAGGTAGGGATACGGCCGATAATAAGCTCGTAACGGTTCTGGTAAACTTTCTGCATTGGCTGAAACTTGCGGCCAGGTTAATGTGCCACTGATGTGGATAACTTGCAATTGTTCCAGCAAATGAGGCAAAATTGCCATGAGTGCCTTGTTAATGTTCCACGCTCCCCGGCTGCCGCCAAAGACGAACAACGTCGGCCGTTTTGGAGTTAGCGCGAACTGAGCCAGTGCTTCCTCTTTGGTCAGCGCCAACGCCGCCCGTAACTCTGGCCGAACCGGATAACCAGTAACCACCAGCTTGTCCGCAGGCACAAATTGACGTGAGCCTTCTGTGGTGCTGGCAACAGTATGTGCAAAACGCATGGCAAAGCGAATTGTGGAACCGGGTTCAACATCAGGCAGGTAAATAACAATGGGTACTTGGCGCAGGCGACTGGCCAGGCTAACCGGTGCGGCAACATAACCGCCGGTCATAAACATCACATCTGGCCGAAAACGGCCGATTATCTGCCAGGCTTTCCCCACACTCACACCCAACTTGATTCCATTCCACGCCATCACATGCGGTGGCACCCCCACAATCGCCCCACCTCGAATTGTTTCCAGGCGAATTTGGGCACGTGGCACCAAATCTTCCTCCATTTCACCCTGTGTGCCAATCCACAGGACATGGTCACGATTCACGCCCTGCTTTTCCAGGGCAGTGACCGCAGCCAAAGCGGGATAAATTCCGCCACCCGTACCACCGGCACAAACCAAAATACGCATGGACTTACGCCCTCACTCGCTGTGTCCGCCGTACACGTTTCTTTTCCAACGCAGCATCACGTGAAACATTCAGCAAAATACCCACACCTAACAATGTAACGAGTAATGATGACCCGCCATAACTCAAAAATGGCAACGGGATACCAGTAAAAGGAATAACGGCCGTTATCACCGCGATATTAATCAACGCCTGATAGCTCAACCAGCACGTAATCCCCAACGCCAGCAGCGCCCCATAACCATCCCGCGCGCGACGTGCAGCCAACAACCCACGCCACACCAACAACCCCATCAACCCAATAAACAACAATGCCCCCACCAGTCCCAACTCTTCACCCAAAATAGCAAACGCACCATCCGTATGTGCCACCGGCAAAGGACCAAACTTCTGGGTACTGTTTCCTAGCCCTACACCAAACAAGCCACCCCGCCCCAACGCGATCAATGCCTGTTGCACATGCCAACCAGCCAACTCCGGATTTCGCCATCCTGCTGTAAAGGCATCCACACGCTCGGCTGCGTGCGGCAACGTAAAAATCAGCACCAGAAAGACCGCGCCACCAACAAGGCCAGCCAATGCAAATTGACGCCAATCAGCCCCAGCCACAAAGAACAGGGAAAAGCTAATAATGGCTATCAATCCCGCTGTACTCAAATCAGGCTGGCGTACAATTAACGCGCAAACCACACCAGTAATCACCGAAAATGGTAACAATCCATACGTCAGCAGCTTTATGCGCTCTCCCTTGGAAGAAAGCCAATGGGAGATGTACAAAATAGTGGCCAATTTTGCCACCTCAGATGGCTGATATGACCCCTCATAGAGACCACGCTGTGCTCCCAGAATTTGTTCGCCAAAAAAGAGCACCACAATGAGGCCAGCCAGTGTGACAAACATAATAGGAACAGAAAGCACGCGAAAGATGTGATAATCAAACTGCATAATGCCAATAATGCCGATGATGCCCAACAAGAGGGCAATTAGTTGGCGGCGGAAATAGTAGGTGGCATCGTCCCAAAATCTGACTCCGTAATCGAAGGTGGTACTGTAAACAACCATCATGCCTAATACCAGTAATCCGGCAACAGCCAGTAACATCCAGTAATCGAACTGGAATTTAACAGAAGGCTGTACACGCCACGTCGGTTTGCGGACAATGTTGATGGTACTCATGGATGCTTCTCCTTATGCTTTTTGCGCCAGGTTATGTACCAGTTGCCGAAAGTGTTCACCTCGTTCGGCGAAATCGGTGAAGGCATCGAAGCTGGTGCCACCAGGCGAAAGCAGGACGACGTCGCCAGAAACGGCCGTTTTGGCTGCCACTGCCACTGCCTCATCCAACGATGTTACTCGCGTCAGACGCTCTGGCATCTCATCTGGCGCTGCCGCCAACAAGCGAGCTTCCAGCATCTCGGCCAAATCGCCAAATAAAACAATATGTTTAACCCGGTGAATAACCTGATTCGTCCACGCTTCCCAACTCATATCCTTGTCACGTCCACCAGCCAGCAAAACAATTGGTTCGGCGATGGCATCCAAAGCAGCCAACACCCGTTCTGGCGCAGTAGCAATAGAGTCGTTGATATATTGCACACCATTAATCGTGGCCACAAGTTCCAGGCGGTGCTCCACGCCCTTAAATGTGCGAATGGCTTCGGCCATAGCCGCTGGCTCAATTCCTACCGAATCGGCCAGCGTGACAGCAGCCAGAACATTGGCCACATTGTGTTGGCCACGCAACTGAATATCACTCAGGGTACAAACGGCCGTTTCCTTTCCATTCCGCAACCAAATACGGCCGTTTCGCACAAATGCCCCATCCGCCACCTCTCGCTTCAGGCTAAACAGACGCAAACGCCCCCGCACCAGCGAACGCAACGCAAAACTACCCGCATCATCCGCCGACAACACAGCCACCCCTTCACTATCCTGATACCGCAAAATATTCGCCTTGGCATTCACATAAGCCGCCATCGTCTTGTGTCGATCCAAATGATTCGGCGTAATATTCAACACAGCCGCCACACGTGGACTTTGCGTCCAAATCTCTAACTGAAAACTTGAAAGCTCCTGTACCACCATATCATTTGGTGACATCTTATGCAGATCCGCAATCAACGGACGACCAATATTCCCGCCCACCCAGGTACGCCGACCTGCCACCTGACCAATCACCCCCGTAAGGGCAGTCGTTGTTGTCTTGCCAGCAGAACCAGTAATCCCAATAACGGCCGTTGGTGCCCGCCGCAAAAACTCCTGCGAATCATTCGTCACCAACACACCCCGACGCTGCGCCTCTTGCACAATCGGCGCATCCGCCGGAACACCACCACTAATTGCCAACAGATCTGCATTATCCAACAAACTCATAGGATGTTCTCCCAACACAAACTCAATCGGCAAGTCCGACAACTCGGCCAACGCCGCCTGCAACAACTCCGGCGACCGCAAATCGGACACCACCACCTGTGCCCCAGCCTCCGCTGCAAAACGGGCTAATGCCTTGCCTTGCCGGGCCAGCCCCAAAATGACCAGCCTCTTTCCATAAAACGCATCCATTCACCAATACCACTTCCTCAAATCAACGCCAAAGCAATACCTATCATCGCCGCCAAAATACCAATCAGCCACCAACGTTGCACAATCTGCGTTTCACTCCAGCCAATCAACTCAAAATGATGATGCAACGGAGCCATCTTAAACAGCCGCTTGCCACCCGTTGCCTTAAAATAAAGCACTTGTAACGTTGACGAAAACATTGTCGCCATAGGCACAATGGCAATTACCGGCAAAATAAGCCACTGATTTGTCATGAGAGCAACCACCCCCAACGCGCCACCCAACGCCTGAGACCCCACATCCCCCATAAACATCTGCGCCGGTTTCGCGTTGTACCAAAGAAAAGCAAAACATGCCCCCACCGTAACAAAGCAAAAAACGACCAAAAATTGTTGGTCTTGCATAAAAGCAATAATGCCATACGCCGCAAACGCCGTGGCAACAATAATGCCCGCCAAACCATCCAACCCATCCGTAATATTCACTGCATTGGCTGTCCCGGCAATGATCAGCATGGCAATAGGCACATACAAAATCCCCAAATCAATCAAGAAAGGCACCGTCGGCACGGCCACAAACCCTTGTCGGTCATTCACCACCCAATAGAGCAACACAGCCGCTATCAGGGCAATGCCCAACTGGAACCAAATTTTGACCCGTGCCTGCATTCCCTCACCAGGGCGCATACGCAATCCCTGATAATCATCAATACCACCCAACACCGAATAGGCTATCATAACGCCCAGCGGAATCACCACACTCTCGGCAATTTCCAATGCTTGCACTAATTGCACGATGTTTACCACAATGTTTACCAACACAACCCAACCAACAATGAGAATGCCACCCATTGCTGGTGTTCCCATTTTGGTCATATGGGTTTGCGGGCCGTCTATACGAATTTGCTTGCCAAGACGCAAACGCCGCATTAACTCAATAAGCGGACTTCCCCAAATAACGGCCAGCAAAAAAGTCATTGTGCCTACACTCAATGCAAAAGCCATTAACCCCTTCCCAAAGCCGTGACGATGCGATCCATTCGCATTCCCCACGACCCTTTTATCAAGATTATGTCTTCGGGCTGAATCATCTCCTCTAACAATGGCACGGCTTCTGGAGCATCTTCTACCCAGTGGGCGCGATCAGGGGACATGCCCACAGCCAATGCCTCTTCGTAGATAAGGCGGCTTCGGGGGCCAACTGTAATCAGTATGTGGGCAATATCGGCAACACGTCGCCCTACAAGTCGGTGGGCTGATTCTTCGACTTGCCCCAGTTCCAGCATGTCTCCCAGTACAGCAATGCGCCGCCCAGGTAAGTCTTGCAGTAGATTGAGCGCAGCCATTACAGAGTCTGGGCTGGCGTTGTATGTGTCGTCGATGATGATGGAATTGTTGGGGCCGGGCACGGAAACAAGGCGAAGTTGAGCCACGTGATGACGAAGACCAGCCACGATTTCTTCCCATGAGAGACCGGTTGCCAAACCAACGGCCGTTGCCCGCAAGGCGGTATGAACGCTATGTCGCCCTAACAGGGGGACTTGTACACTTAGTGATTCTTTCCCATAATGGAGTGTGAAACGCACCCCTTGTAATCCCATTGAACGGATATTGTCAGCCCAAAGGTCAGCCATGTCGGAGAGTCCATAGGTGAATACACGGGCTTTGGTAGCTGTGGCCATGTTCATTACTCGTTCGTCGTCTCGATTGAGAATGGCGATGCCGTCTGCAGGGAGTGCTTCTACCAGTTCTTGTTTGGCAGCTACAATGGCCTCCATTGTTTTGAGGCGTTCCAGGTGTACAGGGCCGATTAGGGTAACAACGCCTATATGGGGGCGGGCGATGTCGCACAAGAGGGCTATTTCGCCACGTGCGTACATGCCCATCTCAAGCACGGCGTATTGATGGTGTGGGCGTAGTTTAAGCAAGGTGAGGGGGAGTCCGATTTCGTTGTTTTGGTTGCCTTCGGATTTGAGTGTATTGTATTTGTAGGCCAGCACACTATAAACAAGTTCTTTGGTGGAAGTTTTGCCTACGCTGCCGGTAATGCCAACCACACGCACATGGGGAAATTGGGCTCGCCATGCTTTGGCGAGGGTTTGCAGCGCTGTCAGGCTGTCTTCGACGATGAGGCAAATGGGGGGGGTGATGGTTTCGGGTAGTGTGTCTGTGCGGGTGTCTATGGTGAGGTGGTCGCCGGGAATCGGCCGTTCTACGATAGCCGCAATCGCACCATTGGCAAATGCATCACGAACAAAATCGTGTCCATCTACCCGTTCCCCACGAAAGGCAATGAATAGTGACCCGGCTTGTACTTGACGGCTGTCAATTACCACTGAAGCCACCGGGATATTTGCACCGGTGGCGGGCTTATTAGTAAGTGCCGACAAAATGTGGCCAATGGTCATTGTGTCTGGTGCAGCCATTTTAATCTTATGGTTCTCCATTTTGTCGTGCCGCCATCAGATCGGCACGCAAACGTACATTATCCGGCGGAATGCCTAATAAGACCACCAATTCATCTACCAGATCGGAAAAAACAGGGGCGGCAGTAAGTGAACCCCAGGGAGCACTACGTGGCCGGTCGAGTTTGACAAGGACGATAATTTCGGGATTGTCGGCAGGCAACCAACCAATGAATGAGCCAATGACGTCGTTTTCCAAATAAATGCCGTTTTCAGCAATTTGGGCTGTACCGGTTTTGCCGGCAATGGTGTAACCAGGGACTTGGGCTTGAGGCACTTCGCGCGCAACGGCCGTTACTGCCATTGCTGTTACCTGGCGCGCGGTTTCGGCCGTAATGGGATGACTAATTACAGACGGCTGGTGGGTATAGACATCCTCTTCTGTGTGAATTTCAGCCACAATATACGGCTGCATAATATACCCGTCATTTGCCAGGGCAGAAACGGCCGTAATCATCTGCAACGGCGTCACCGCCAACCCTTGCCCATAAGAATTCGTCGCCAAAAACGACTCCGTCCACAACTCATCACCCGGCAACGGCATCAACCCACGAGCCTCACCCATCAAATCAATACCCGTTGGCCGCCCAAAACCAAACTTCTGCAAATACGCATAAAACGTATCCGGCCCCATCCATGTCGCCAACGTCGCTGCACCGACATTCAGCGACCGGGCCAGCAACGTCGTCATATCCACCGTCCCCGGTGCACTCCGATCCCAGTTATACGTCTTATGCCCCCCCACCTCAATCACACCAGCATCATAGTATGTTGTTTGGGGCGTAACCGTGCCAGAATCCAGCGCCGCCGCCATTGTCACCAGTTTCATCACCGAACCCGGTTCATACAGCGTGCCAATAATAGGACTCCGCAACAACTCCTCATCTACTTCATAATATCGATCAGGCGAAAAACAGGGAGACGCCGCCATAGCCAAAATTGCACCAGTCCGAGGGTTCATCACAATAATCACCCCCCCACTGGCACCATGCTCCTGCATAGCACGCTGTAAATGACGCTCAACCGTAAACTGGACTGTCCGGTCAATTGTAAGTACCAAATCAGCCCCTTCACGAGCAATTACTCCCTGCTGTTCTGCCAAAGGCGAAATATTGACTGTGGCACTGGCAGCCTGCCCCGCCAATTCCTGTTGATAATACCCTTCCAGCCCAAACGTGCCATTCCCATCAAAATCCACATATCCCAGCGTATGGCACATCATGTCACCCTGAGGATAAAACCGTCGCGGCAACGGGTCTAATTGAATGCCGTCAAAATCAAACGACCGAACAGCTTCTGCTACATCTTCTGAAACACGTTGCGCCAACAACACATACGGCGCATCAGATTCCAGATCGCTCAAGATTTCAAAGCGAGGGGTTTGCAAAATGGGGGCCAGTGCCGTCGCCACCTGGGGTTTTTCACTAACCAGACGAGGGGATGCACCAATCTGATAATCGGCCGTATTAGCCACCAAAACCGCCCCATTCCGGTCAAAAATCATCCCTCGCTCTGGACGAGCCACCACCAACACCTCATCAATTGCCTTGTCTGCCCACTCCTGACCCTGAAACACCTGAAACGCAACCAGCCGCCCCAGCACGATCACTGTGACAAAAACAATTCCCCCAACAATAAACCAAAGCCGTCGTTGCTGCTCACTATTCATTATTCACTTGCCTCCCCTTGCACCAATGCGCGAATATTTTCGTGAATAGTCAGCCAAAGCGCTTCCTCAAGAGTAGCAGGTGGTGTCGGTTTTGTTACTACCTCTGGCAGTGCGTTAGAGGCATGGGCATCAATGGGGGCATTTACCGGATAGTTTGGCACAATAATATACTCAATGTCCTCCGAACGGGCTGGCACGAAGCCCATCCGCAAGGCTTCAGCTTGCAAGCGTTCTAACGACTGTGCTTTGGCAATTTCTCGCTCCAAACTGGCGTTTTGTCGTTTGAGATTTTCCAATTGGCCTTGCAGGGTTTGTACTTTGCGACCAACAATAGCAATGTGGCTGGCCTGGTTGAGATAGATTGCCCCCAAAACTGCCAGCAAGAACAAAATGATAGCCCAACCCAGAACAGCCTGAGCTTCAGCCAGCCAGCTCAGACGGCGAATTTGGTCACGGGTTCGTCTCACGGATCTCATCATTGCATTGTTCCTGTGTCCGGTTAACGGTGCTTCCTTTACGTATTGCCAGTTTGATGTTTCATGTCCGCTACATTGGCCAGTTTTTCCACAACACGCAAGCGGGCGCTACGGCTGCGTGGATTGTTTGCGATTTCGGCTGCGGTCGGCTTGATCGCCTTACGGGTGATAAGGCGAACGGTGGCCTGGGCATGGCAGGTGCAAACAGGCTGAGCAGGTGGGCAAATGCAGTCTTGGCTAAGCTGGCGAAAAAATCGTTTAACGAAACGGTCTTCGAGAGAATGGAAGCTGATGACAGCCAGTCGTCCTCCGGGTTTGAGCAGGTTGATAGCGGCGGGAATTCCTGTTTCGACGGATTCGAGTTCGTGGTTGACGGCGATACGGAGTGCCTGGAAGACGCGGGTGGCCGGATGGATACGGCCGCTTTTGCGTACCACACGTGCGATCAGGTTGGCCAATTGGGTTGTGGTAAAAAACGGCCGTTCTGACACAATCGCCCGGGCGATTTGCCGACTATATCGTTCCTCGCCATACCGCCAAAAAATATCTGCCAATTCTGCCTCACTCAAATTGTTAACCAAATCAGCCGCTGTTTCCCCCGTTGTGGGGTCAAACCGCATATCCAACGGCCCTTCCTGCCGAAACGAAAACCCGCGCATTCGGTTATCCAGTTGCCGGGATGAAAGCCCCAAATCCAACAAAATCCCGTCAAATTGTGTAAACCCATGTGCACGGGCTAATTCAGCCATCTCAGCATAATTCCCATGTACAACAATCAGCCGATTGCCAAATTCGGCCAGTTTTTGTTGTACGTATGTCACCGCTTCCGGATCGCGGTCTAAGGCCAAAACGCGCCCGTCTGGTGCGGACGCGGTTAAAATACCAGCCGTATGACCACCGGCGCCGACAGTGCCATCGAGATACAAGCCACCAGCGCGGGGCTGAAGGTGGGTGAGCACTTCCTCATAAAGGACCGGCAAATGGATGAATTCGCCCATAGGAATGATCAAATACCCAAATCTTCCCAGCGGGCTGCATCACCATCCTGTTCGATGGCATCGCGGACGGCATCCCATGCTTCTTTGCTCCACAGTTCCACGTAGTTGTACATGCCTGCGATAACGACTTCGTTTTCGATGCCGGCAAACTCACGCAAATAATTGGGCAACAGGATACGCCCCTGACGATCTGGAACCAGGTCAACGGCTCCGGAAAATACGCGCCGCCGAAAAGCCCGCACATCTTCGTCAGATAACGGCCGTTGTGCAATCTTGTCTGCCAACTCCTTCCAGCCGTCCAGCGGGAACAACATCAGGTTGCGGTCGAATCCACGCGTCACGACCACACCAGCCGCCATCAGCCCCCGAAATCTGGCCGGAATGGTCACTCTGCCTTTCTCATCTATCGTGTGCGTGTATTCGCCTAAAAACATATTCACCTTAGAACAGTTGTTCTAATTGCCCCATTTTACCATTATTTTGGGCGATTGATTCCCTAATTTGCCCCACTTTGCCCCACTTTATACCACAATTGACCAACAGTATACACCAAAGCACCACTTATGTGAAGACGCAGCCTGAAACTTTTAAGGTTATCCCCCTTACATTCGCGGAATTTTCACGCCTACGGGCATGGTCAGGCACAGTACACAGTTTCTGAAGCCAAAATGTTTATTTTTGCTTTTAGAGGAAATTTTTCAAAAGGAGGGAAGAGGGGGCTATTTGACCATGGCATCTGGTTCAGGGCTGCCCTGTACGTTGTTAAGCTGGTCAAGCAAGGTGCGATGTGCCTGGTTGAATTGGGCTTGTTGGCGACTGGTAACAGGGGTTTCAAGTGAGGTGAATTGGCGGGGATCAATGGATTGGCGCCAATCGGCAGCCGTGTTGGTATCCAGAGGCTGACCTGTAACGGGGTCACGTTGGCGGAAGAGGAAGAGGCCTTCTTCGGTGAGGGATTCGGTGGTATCTGGAAAAACGGCCGTTCCCTCCCATCCTGTTATAGTGGTATCCCCGGCCTTAAAGACCACCACATCTACCACCTGCCCCTGTGCATTCAACAAAATAACCTCATCTCCCATATCGGTCAGTCCAGGCCAGACGCCATTCACATCATCCACTAAAGCATGGGTTCGCTTACTCTCCAAATCCGGCACAAAGTTAAACACACGCCCAAATGCATATCCATCTTTTACCAACCATACTTGCTCACCAGGCTCAATTGTTGTGCCTGTGGGGAATGTAATTGTGCCAGAATCGCCATCAGTTAATTGCCAGCCGCTCAAATCGGTTACACTTTGACTGACATTGTGCAGAACGATGGCTTCGTCGGCGTTTGCCAGCTCGAAGCCATCATACAAAATGGCATCAATAAGAACGGGTGCAGGAAAGTTTGGGGAAAGTGTGGGTGCATAACGGCCGTAATTGGCCGCAATAGCCAGGGGAATAGCCAGCAACAGAAATAAAATACCACTTTGCTTCCACACATCTTTATTATGCTTGTAAATCAATCAGTTACCTGTAGCACAACTTACGCTGGAAAAGATGAACGTTCAGATCTGGCTGTAATATAGCAGGGAGCAGGCCAGGTGGTACAAAAACTATTACACAAAAAAGAAAGCTCCGGGGAGGAGCCCGGAGCCATCAGGAAGGAGGAGGAAAACGAGTCTTTACTGTGTTACCGCTACCGCGTTACCAGTATTGCCCAAAACCTGTCTAAAGAATACGTGTTTTTCTCGAGAAAAACAATGGGAAGATGTTGCCATGACTTTGTGGCTATCAGGTGTCTGTAAAGCGGGAATCATCGAGTTGCTGGCGTAAATTTTCTTCTGTTTGGGTGCGTAATGGAGAATCGGTGGATTCGGCCGTTTCTAACGCATCCAGTGCTTCAGCCAGCGCATCCGGATGAACCCGACGCACTCGACTCCATTTGCCACAATGAGGACAGCGATCAATCCGGAAGAAAGTGAAATTGAAGCTCCACCAGTGAATGGCAAACGGCCGTTCGCAGTTAGGACAAATCGTCCCTCCCAACAATCCATTTATTACCGGTTTTCCGCTCTGCTGCCTGTTCCGATTGACAATCCAGCCACTCAACCACCGCCCGCCAATAACCAGCACCAACAGCGGTACAATTATATATAACATCACCCGCCACGATTCACTGCCGGTAACAAACGTGCGCTGAATAACATTACTTGTCAATTCCCGGCCATCAGCCGTATAACCCAGCGCACTCATGGTATGGACCCCAGTAGGGAAATCGTCTGTATGAAACTGCCAGCGAAACGGCGGCTCAGTGTCCTCAGCCACTGGCTCACCATCCAACAAAAATACAACTCGAACCAGGCTTTCAGGACCTTCTACCCGATAAGAGAAAGTGCCCTGAATACGCAACCCGGCAGAGAAACCAAAATCGCGCGTCAGGCGAAGGCGAAGTTCGGCCGTTTCCTGGGCACTCACATTTCTGCCTGCCAGCAACAATATTCCCACAATCATCCACCAAAACAATTTGCGCCTCATACCATCACCACCTTCATTTAGCGGCTATTCTGATAAAAGAAATCGGTTACTACCGGATGCACATATCCCGGCCGAAACAACGCCTGCCATTCCCAACGAGGATCAAAACTACCTCCCGCCTCATTAGCCAGCAACCAGTAACTAAACGCCAGAAAATACGGTTCGGCCTGCCGCATATAGGTATACTGAAAGCGCAAAAACTCGGTCTGCACGGCCGGGTCCGGGCTATATGATCCCCCTTCCGTACCGATCATGGGCAGAGAACGGCCGAGATGGCTGCGGACAATTTCATCATACCGGCGGAAAAGCAAAAATCCATCTGGATCATCATACGGCCGTAACCCATGATAATTATGCACCGACAACCACGCCCAATTCAGCAAATCCTGATCACCATTAAACGCTAACGCCCGCAGCGTACGATCCAGAAACTCATAATGATTATACGCCCCACCCGGACTAAATGCCCCAATTCCCGGCAAACCACCATTGTTAATGACATCCCGCGCGGCCGCTGCCCATGTCAGTGCATACTGGTTCGGATTGGCAAATCCCTGATGATTTTCATCGTTGACATTTGGTTCATTATAAAGTTGAAAATAATAGACACCACGTGCTCGGTAATGGGCAACCATCGCTCCCAGGTTGCCATCATAGGGCAACACGCCAGAGCGATAAACGCGCATAACCGGCATAATCCCGTTTTCCACCAGCCTGTCTACCAGGTAGTCATTATCACCAATATTTGTGCCTTCGTTTAGAAATACAACCCATTTGATGTGCATTCGCACCAGTTCACCTACAAACCGGTCAACGACAGCCGGGTCTTGTTTTACAGTAGGTATCCAGTGCATTCCCCAGCCATTGTTGCCGGGCGGAGTAGGAAATGCCTGGTAAGGGATGATTTCAGCACGTGTATATTGGTCAATGGGTTTAATAACCGGTGTCTCAGTGGGCAGGATTTCGGGGGTAGTGGTGGGAGTGGGGGTGATGGT
>RFGV01000242.1 GCA_003696605.1 Chloroflexota bacterium | reverse complement strand
TGCCGAAGTCATTGCCGAAGAAGGGTATGCCGGAGAATTTTTCCAGCCCGGTGATGCCCAAAGCATGGCCGAAGCGATCGCCCGTGTCCTCCAGAACCCCGAACGACGTCGTCAGCTAGGTTTACAAAACTTTTATGCCTCTCAAGGACTTCCTATTGCTAACGTAGTGGACTGGTATCTTTTACACATTGAGCATCTCCTTAAACATCGTTCCCGGCCAAAATCCCGGACTGAAGTGGTTTCAGTCTAAAGTCTGTCATCGTTGCATCTTGAGGAGAAATATTCATGCTTCGTCGCTTATATCAAAACCATCCTGAAAAATTCGAGACCATTGCCCAGGCATGGCTGGCATCTGGCGCGTCGAGTTTTTCTATTAGTGAATATGGGCAGGAACTGGCGAGTTGGTCACGAGGAAGGCCTGCCCTGAATGAGCCGAAAATCAAAGCACCAATTCGTTGTCTGGATCTCACAGTAGGAGAACTAAGCGTTACCGGGTCCAGAGTGCGAGATCCCCACATTCGTAACCAGCTGGCAGCTGAAGCTGAGTTCCTGGCGCATGTGTTGATGGTAGAGGGAGAACTGGAGGCAATGACGGCCGAACTGGTCAGTATGCAAGACCAGTTGCTGGCATTGTATGACATTGCCATTGCTACCCGTGCCCAGGTGAATGTGGTGGAAATTGTCAAGGCACTGACTCAGGCTGTGGCGCGTCTCTTGCGTGTCGAAGGTGCTTTTATGATGTTGGCACATCCCCAGCACAAGCTGTTTGTTGACCAATTCCCTGAAAATCGCTTGCCCGAAGCGTCATTAAAGCAGGTGTATCGGCAGGTTGTGGAAATGAAGCATTATATTATTTCCAATGGATATGATGTTCATAAGCCGTTGCCTGCAGGCGTGCAAAAAATTATAGCCTGTCCGCTTCGGATTCAGGGAGAGATATGTGCGGTATTGGGGGTGTATAACAAGCTGGATGATGACTTTATATCACCGGACTTGAAACTGGTTCAGATTGTAGCCCAGCAGGCGGAAGCACATATTGAAAATGCCTTATTGGTGGAAGAGAATCTGAAGCAGGCGCGGCTTCAGGCAGAAATGAAGTTGGCGCATCAGGTGCAGGCCCAACTGCTTCCCTCTGTGCCTCCCTCTGTTTCTGGTTTGGATATTTATGCCAGTTCTATTCCTGCGCTGGAAGTGGGAGGTGATTTTTTTGATTTTGTGGCGCAGCCTGAGAAGCCGTTTTTGTTTGTGCTGGGGGATGTTTCTGGTAAGGGGATGGCAGCGGCAATGTTGATGGCGGTGACGCGAACGGTGATAAGAAGTTCGGCGCGTTTGCTGCCTGAACCAACACCGGCTCGTTTGTTGGGGCGCATTTGTGAGGATTTGTACGCGGATATGACGGATGTGGGGATGTTTACGACGGCGTTTATTGGGAGTTATGATGTGGTTTTGCGTCGGTTAGTGTATGCAAAT
>RFGV01000241.1 GCA_003696605.1 Chloroflexota bacterium | reverse complement strand
GTGGTGATGGGGTGGGGTGTAGGAGAAACGGCCGTTGTTGGTTGTGTTTCATTTTCTGTGTTGCTGTTTTCCAGGTCGCAGGCGGAAAGGAAAGTGAGGAGCAGGAGAAGCGAGAGGAAAAACGGCCGTTGGGCCCATCCTTTCGTCCAGTAATTAAACCCAAACCAGTTACGTCGTAAATTCATCGTCCTGTCACACGCTTATTCCATGTTCTTCAAAGTAATTGGGTCTTGTTGTGGTTGACACACACCGCAATAGACGGCGCCAGCAACCACAATTGCCTTATACTCACCCCGGCTGGTGCGATAAGTATGGATGAGGTACGGCATTTCCTTTGTGTGTCGTTTACACACGGCACGGCCACAAAAACGGCATGTTGCGTGTGCAGTTCGTTCACAATGCCAGCATTCCATGACAAAATTCTCCCTTGTTCAAAAAGCGAGACGCTGGTTTATTCTGTAAAATCCAGGTCTTTATTGGCAAAAAAGTCTGCGGCCAAGAGAAATAAAATCGAAGCGTACAGGAGTAAAACAGCCGGCGCCAATGCCTGCACAGGTTGGAAACGGCCGACCAAAGAGCCTTCACTCATAGCCCGAAACGGCCAAAAGACAACGCCGAAAAATTCTCGGAGGCTATCGGGACCCCGTGTGGCAAACCAGGTGGCGGCGCGACTGGCATATTGGGCGATACTCGGCCAGCCGTGAGCATTGAAAAAGCGACTTAAATTGGCCATTTGTCCGGCCAGCCAGTTGCTGGCGGGGGCGCTGTTGCTTTGGCCAAATAGCAGGATGGCCAGGATACCGTAGATGTTCACCCGAGACCAGCCAGCGGTGACGAAATCGGTGGCGTGCAGGGCGAGGGTAGCAAAGGTGATGTTGACGGAAAGCCACAAGGGAGGGAGTTCGAGGAAACGGCCGGTGGTGAGGACAGGCCCACGGAAAAGGGCAAGCAGGGCAACCAGGAGTTGGAGGATGAGGGTAAACAGGAGAGCGCTGACAAGAACGGCCGTCAGGTATTCAATTCGTCCGGGCAACCGCACTATCACCGGGTAGTTTTCTGCTTCATTTGCGCGGGAGGCAATGGACAGAGTGGATAGAAACGAAATTGCTGCCCCAAACGCACCAATGACAATGACATAATAAGCGATGTCTGGTGTTTGTTGGGTGGGGGGGAACAACACTGCCCAAAATGCCAATGCCAGAATCATGTAAATAAGCCCGGAGAAGGAGAAAACCAGGCGGCGGAAAAAGTAGCGAGTGAGTACCTGGATTCGTTGTGTCATTGTACTGCCTCGGCATAAATTTCGGCCAGGGTTTTGCGCCGTTGTTCCACATGGGTGACATCGTAGCCAGCGTGCAGAAGCATAACCAATGCCTGCCGTCGTAAGCGCATGGCCTCGTTTCGCAAATAGAGTTTGTTGCCATCTATTTGGATATCTTCGTGTAGGGTGAGAAGCGCATCCTGAATGGGGGAAAGGTCTTTGTCGGTTTCGATAATGGTCTGAGCGCGGGCTGCGAGTGCAGATGCCATGCTGTTTTCGTAGAGGATACGGCCGTGATTGAGAATAACCAGATAAGTGCAGACTTCGGTGATTTCTCGTAAACGATGGGAACTAATCAGAATGGTTTTTCCCGATTGGTGAAGATTGCGTATTAATTGGTTGATTTCGGCCTGTCCGTGTGGATCAAGGCCGCTGGATGGCTCGTCTAGTAAAAGCAGGTCTGGATTGCCAATGAGTGCCTGTGCCATTGCCAGCCGTTGTCGCATTCCCTTGGAGCATTCCTTGATTTTGCGGTGTGCCATCGTTTCCAGGCCTGTTTGTTGCAGGCTGTGGCGGATGGAGCGGGCGACGCGGTTGGTGGGAACATTGCTGACAAGGGCTACCAGTTCGAGGTAGCGGGTAATGGTGAGATGGTTGGGAAAGAGAAGGCGTTCTGGTTTGTAGCCGATGCGGGGCCAGTTGCCGGAAATGGGCTGGATAGAGCCGCTAGTGGGGTGGAGGATGCCGGCAATGAGTTTGAGTAAGGTGGTTTTACCGGCTCCGTTTGGTCCCAGGATGCCTAGTACTTCTCCCTGTGGCAGACGCAGGGAAAGGTTGTCTATGGCGGTCAGAGAGTAAAATTGTTTGGTGACGTTGGTGATTTTTATCACGGACGTATCCTGAGAGATGGTGTTTTTGAGTTGCGCTGATTAGTTTACCACAGGCGACGATCAGGGCAATTGTGGCTAAAGAGTGGGGCGGGGAGTGAGAAGATGGTGAAAGAAACGGCCGTTTTCCTCTCCACTTATATTTTGAATTCGACGCTCATTCTGGAGGCTGTTATAATGCTGGTTTTGTACCGAACTCTGCAAAAATGATTTGATGAAATTGATACGAGGTGTAAAAAATGGATTTACAACCATTAGCTCCATATCTGGGTGTGGCCGAAATTATCCTGGCTGTTACCCTGACTGTTTTGGTTCTTTTGCAAACTAAAGGTTCCGATTTGGGTGGTTTCTTTGGTGGCAGTGGTGACATGAGCGGCAGTTTCCGCACTCGCCGTGGGGTAGAAGCAACAATGTACCGCTTGACCATCTATTGCGCTATTTTGTTCTTTATTGTCACCATTTTGGCCTTTTTGGCGTGGGGGCAAGTCGTTTAAATTTTCTATCGGGTTTCTATTATGCAGACGTGAAACGCCCGACTGGTTGCGGGACGTTTCACGTTTTCGTGTATGATGAAATTAAATCTGAAGTGGCAAGTTTTGTTGGCGGTGTTGGCCATTGGGCTGGTGGTGGCGTTGGTGCTATTGCGTCAGCGGCCAGCGGATGTGTCCGGTGTGGTGGTGAGTGGGGTGGCGCCTGCAGCCGATTGTGGCACGCCGTCACCAGTGTCAGGGGGGGTGTTTGTCGAAGGAATGGTGGGAGCACCCCGCTTTTTGAATCCCTTGCTTAGCGATCCGTATCCGGTTGATCGAGAAATTGTGGATTTGTTGTTTGATGGCCTGACCCGGTATGATGCGGAAGGGAATCTTGTGCCGGCGCTGGCCGAAAGTTGGTCGGTGAGTGAAGACGGCCGTACTGTGCGCTTTACGTTGCGGCCAGATGCAGTATGGCATGATGGGGAGCCGGTAACGGCCGAAGATGTGGCCTTTACCTATAGCTTGATGCAAGATGAGGCGTTTCCGGGATTGTCGGGATTGAAGTTGCTTTGGCAAGCAGTGACCATCAGGCAAGAGGATGAGCGCACGATTGTGTTTGAGCTTGATGAGCCATATGCGCCGTTTTTGGAAGCAACAACCAGGGGGATTTTGCCGGCACATCACCTGGAGGGGGTAACGGCCGCTTCTTTGCCTGAGGCCACAATTAACCGCCAGCCTGTTGGTACAGGGCCTTTTATGGTTGCCCCTGATCAGGACTGGCAACGTACCCATCGTTTGCGTTTGTTGCCCAACCCTGATTATTGGGCTGGGGGGACACAGATTGATGCCGTAGAGATTCGATTTTATCCGGATGAAACCAGCATGCTACAGGCGTTGGTTGATGGTGAGTTACATGGTGTCAATGGTATTTCACCGGTTGCATTACCTGTGGCGGCATCTATTCCCGATTTGCGTTTGTTTACGTCCCCTGCACCCCGTTATTCAGCGTTGCTGTTTAACCTGACTGATTCTGGTTTTACGGGATTGCAAGATGTGTCGGTGCGGCAGGCGTTGGCGTATGGTTTGGATAGGGATTTGCTGGTTGACCGGGTGTTGAATGGTCAGGCTGTGCCTTTGGAAGGGCCATATTTGCCGGTTTCCTGGGCGTATAATCCGGTTTTGTTAACGCCTTATGCGACGAATTTGATTTCGGCAACGACTCGCCTGGATGAAGCTGGCTGGATTTTGCCAGAAGGGCAAACGGTGCGCCAGCAAGATGAGACGTTGTTTCAGGTGCGGTTGTTGGCGTTGAATCAGCCGACGGCACAAGCAGTGGCGGCTGAAATTGGCCGTCAGTGGGGAGAAATTGGGGTGGCTGTGTTGGTGGAAACGGCCGATTCTCTGACTGAATTCCGGCAAATGCTGGCAGAGCGGGCGTTTGACGTGGCGTTGGTGGATATTGCTCCCCCTGTGGATCCGGATTTGTATGATTTTTGGAGTCAGGAAGCGATTGTACGGGGACAAAATTATGCGGGCTGGAATCACCAGCGAGCCAGTGAGGCGCTGGAGAAGGGGCGACAGGTGTGGGATGTGGCGGAAAGACGGCCGTTTTACGATACATTTCTCCGTTTTTACATGCGTGAACTCCCTGCCCTTACTTTATATCAGCAAGTTTACACCTATGGCATGAGCAATTCGGTGCATAATGCTGAAATAGGTCTGGTGGTACGTCCCCGTGATCGTTTTGCCACCTTTGCCGATTGGTTTCTGTTGTTCCGCGAAGCAACTACTGATTGTGAGTAATTCCTGAATGTACCGTCTGCCGGTGGCATTTACTTTGGGTGTGGCGACCGGCAGACGGCCGTTTGTAAGTCCCCATACAGCCTCTTGCTGCCTCCTGTTTACAATCGTGCCATGAAACTCAGGCTAACTGTGTGATGCTGCCTGAGAATTTGGAGAAAAATCATGTCTGCCCAACAAAAACCGGTTAATCATTCCCCATCGGCTCCCTCGTTTTGGCGACTGCACTGGCAAAAGGGGATCGCCTTGTTGTTTTGGGGAGGTTTGTTGGTTGCTTACAATTGGTATTTGCGCCGTAATCATTTGAGTATTCAGGATGGTACGCGGGAATTGGCTTTTTGGTTCTTGCGGGCTCGTTTTGCGCCGTTGTTGTATGTGGTGGTATATGCATTACGGCCGTTAATCTTGTTTCCAGCCACGCTTATTTCTGTGTTGGCCGGTTTTCTGTTTGGGCCGGTAGCTGGTGTGGCTTACAGTATGTTGGGTAGCAATTCGTCGGCGATGGTGGCGTATTTGGTCGGCCGTTTCTTTGGTCGCGGGTTGCTGGAGACGACAGAAAGTGGCAGTTTGTGGCAAAAATACGCAGACAGAATGAGGGCCAATGGCTTTGAGGCGGTGTTGCTCATGCGGTTGTTATTCTTGCCGTATGATCTGGTCAATTATCTGGCCGGATTTTTGCGAGTGGATTGGCGGGCTTTTTTGCTGGCTACAATTATTGGTACGATTCCAGGCACAATTTCCTTTGTGTTGTTTGGTGCTTCGTTTGGTACGCTGGATGAATTGTTGAATGGTGAGGTGCAGTTGAATGTATGGTCATTGGGGGCGTCGGTGGGGTTGGTGCTGGTGAGTTTGTGGATTTCGCGTGTGGTGCGGCGGCGTGAAGGGGAGGTGCATGTTGGGTAAGTTGGATGGGGATATGACAGAGCAGGCGTGGCTGGAGAATGTGCAACCGGCTGACTGGGAAAATCCGGTGGCAAACGGCCGTTATAATCTGGTGGTGATTGGCGGCGGGCCGGCTGGACTGGTGTGCGCGGCGGGTGCGGCTGGGCTGGGGGCAAAAGTGGCGTTGATTGAGCGCCATCGGCTGGGTGGAGATTGTCTGAATGTTGGATGTGTGCCCTCCAAGTCGGTGGTGCGTAGTGGCCGGGCTGTTGCCGAGATCCGACGGGCATCGAGTGTGGGTGTTGTCGCTACCGGGGATGTATCGGTAGATTTTGGCGCAGTGATGGCTCGTATGCGGCAGGTGCGGACGACGATTAGTTACCATGATGCAGCCAGCCGGTTTCGAGAGTTGGGCGTTGATCTGTTTTTCGGAAACGGCCGTTTTGTTGGACCTGATGCCGTTGAAGTGGCCAATCAGACAATCCGATTTCGTCGGGCAGTGATTGCGACTGGTGCGCGTCCGGCTATTCCACCTATTCCCGGACTGGGAGAGGCTGGTTTTTTCACCAATGAAACCATTTTTGACCTGACTGAGTTGCCATTGCGTCTGGTTGTTATTGGGGCTGGTGCGGTTGGTGTGGAATTGGCTCAGGCATTTGCCCGCTTGGGGAGTCAGGTAACGCTGGTAGATGCATTGCCACGTGTGTTGGGGCGGGAAGATGAGGCGGTTTCGGCCGTTTTGGAGCGGGTTTTGCAGCAGGATGGCGTTACACTTTGTTTGGGGGCACAGATTGAACGGGTATGGCAGGACAACGGAGAGCGGTTTGTGCAGCTGACAGAAAACGGCCGACAACAAATCATAGCCACAGATGCGATTTTGGTAGCTGCGGGGCGGCGGCCAAATGTGGAAAATCTGAATCTGGAAGCGGCCGGAGTGGCCTGGAATGAGCACGGTGTTCAGGTAAATGACCGACTGCAAACAACAAATCGGCGGATTTTTGCTGCTGGTGATGTGGCCTTGCCCTATCAATTTACCCATATGGCTGATGTAGCAGCCCGCCTGGTTTTGCAAAATGCCTTGTTTATGGGGCGTAAAAAAATGAGTGCGGTGCATGTGCCCTATGTGATTTTTACCGATCCGGAAGTGGCGCATATTGGATTGTATCCGCATGAAGCTGCCGCAAGGGGAATTGCAGTGGATACATTTACGACCTGGTTGCCAGAAACGGATCGTGGCCGCACAGATGGTTTGACGGAGGGATTTGTTTCGCTTTATGTTCAGCGGGGGCGTGACAAAATTGTGGGCGGTACAATTGTGGCGCCTCATGCTGGCGAGATGATAGGGGAATTGGCGGTGGCGATGGCGGCTGGTGTGGGGTTGAGCAAGCTGACGACGGTGGTGCATCCGTATCCCACGTTGGCGGAGGCGATTCGAAAAACGGCCGATGCCTGGAATCGGACACGCCTGACGCCAACGGTGGCCAGATTGTTTGGGCTTTGGTTTCGGTTGACGCGGTGAGCATCAGGGTAGGTGTCGTATAGCCCAAATGATGCGCTGAACGGCCGTTGCCAACACCAATGTACCAAACAGCCCAAACAGCAAAATGATGGCATCTGGCCAGAGAATAAAAAGGGAAAAGAAAAAAATTGTTTCTGCACCGCCAATCAACCCTTCGGGCATGACTACGCTGGTAAATCGTCGTGGGTTGGCATGTTGCAGTTTTTCTAACAGGGCTGATAAATACATCCAGGATGCTGCGTTGATGTAGAACGTGGCCAACATAAAAGCCAGACTAATGGCGGCCAAAAAGGATGGGTTGGCAATTACTAACGCCAGAGGAAGCAGGGCGTAAATGACGAAGTCCAGCATAATATCCAGATATCCCCCCAAATCACTTTGACGGTTGGCGTTACGGGCTACTGTGCCATCAAGCCCATCAAAAAAGCGATTGCAGAACCAGAAAAAGAAACCCGGGATGTATTGCCCAAAAGCAAGGAAAAGGGTGGCAACAAGGCCGCAAACAAAAGCGATGAGCGTTAGATATATCGGCTGGATTTGAGACAGGCGCAGGCTGGCTGCTAAGTGCAAGAATATTTGTTCTTTGGTTTCGCGCAGGTGATTGTCTAACATAACATGATTGTATCGGAAACGGCCGATTTACCCGTACTTTCTCTTACAAAATTCCTCCCCATAACTTTCCAACACGTCAATCCTCATATTTTGTTCAGAAATTTGTCACTATTTGCTGGTATGAATCAGTTTTCTTTTGTCTTTCTGCTATAATACCAATTAGTGGTAATCGCCAAGGCGGTATCACAAATTGACAATTAGACAGGAGATAAAAATGCCAAATCTAGGACCGACTGAACTACTGATCATTTTGATAATCGTATTACTTGTTTTTGGTGTAGGGCGTGTAAGCAAGCTGGGAAGCGAACTGGGCAAGGGCATCAGTGCCTTTCGCCAGGGTTTGCGCGAGGGCCAGGAAGAGCTTGAGGCCAAAAAAGAGCAAAACGAAAATAGCACTGAAGAGTAATTAGACCGGGAAAGGGAGAAACGTGGGTTTTGTAAGGGGATCCACGTTTCCTCCTTTCTTTCGTTATACTCTGGTAATAACCAAAAAATCTTTTGCCCGTGTGGAAGGTTGGGGCAACAGGAATTGATTTATGGATAGCATTTTTGGTATTGGGCCGTCGGAGTTAATTTTGATACTGCTGATAGCCGGTATTGTTATGGGGCCACAGCGCATTGCCGAGATTGCTCGCTGGTTGGGCAAAATTACCGCGCAGCTTCAGGCAATTTCCCGTGATTTTATGCGGCAATTGAATGCAGAATTGGCTGCCACAGAGTCTTCTGCGGATTTGAAAGAGGCATTGGCGGATATTCAGCAGTTGCAAAAACAGGTGCAGGACTTGAAAAAAGAGTTGGCGAATGTGCCGTTGGGGACGGTGGGGGAAACAAATAAGGTGCTGGCTGATGCTCAGGCGGATTTGCGTCAGACATTGCGTAATCTTTCTGCGCCGGAAAATTCGGCTCAACCAACCAGAGAAGTAGAGAGTGAGGAAGTGGTGGCTGCAAAAACGGCCGAATCCATGCCCACACCCTTACCAAAACCGCTGGAAGTACCGGACGACCCTGAAATATGACAGATATTCACCTACCAGAAGAAGAAATTGAGGAAGAACAAGGCCCACAGATGGGTCTTTTGGAACACCTGAACGAACTCCGCATTCGCCTGACGTGGGCGGCTGGGGGTGTTTTGGTGGCCACGATTATCAGCTTCATTTTTGCCCGTCAATTATTGGACTTTTTGCTTTGGCCTTATGCCAACAGCGTTGCCGGGCAGGCACAGTTGCAAACTTTGCGTCCGACAGAGGGAATTGAAACCTTTTTCAAGGTGGCTTTGTTGGCTGGTGCAATTTTGTCCATGCCTTTTACCCTTTATCAGCTATGGTTGTTTGTTTCACCGGGATTAACCAAAAAGGAAAAGCGGTATGTGTATATTTTTATTCCAAGTGCGCTTTTGCTTTTTGGGTTGGGAATTGCATTTGCCTGGTTTATTTTAGTGCCTGCTGCAGTTTTGTTCCTGGCTAACTTTTTGCCAGATATTTTCAAAACAGAATGGACAGGCCAGGAATATATTAGTTTTCTGACAACAATGTTGTTCTGGATTGGGGTTAGTTTTGAGATGCCCATTGTGGTTTATTTTATTGCTCGTGCTGGTGTTGTATCGGCCAGGACGTTGCGAGAACAGTGGCGGGTGGCGATTGTGGCGATTGCGGTTTTGGCGGCAGCGATTACCCCTTCTATTGATCCAATTACGATGTTGTTGACAATGGCGCCGTTGATTGTGTTGTATGGTCTGAGTATTTTGTTGGCTCGTGTGGGGCAGCGACAGTTTGAACGTGCGATGGCGGTGGAATAATTGGTCTGGTCATTTGATGGGTTAGTGAATGGGCGCAGAGAGGGGATTGGATTGATTCTCTCTCTGCGTTTTGTCTTTTGTTTTAAGGTGGAAGGTGGGTGGAAATGTCTGGAATTACGGGATTGCATCATATAACGATTGTGTGTGTGGATGCACAGCGTACGGTTGATTTTTATACCGGGGTTCTTGGCTTGCGGTTGGTGAAGCAGACGGTTAATTTTGATGATCCGGGTAGTTATCATTTGTATTTTGGTGATCGGACAGGGCGGCCGGGAACGGCCGTTACTTTTTTTGAATGGCCTCATGCCCCCAAGGGACATCCTGGCATTGGCGGCACGCATCATTTTGCGTTGTGTGTGGCTGATTATGATGGGTTGCTGAAGTGGAAGCGCCGGTTGACAGATTTGGGGCTATCTGTGGATGGGCCACTGGATCGGCATTATTTTACGTCTATTTATTTTCATGATCCGGATGGGACAATTATTGAGATTGCTACGGCTGGGCCAGGATTTTTACGAGATGAGGATGCGGCAACGTTGGGAACGGCCGTTAAGCCACCGCCGCCAGAAATGGTTGTCAATAACCGGAATGAAGCCAGGATTCAAGCAACCACCTGGCCAGAACCTGTTCCGGAAATCACACCAGACATGGCACTACTGCACGGAATGCACCATATTACAGCCATTGGCACAGATATTCAGCGGACTGATGCGTTTTTTTGCGAGTTGCTTGGCTTGCAACGAGTGAAAAAAACCCTGAATTTTGACGATCCGACTTCAGCCCACTGGTATTGGGGTGTGGAAAACGGCCGTCCGGGTACACTCATCACCTATTTCGAACGAAACCCAGCCGATCCCCGTTACCGTTATGTACGTATGGGGGCTGGTCAAACCCATCATTATGCCTTTGCTGTTCCAGACGAAGAAACACAATTAATATTTCGGGAAAAGCTGATACAAGCCGGTTTACGTGTTTCGCCTGTCATGGATCGCATATATTTCAAGAGCATTTACACAAACGATCCTGATGGGCACATTGTGGAAATTGCCACAGCCGGCCCTGGTTTTCTGGTGGACGAGCCAGAAGAGACATTGGGGCAAATGCTCAAATTGCCACCGTGGCTAGAACAGCATCGGCAAACTATTGAGGCTCGATTAAAACCAATAACATTGCCTCATTGGCACGATTTCTCTACGGGTTTAGATTAACTGGCGATTATTTTTTTCGGAAAGCAGATAAGCCGCCAGAGCACCGCCAAGTAAGCCAAACAGGTGCATTTGCCATGAAATACCATTTCCTTGAGGCAGAATACCAAAAATGATGCCACCATATGCCAGAAAAACGACCACTGCCCAAATGATGGCCGAGAATGTGCGCTCGAAGTAGCCGCTGAGCAGAATGTAACCGAAGTACCCGAAGATCAGGCCACTAACGCCAATATGAGTGCTTCCGGAGCCGCCCAGGAGCCAGGTGCCTAGCCCGCTAATAACGGCCGTTATGACCGACACCATGACAAAACGACCTAATCCTCGCACCATCACCAGCCACCCCAGCACCACAAACGGAATTGTGTTGGTTGCCAAATGACGAAAACTACCATGTAAAAACGGGCCTAGAATAATTCCCCGCAGTCCAATTAATGTGCGTGGCTGAATCCCAAACCGGTCTAACGCACCACGAAAAATCAACCAATCT
>RFGV01000240.1 GCA_003696605.1 Chloroflexota bacterium | reverse complement strand
GTATTCCTGTACCTTTTGCGGAAAAGTCGCCACATCAATGGGCTTGGTCATAAAACCGGTGCAACCAGCAGCCAATGCCAGTTCACGGCTACCGGGACTGTTATTGGCCGTGAGGGCAATGATGGGGGTGTTGGCAAAGTTAGGCAAGCTGCGCAAACGTGTGGTGATTTCTCGCCCGTCCATGTTGGGCAGGTTGATGTCCATCAGAATTAACTGGGGGTTTTCTTCACGGGCCAGGGCGATGCCTTTGAGGCCGTCGCTGGCCAGTAACACGCGATACCCCCGGCTGGTTAGCACGCGCTCAACCAGTCGGCGGCTAGCGTGGTCATCTTCAATGTAGAGAATTTTAGTTGCTTGCGGTTCGCTCATTACTTGTCTTTTTTTTGGTAAATTACCCTATTATATTCAGACTATGTTTTTGGTAAAGCTTCTTTTATTTCTTGCAGCAGATCGGAGTCTAAAAATGATCCTTTTTGCCATAATGCTTTTATTTTACCGCTTAGACGGGCTCTTTCAATAGCCGATAATTCCTTAGCGGTGACGACAATGACGGGAATGTGGCGTAAATTTGGGTCGTTTTTCATGGCTTCGACAATGGCAAAGCCGTCCATGCCGGGCATCATAAGGTCGAGGATGACGAGATTGGGACGAGTGCGTTGGATGAGGGCGAGTCCTTCGGTGCCGTTGTGGGCTTCTTCGATGAGGAAGTCACCTTGTGCTTGCAGGATGCGCCGCAGTAAGCGGCTGGAGTCAAGGTTGTCTTCGATGATGGCGATGCGTTGGATACGGCCGTCTATTTCTTCTAGTGCTGTCAGGATGCCTTCTTCTCGTCCGTGTGGCTCGGAATTGGCGTTGGCCAGCATGTCGCGGGCGTATTGTTCGCCAACGATGTGTTTTTCGACGGGGAAGGTGTGACCGGAACAGTTGACGATGACTGTTTCGTGGGGGGAGATAACCCCCTGACGGATGAGTTTGATGAGGCCGGCAATCGTAACGGCCGTTGCTGGTTCCACTGAAATACCATCCATTTGGGCTAATAGTTTTAATGCGCGAAATGCTTCCCCATCGGTAACGGCCGTCATTGTGCCGCCATACGTCAGAATGAGTTCACGCAATACCTGATACGCCTTACCCGGCTTACCCGTCGCCAGTGTAGCAATATCCGTAATCGGTTGCTCAATATCTTCAGCTTCAGTTAGCCCTTTTTCAAACGAGCTGACCATTGGGGCACATCCACTTACCTGAAAGATACCCAACTTAGGCATCTTCTCTATCAGGCCTAATGCTTGCAATTCCTGGAAGCCTTTCATGACCCCAACAGGCCCCAAGCCACCACTGACCGCCTGTAAATACCAATCTGGGGCACGCCAGGGGAACCGATTACCATTAACAAGCGAGGCATCATGTCCGGCAAAAATTGTGCCCAGTTGTTCCGCAATTTCGAAAGCAATCGTTTTCATTGCCTCTCTGGCAGCCAGATTGCGTAATCCCCGATCCAGAAACAGGTTTTTGGATCGGGCAAATTCGGCAGCAATCTGTTTGGCCTGATCATACGTTCCTGCCACTTTAATTACTTCCGAGCCATACAAGGCGACTTCACGCATCTTGTCGGCCGGTACAGAACTGGTGACAAAAACCCAAAGCTTGATACCGGCACGGGCGCAATAGGCAGAGTAGGCAATCGCCACGTTACCAGTGGATGCGACCACAGCTTCTTTGATGCCGGCTTCTTTCATGGCACTGACAGCAATGGAGGCTTGCCGATCTTTGAATGAGCCAGTTGGTCCCTGACGTTCGTCCTTTATGTAAATGTGAGGGTGTCCCAGCATTAACCCCAGGTTTTGGGCGTGGTAGAGTGGTGTCCAGCCCTCACCGAATGAGATGATATTGGCCTGGTGGTGAATGGGTAACAGTTCATGATACCGCCAGAGTGATGCTCCCCGTTCGGATAATAAATCTGGCCAGTGATGGAGTGTATGGTAACTGTATTCTATGTCCAGCCAGTTGTTGCCGCATTGGGGGCAGTGCTCAATGAGGCTGTTTTTGGAAATTGGTGTGTGACAGCTTGAGCAAATGATTTTGTAAGTAATGTTCATAATTAGTTGCTTCCTCTACGGTCAGGTTGTTTTTGTGCCAGAATTTGACGATTGGTTGAGAGAGAGTTCGGCTGTTTTCTGGGTTTGTTTGATGGGTAGGGCGATATGGAAGGTTGTGCCGTGGCCTACCTGACTTTCGAACCAGATACGGCCGTTGTGCGATTCAACTAACCATTTGGTGATAGGCATCCCTAACCCTGTGCCCCCTACTGTGCGCGTAGTAGAATTATCCACTTGCTCAAAGGCGGCAAAAACTTTGTCATAATCTTCTGGCGCGATGCCAATACCTGTGTCGCTTACTGTAATGTGAACCAGGTTTTCGTTTGGTTGCTCAATACGTAAATGAATACTTCCTTCATTTGTGTATTTGGCGGCATTAGATAGCAAATTCAGCAAGATTTGCCGGATGCGCGTGCCATCCGCTTCGATTGGAGGGAGATCTGGGGGAATATCCCACGTGAGCACAACACGTTCTTTGATTAGAGTGCGTGTCGTAGCCAGAACGGTTCGCGCGGCTTCTTCCAAATCCACTGACTCAAAGGTGAGGGTCATCTTGCCCGCTTCGATTTTCGCCATGTCCAGAATTTCATTGATGAGCATAAGTAGATGTTGGCCATTTTGGTAAATGGTAGTGAGGTCTTCTTCTTGCTCTTTGGTCAGAGGGCCATCAATGCCTTTGAGCATGACTTTGGAGAAGCCAATGATGGAGTTTAATGGTGTGCGTAGTTCGTGGGACATGTTGGCCAGGAATTGGGTCTTGAGTTTGTCTAATGCCTGGAGTTCATCCAATTGGTGCTGTATTTGGCGGAACAGGCGAGCGTTTTCGATAGCCAGGCTGGTTTGGGTGGCGATACTGCGGAGTAGCTGGAGGTGGTTTTCGTTGTAAACGTGTTGATCGTAGGCTTGTAGTGTTAGCAGACCGGACGGTTTGCCTTCGCGTGTCAGGGGAATCCAGACGGCGGATTGTGGTTTTTCGATGCCGATGTCGAAGGGGGTGTTTTGCATAAGGGGGTGGTTTTTGTCGGTCAGTAATGGTTCGCCTGTGTGCAGGAATTGGTAGATGGGGTGGTCGGGTGTCAGGGTGATGGGGGGGCTTTCTATGGTCATGCCTTCCTGTATGGTCAGGATGGGGGTGAATTCGTGGGTGTCGGCGTTGTAGAGGGCGAGGGAGAAGCAGGTGTTGTCGAGTAAACGGCCGATTTGGTTGTAGGTGGTTTGTGCCAAAAGGTCAAGGTCAATGATACCGGTGAGGCTGGATTGTACCTGGTTGAGGGTGATGAGTTCCTGAGCACGGCGCAGGGCTTCGTCCAGAAGTTTCAGGTTTTCCAGTTGGGTGGTGAGGTGGTCCATGACGGTTTGGGCGAAGATGATGTTGTTGGGGGTAAACGGCCGTTTTCCGTGTTGTGAATCCAGAGCCATGAACCCAATTAACTCTTGTTGGCTAAATGCAGGAATCAGTAATGACGTTTCTACGCCAAACTGTTGCAAATATAATCGTCTTGCTTCTGCGGGAAGACGGGTATCGGTTATTTCTAGCAACAAGGGGGCTGGGTTCTGATTGAGTTGTTCATAGACATAGTCACCCAACATGGGGAAGGAGACGGTATCTACCAGGCTGGTAGGAATATGTTCGGCAACAATTTGCCCCTGACCGATTTGGGAATCGTAAAGAACGATACGACATTGGGAAACGGCCGTGTAGCTACTGACACCCTCTACAGCAATATTCAATGCTTCCTCGCGGGTTAATGCCTGGCTTAAGGCACGGCCGATTTCATAAAGCAATTCTGCCTGCTGCAATAGTCTCTGATTGGAAAGCGTGATAGCAGCCTGGTCGGCCAATGTGCGGTAAGGTTGTAGCGTGTTTGGCGTAATAGGCAGCGCGTTTGTCCAGTGCAAAGCCAGTGTGCCCAACCATTCATTTTCTGTATGAATAGGAATCAGCGCAGTTGTTCTGACATCATATTGTTTCATAAGTTTGCGGGTGTACGGATCGACGCCAGTTTTTGTGTCTGATTCCCGTAGAATGATCAGGCGATTTTCTTGCAAATGTTCGCTAAAAACGAACCGATCGCGTAAATACCGTTGTTGAGGGTTATAAGGAACAGGTTGACGGCTCCACAGGGCTGGGGAGATAAGGAAGTCAGGGGCGTTGGGGTCGGCAGTAATGATGTGAGCGATATCGGCCGTTTCGGAGTGGGCCGCAAAGTCAACCAACGCTTGATACACATCTTGGGCTGTTTTGGCGGCGCCGATGCGCCTTCCGGCTTCATAGAGCGCATTGGTTGCTTCCAGGTTGTCCTGAAGTCGGTCAAAGAGGGTTGCATTTTCAATGGCCACAGCCAATTGATCGGCCAATGTTTGCAAAACGGTAATGGTCTGACGCGAAAACGCGCCTACCTGAGTGCTTTGTACTGTAAGTGCCCCGATGATATGGTTGCGAGTACGCAGGGGCAAAGCGAGTTCGGCGCGAGTGTCTGGCAAGAGGGGATTGGGGCTAAAGTTGGTGGCTTCACGGACGTCTTGTTCGACTTGGGCGATGCCGGTAGCAACGGCCGTTCCTACCATAGATTTGCCCCCCACTGTATGGCTGTGTTGGCGTTCTACCTGTATGCGACCAGCCTCTCCTGTGCCTGCCTGTAACACCGCCTTCTCGCCTGAATCGTCCACCAGAAAGAGGCCGACATAGTAATAATTGAAACGAGCGCGAATCAGTTCTACCACCTCTTCGATGAGTTTTTGTCGGTCAAGCTGTGTGGTCGCTGCACGTGATACTTCGGCAGCCAGGCTCAACTGGTTGGAGTAAGCACGGGTGGTTTGTACCAGTTGTGTGTTGTTGAGGGCACTACTCATTTCCCGCAAAATGGCTTCCAATGTTTCCTTTTGTCTGTCCGACAGGGTCACATTGGATGGCAGTTTGAGTTGGCCAAAGGTATGTTCGCCAATCTGGAGCGGGAATGAGTGCTTGGTTTCTGTTGTTGCAGGAGCGGGGGAGGATATATTTCGGTCAAGTGTCAGGCGATTCTGGTCATAGCGGGCATGTAAAACGGCCGATTCGTCTCCCCAGATAGTATCCAGATAACGGCCGTACAAAATTTCCAATTCTTTGGCCCGATTAGCCGCCTCAGTCAACAAAGAAATATTACGCCAGAGCGCAGCCAGATTTTGGGCAAATGTGCGTAGCCACACCGGCAAATCCTGAAGATACTCAGGTGAAGATGAATTACTATTAGCAATAATGCCACCAATTACCTTTTTGCCTACATTCAGAATAAGTGTTACCGAAAGAGTTTGTGTTTCTTCGTTTAGTGTGAGCAATTCACCACCAGCAGACATTGCCTCATTGAGTTGAGCCAGCATCCTGGCCGGAATATCGTGACCGGGCTGAAGGAAATCGGCGGTGGTTGTACGAATTGCCCAATGGTTATCTGGTGCATGTCGCTCAAAAATAGTCACGTTCGCCAGGTCAAGTGACCGACAAATGCCACTAACTGCTTCGTCCAACAGCACACTTTCGTCTTTGATTCGTGCCAATTGGGCGCTGAGCTGAAGAATTTTGTTAAGTGTGGCACTTCGTTCTTCCTGAATTTCTCGCAACAGACTTTGTTGCTTGAGCTGATTTTGCAAAGCGTCGTGGAGCGCGCGCTGGGTGTTTTCCTGAGAACGTAATGTAATCCGTTCGCGGGCTTCAGAGAGTGCGCCTAAAAATGTAATCTGAAATTGGTTGAGCTTCTGGAAGGAGGATGTGTCGAGAGACTGTGCCCATTGGGATTGGCTAAGGGCTTGCATAAGGGCTACACCACTTTCCACAGAAAGTCCTTGTTCGGCCAGAGAAGAAGCAAGGTGGATGATATCATCGGCAACGGCCGTTTCCGACATCACCCCCTCCAGCAACGACACCAGCGGCGACACCACCTCCCCAGCCCGTCGTGGCGAAGTCAACCTGCCCCGATTATCAATAGCCCGGCGCACAAACGCATCCGTCAACGCCGAGACAATCTCCCCATCAGCTCCAGACCACTGCTCCGAGCGCACCACAAAAGACTCAGCCATTCCTCAACAATCAACCCTGTCCACTTTACTTACACATAATCGCAGCAAAAAACTGCATACCAATACCTTCCTCATCCGCCTTCGTAATAAAATCATCCGGCAAACCCAAAAACTCAGCAATCGGTTCCAGACAATCAACAGACCACGGTTCAAGCAGCTCAATATGCTCTTCCAATGTATAAAGCCGAATCGGAAAACCAGCCATACGACTTATCTCCAGCATATTTTCATACTGTGCCATCGAGCTACCCGCTTGCCGTGTTTGAAAAACAACAAACAACTTTGAGCCCTTCGGTGCCCAATCGTGCAAAACCCTCGCAATTCGCTTCAAATCCTCCGGCGGCAAAAAAAGCATTAACGCATTCAGGCCAATAGCCACTTTTTCTTGCAAATCAATCAATTGCTTAACCTCAGATGACTGTAAAATACGCTCAATTTGTCGCACGTCCCCAAAGATGAAAGCCACCCGATCCATATTGGCAAACAAACTTTGACCATAACTCACAGCCACCGGATTAATATCACTGTAAATCACTTTCGCATTCGGTACAGTCGTATGAATCTGGTCTTCGGCCGGAATACCCGAACCAAAATCCAAAAATTGCCCAAACCCCTCCTCTCCCAACCGATAGGCAGCTTCCTGCACAAAAGCATGCCGCAAACGCACCCACTTTCGTAAGGAGGGCATTTGTTGCAAGATTTGTTCAGCCACCTGTCGGTCAACTTCAAAATTGGCCGAACCACCCAACATATAATTAAAAATGCGGGCTGTATTAGGTATGTTCGTGTCTAAAAAACGGTTGGCAATTTCAGAAGTATGTTCACTCATTACTCATTGCTCCCTATTCCATACACAAGCTTTTAAGAACTGTTACGATCTTGCGTACTACTATCGGGAACAGTTCTGCCCAAATGAAGTTCCACAGGCGTTATCTGCAACTGTTCTGCAATTGCCTGTAGCCCTACACGTACAATTTCTTCCACATTCACACTTTGGTGTAATTGTCGGCTAATCTGGTTCAGAGTAGTTTGCTGTGCGGCACGTGCCTCTGCATCTGTGAGCAAGCGCACATTTTCAATCGCAACAGCAAGTTGATCGCCCATCGTTTGCAAAACACTAATCAGTTCAGGATGAAATGCATTGGGTTGAGTGCTTTGTACAGTCAATGCCCCTACAATTTGCCCTCGTACACGCAAAGGGATAGCCAATTCTGATCGAGTATCTGGCAAATAAGGATTGGGGCGCCATTCTTTATCTTGAGTAACATCCTGGGTGATACGGGGAACACCATCCGCTGTGGCACCACCAATTAAAGAGTGCCCACCCACTTTTAGTTTGTGTCCAGCAGCAAGCTGTACTTTTCCTGCTTCCCCTGTGCCTGCACGGAGAACGGCATAATTGGTTGTGGCGTCAATCAGGAACAAGCCTACATAGTAGAGTTCAAATCGTTCCTGGATTAGATTAACAGCCTGATTGATCAATGTGTCCAGATCGAGAATACTGGTCGTGGCTGCAGCAATGTCGGCAGCAGCCTGAAGTCTGGTACGTTGTTGCGATTGGAATTCGAGGGCTTTTTGGATTTCTTCGAATTGAAGCAGGTTGTTGATGGCAATGGCGATTGGTCCGGCGATTGTTTTAAGCAATGCCACGTCTTGAGGGCTAAATGCGTCGGGATCATATTCGTTTTCGACAGCGAGTACGCCGATAAGTTTGTTGGTGACGATGAGGGGAAGCCCTAGCCATGTGCTTGCAGGTGCCCCTACGGTGATAGCTTGTAGCTCTTCGCGTAGTTCGGTCAGGTGTTTGTTGATGAGTAGTGGTTCGCGGGTGCGTACGACGTAGCCGCTAAATCCTTTGGTGATGGGAATCGGTGGAATTTGGGAAAGATCAACTTCCTGACCGTATTCATACCCGTAAACCCAGTGGAGATGTTGGCCATCTTTGTCGAGCAGGACAATAGACATACCGGTGGCTTCGAGCATGGAGAGAATTTCGCGGCGAGCACTGGTAAAGATGTCTTTGAGGGTGGGTGCAAGGGAGAGGGCTGTGGTGATACGGTTGATGGTGCTGAGTTGAGCAATGCGTCCTTGTGCATCAGCGGTGAGGCGGGTGTTGAGCAGAGTAACGGCCGTTTGGCTGGCCATCGCGCGCGCCAATTGCACATCTCCTGGCGAAAAAGGTTCCTGGGTTTCTTGCCGACAAAGATGAATGGTGCCCAATAATTGATCACGATATTGCAGCGGGATTTCCAAACAGTAATGGTGTGGTGGTTCATCAATTTGTTCCTGATACGCTTCTTGGGTTTCCACCACTTTTGCTGTCAATGGCAAAGCATTTGGATCTATTTCCTGATCACTTGTCTCCAGCATCCATTCCTGGCTATCGTCTTCATTGGCCTGACAGGTAACAGACATGGTTATCCGTTCAGAATCAGGCGTGATTTCATAAATAATGCAGCGAGCACATTCTAATTGTTCCACAAAGACACGAGCGGCACGCCGATAAAGTTCACCTACATCTTGAGTGGTTGCCAGTAAATTATTTAGTTCCAGCAACTGATTTGTTTCATTGAGCCGATGTTCCACTTCTGCAAACAGGTGTGCGTTATCCAGATTAATAGCTATTTGGTTGGCCATTAATTGCAAGATCGTGATGTCTTCGCTTTGGAAAGTATCGGATTCCTGGCTTTGGATATCCAACACACCTAACAAATTACCTCGTGCGATTAGTGGTAATGCCAGTTCAGAATGGGTTTCTGGCAATAATAAATCGGTATTAAAGTCTGAATCTGTATTTGTGTTGGTGATAAGACGTGCTGTGCGGTTCTGGGCTGCCCAACACACGAGTGTGTTGGCATCAAGCGGCAATTCGTAAGACTGGTCCTTTTTGGCTTTGGCGTCTTTTCCGGCGGCTTCACGTAATACCAGTTTTTGGTTTGTCTGATCAAGCAAGAACAAGGCTACATGGTAGTAACCAAATTGTTCGTGAATAGATTGCACAATGGTTTTGAAAAGGCTGGTTGGTTCGAGGGAGGTGCTGGCAACCTGGCTAACACGAACACTATACTGGAATTGTTGGGTGCGGTGTTGTAGCAAATTGGTTTTTTGGGAAAGATCGCGGCTTATTTGGCGCAGGCGAATAAGTACTTGCTCACGAAATCGGTTTGTTAACCAGGCAGTTAGAGAGATGCCGCCGATAACAATCCAGTAAGCAATGATATCGAATAAGTTATAAGCGTCGGAGAAATAGTAGAAAGTGGAAACGCCAGAGCCGATGATGACGAGATAAATTGCGGCTATTCGGAATGAGTCGGCATAGGCAATGGCCAATACGGTGATAATGAGCAGGTAGGGAAGGACGTCTTCTCCGATGTTTGCAAAGAGGAAAAGGATGATGGCCGCACTAAAGAAGGAGAAGAAGAGGTGTGCCCCTTGTCGGGGATGGCCTTTGCGGACACGATATAGAGAGATTGAAGCAAGAAACAAAACAACTAGAATACGAAGGGGGGTGCGTGGGCCAGAAAGGGGGAGGGTTTGTTCGTCTATCCATATTTGCAGGTATCCGCTGACGGCACGGACGATTAGAAGAAATACGGTCAGGAGAATTAGTGCCTGAACGATTCGGCCGTTTTGCTGAGTTTCTGGATCGGTTGATTCAATGCGAAACAGATCGGATAGCCAGGATAGCATCTTGATTACTAATACTGGGCAATGATGGATTATTTAGTGATGACTTGACAAAAATAATGTGGGTATGTATTCGGCCGTTTTTGCCGAATTCAGCATAACCTATACACCCAAATCCCATACTTCTTCACCACGCAAGATCTTTCGAATCTGATCAGGGAAACGGTCTGGGTCCAGTGGTTTGCTGAGGAACCCATCAAAACCCGCTTCACGGGCTTTTTGCATTTCGGCTGCACTTCCATGAGCTGTAACGACGACAACGCGCGTGTCCTTCAAATGCTCATCCTGACGGATTTGGCGGAGTGCTTCATAGCCATCTTCATGGGGGAGCCGGAGATCCATTAAAATCAGATCCACACGTGGCATTGTATTGGCAAAATCGACCACCCCCCACCCTGTTGTTTTCCACTCACATTTTTGCACGCCCATATATGCCAAAAGACGCGCGATCAAAACAAAGTTGGAAACATTGTCTTCGACCACGAGAATATGTGCGTCTTCTGGTTCAATGGGAGTACTGCGTTTGACGGACGTGTTTTCCATAAGATTCTCTCGCATTGTGGTTACCTTGGCCTCTTCCTAAAGTTAAATGGATTGATAGCGAGTATGTATTATATGATACCTGAAAAGTCAAGTTCTACCGTTAATGAAGCGAAAAAAGAGGCGAATTCAGGAATTAGTTGGCCCAAATACGGCCGTTTCGCCCCGACAATTGTACCACGTGACCACCAGCAAGCACCTCTCCCGTTTCAGTTAATCGTTCAGGTAAATGAAAAGAAAAATCAGGTGGCACAGTAAATGTAGCGGGTTCAACACCTGCATTAAAGGCAACAACGGCCGTTTTTTCACCATACCGCCGCTGATACACCACCACCTGATGCGTCGCATACACCACCTCAAAATCACCCCGGCGCAATGCCGGCAACTCATGCCGCAAAGCCACCAGTCGCTGCACCTCTGCCAGCAACTCCCGATCCCAACTCTCCTCATCATGCCAGGGAAACGCTCGCCGACAATCCGGATCATGCCGACCCGGCAAACCAATCTCATCCCCGTAATAAATATTCGGTGCGCCAGGAACCGTTAGCAAACACATAAACATCAACCGTACCGTATCCCGATCATGACAGGCCACCGTCATGAGTCGTGGCGTATCATGGCTGCCCAACATATTCATTTGCGCCCGCACAATCGCGCTATCATACATCTCATTAAACAGACGATGCAACTCAGCTGCAAACCCATACCCATCCAATGGGGACATGTACCCCAGCCCAGTACGACCCGTATCCGTCTGGTCCATACGCTCACCAGCAAAAAAACCATAAGCCGCCCGCGTAAACATATAATTCATTTGCCCATCAAACTGATCCCCTTGCAACCAGCGGCGGGCATCTCCCCAAAGCTCACCAACAATATAAGCCTCCGGATTTACAGCTTTGCAGCGGCGACGGAACTCCTGCCAAAAAGAATCATCATCAATTTCATTCGGCACATCCAGCCGCCAGCCATCAATACCCTGTTCCAGCCAATACGTGCCTACATTCCACAAAAACTCACGTACTGCAGGCGTATTGGTATTGAACTTGGGTAACGCATGTAGCCCCCACCAGGCCGCATAATTGGGGGGCTGATTTTCCAAATAAGCATTTACCGGCCAGCCATGCACGTGAAACCAATCTACATAAGGTGATTCGGGTCCACATTCTAACAAATGATTAAACTGAAAAAAGCCCCGACTGGCATGATTAAATACACCATCCAGAATGACACGAATGCCTCGTTGATGTGCCGCATTCAGGAATTCACAAAAAGCCCGATTGCCACCCAGCAACGGATCAATCTGATAATAATCGTAGGTGTGATACCGGTGGTTAGAGGCTGAAGCAAAAATGGGATTCAGGTAAATGGCATTGATACCCAGATCGGTCAGGTAATCCAGCCGCTCTATAATCCCCAACAAGTCACCTCCCTGAAATCCATGAGTGGTCGGTGGTGCTCCCCAGGGTTGCAGATTGGTGGGTTTGGGTGGATAGTCTTGCCCAAAACGTTCGCTTTTGGCGAACCGATCTGGAAATATTTGGTAGAATATAGCGTCCTGGACCCAATCAGGTGTGTGTGCACTCATAGATGGGGCCTCCTTGTATGAAAAGCCATTAGGTTATTATACAATTACATGCTTAACAGACGACTTAATTTGATGTGGGTAAACAGTCCTATTGAGTGAGGTGAAAGAATGAGTTTGTTGCATCCAAATGAGGCAATTGCCGTGAAAGTGGGGGATGTGGCGCCGGATTTTACGTTGTTGAATACAGATAATCGGCCGTTTTCCCTATCTGCAGCGATAGATCAATCCCCTGTCGTGCTCGTTTTCTATCGAGGGGATTGGTGACCGTGGTGTCAGCGCCAGTTGGTGCAACTGGCACAAACGTATGCCGAATTTCAGGCAAAGGGTGTGGCTTTGTGGACTGTTTCGCCCCAGGATGTAGAAACAAATCAGGCATTGCGTGAGCGACGGGATTTGCCGTTTCCGATTTTGGCGGATGCTGATCAGGCTGTGATTCGTGCATGGGGCTTGTTTAATGACCAGGATCCCCAACAACGGCCGATTCCTTACCCGGCCACATACATTGTGGGGCAAGACGGCCGTATTTTATGGCGACACCTCGGCCTGGAAACCAGAGACCGCCCCACGGTTGGCCAAATTCTCGCCGCACTCCCCTGAACCATGAACTTGTATGGGAGATCAGAACAATGGAAAAGATGGGAAGACCGAGAATCAGGGAGCCGCTCATCATCTTTTTGATAGTAGCGGGCTTCTTTTACTGGTCAATTAACGCTTTCAATACTGGCAATCTGCTGTGGTTCTTGCCATTTCAGCCAACCTATGAACCCAGCCGTATTGTGGTTCACAATTACGGCACTACCGAAATTTTGCGCCCCGGTATGCCGGAATATGCCCGGCTGAAAACCGCACTTGACGAAACATTCTCTAAATTTAATAACACGGCCTTGATTGATTTGGGGCTTTCGGATGAAACATTGCGCCGTTATAACGAGGAACAACTGGTGATTGAAATTTATTATCCGGAGTTTATTCGGTTCAATACACCAGTTCGGATGACACGTGTCAATCAGCTTCTGGTTCCTATTGACGCCACGCATAGTGGACATGGGTATGTATTTTTGGGGTCAAACGGCCGTTGGCTGGCTGGAGCAATGGTGGTAGCTGATGATGAACCGCTTATGGAAGCAATGCGCGAACTTGGATATTTGAAGAAGTAAGCAGGGAAAGGGTATGGAAAAAACGCTGGCAATGAAGTTTCTGGAGGGTAAAAAAATCCGTTATGAGGCTGTGACCTACCCAAATACCATTCGGGACGCGGTAGAAGTAGCCGCTCAAATTGGGGTATCTCCAGAGCAGGTATTTAAGACGCTGGTGGTAAAACGGCCGTCTGCCAAACCGATGTTAGTGATCATTCCGGCTAATCGGACGCTAGACCTTAAAAAACTGGCACAGGCGGCAGGCGTTAAAAAGCTGAAAATGGCTACCCACCAGGAAGCAGAAGAAATGACTGGCTTGCAAGTGGGGGGGATTTCCCCGTTGTTACTCATTAATAAGGGGTTTGATATTTATCTGGACGTGGCTGCCCAAAGCCATGAGCAAATTTATATTAGTGCCGGACAACGCGGCATTAACCTCAAAATAGGCGTGGCTGATTTGCTTAAAGTAACGCGTGCCCGTTGGGTAAATGCAGCCAGTTCATAAAATCAGTGCCGACGGAAAAAGGTTATTTGGCAACTAGCCGCTGGATAGTGTGTACGACGTCGGCAAAGTCAAATGGCTTGGGGAGGAATTCCGCGCCAATTGCGTTTAGGGTTTCTTTGCTGGGGGGGGGCCATGCGCTCACAAGGACAAACGGCCGTTTCTCCCCCCGCGCCCGCAATTCCTTCGCCAACTCCACGCCAGTCATCCTCGGTAACCGAATATCAAAAAACAACATATCTACCTGAGCCAGGTCTGAGTTATCCATGTTGGCCAACAACTCTTCTGCGCTCATATAAACGGGATGCACCTTAATACCAAACAACCCCAGCCCACTAACCAGAAGCTGAGAAATGTTCGGCTCGTCTTCCACATATGCGATTTGAATCACATCGTCGCCATTCAGCATGCCTTGTTTCCCTTTTGTTATGTGAATGTTTAGGAAAAATTCTGGTTGCCAGCGTGGAATGATACGGCTATCCTGGGCAACGCCTCTGCCCAAAATAATAACGAGACTATTCGTTTTGTGCAATGGAAGATTGGTACCAAACCGGAAAATAATAGGTGTATGGCAAAAGCCAGGTGGTGTGGGTGAGCAAATAGGGTGTGGTTATGTGGTCATCCAATACGGCCGTTGCTGCTGCCCAGTCTGGCAAATAAGGCACAGTGCTGGTCATCACCAAAGACAGGGTAACTGGTTGCTGTGGGATGATACTGCCCTGCCAGATAACAGCAGGTGAGGTGATGGCTGAGGTGAAGGTGAGTGTGCCGCTACTGACCTGGAGAGTGGGGGCGAGGAAGAAAAGGTTTGGTGGCAGATGGAGTGTGGCAGAAACGGCCGTTCCTGTGACTGCCCCCTCATTATGCATAGCCAGCGTATAAGTGAGCGTGTACTTATCACCACGGCGTGTCACCTCTCCCAATAACCAACTGCCACTTAAATCAGGTGTATTTGTCCACACCGTTGCCGTTCGGGTAAAAGTCACACCAAGTCCCAGATCGGTAATTTGTACTGGATTGTCTATTTGCGTGCCGTCGGGTAAACCGGCTGATAAAGTTGCCGCATAGGTGATGGTGTAAGTTTCGCCCGCGCCTACTGTGCCTTGCCAAAAAACGGCCGTTTGGCTCGCATCATATACAGCCGAGCCAGTTAGCGAATGGGGCTGAAGCATCAGTGCCGCCGGCAAGGTATTCGTCACCCGCACAGACGTGCTCACCGGCGCACTGTTATGTACAGTCAAGGTGTAAATTCGCGTAGCCATCGGCGGGCTGCTCCGTTTATCCACCCGGAACTCAGATGCGCCCACATCAGTCAGCCAGCCCACAATCTGGTTCATGCTTGTTTGCCGGGCATCTGGTGGTAACAGTTCCCAGGGGAATGCCAGGAATACGGTACGCCAGTTGTCGCCGGCGCTGGCAATGCCTGCGGGCATGCCGGTGTTGTGCCACAAAAACGGCCGACTTTTCCTGTCGGGCATTACACCATCGCTAAAATTCTGGTAGGGTGTATAGACCAGGGGCCAGGAGTTGTCATACCCATCAAACCAGGGGGGGATGCCAAAAACGGCCGTTGGTGTGACCGATTCATGATAAGCAGCAACACCCAAATACGATTTTGCCAGTGCTGATTCGTGATTGTAATAAAGAAAATCCTGACTGCTCAGAAACAAACGGCCACCCTGTGCCAGATAAGCTGTCAAGGCATCCCGTTCCAAAGATTCGATGGGGGCAAACCAATCATAGCCCGTGTACCAGAATACCATGTCATATGCTTGCAGAAATTCGGCGGTAATGTTCTTTTTGTGGAAGGCATGGTCACTTTCCCAAACATCGGGTGTCAGTCCCATATTGGTGAGGGCGGTCAGGTATCTGTTTTCCCGATTGTAAAAGCGATCGTCGTCCACAAAGAGAACACGGCCGGGTGTTTTGTGATGCAAGGTAATGGTTGTGTTGAAGGATGGGTCGTTGGCCGAAACGGCCGTTACACGGGTCACATTTTCTACATCCCGTCCCGCTGTCACAGGCACAGTTACCGTTACGGCCGTCATGCTCTTACTGCATGGCCCCAGTGTGATTGTCCTTGTCAGCAAATCAGTTTCCCAGCCATCACTACTTGCCGTTAGTTGGAACGTGTCCGTATAAATCTCACTCAAGTTTTGGAACTGGAGCGTATAAGTTAAAACCTGACCTGCCAGCACAAACTCATCAACGGGGTCTGCTATCCAGCGCCCGCCATTCGTTTGTCTTGGCTGTTGAAAGTAGTCCAGCGAGCGGTCCACAATGGCAATACGGTCAATTGCGGTTGTTACGCCCTCCAGACCAAAGCCTAAATAGACGATACGAAATGGTTTGCAGCGTCCGGTCTGGAGTCCGGCGGCTTCACCTGTGTCGTACAGAAAAGCAGGGTGGGAGAGGCTTTGGAGAGAAGTGGGTTCGCTGACATCGGGGAGTGTCTGGTTGTTGGCGCTGTCGCCTTCATTCAAGGTGATCTGAAGCCCGGCAAAGGGTGTGTCGGGTGCGCCGCTGATGGTATGGGAAACGGCCGTTTGGCCGATAAACCGCGCTTCCAGGTCTCGCTGCCACCAGATTTGGGTATCAATCCCCCAGCCATCCCAGGCCCCCACATCCTGTCCACTAATGAACAAATTACCGCCGTTTCCCAAAAAATCGGTAATCACATTATTGGCATTCAGGTAGCCGGGTGAGTCGAGGGGAGCCGACCAGACAACTACGTCATACGGCCGTAATGTGCTGGTTACAGGGACATCCTCAAGCGGATTGTAAACAGTCCAGACATCAGCCGTGTAGTTCAGCGCATCCAGCGCCGTCAGGTAGTAATTGGCGTAACTGGCAAAATACCAGGCACCACTATCCACCAACAGGATGGTTGGGGCAGGGAAGAGCGAAAAGTTTTGGATATGGGTTTTGTCTGGGGAGGGGAGCACGATTTCCCGTGCCAGTCGGTATCCGTTGGCGCGGGCTGTGAGTTTGTATTGAGCAAAAGGGAGTGTGAGGGTAAAACGGCCGTTTTCATCCGTCGTTGTTGTTATCGGGGCCGGGGAGGCACTGATAGTGGCGGCCACAGGCTGACCGGTGATGGCATCTCGGACTTCACCCGTGACGACGCCTGCGGGCAAAGGGGTCAGATGGAATTGACGGCTAATAGATTGCCCGGTGGTAATAGAGACAGGTGTGGGGGGGAGTGGCGCATAGCCAAACAGGCTGGCGGTGATGGTGTATGTGCCGGTTTGTAAAGTGGCCGTAAAACGGCCGTTTTCATCTGTGACGAAATTCAGAGGATGACCAGAGGCAGTTGTGAGTGTAATCGTTGTGCCCGGTAGCGGCACTACACCATCCAGCACTTGCCCCCACAACGTTCCATGAGGCGTTTGGCTACTGACAGCCATGTAAGCATCCACACGCCCCCAGCCGGTATCGTTGTTGGGGATGGTATCCCCCAGCGGAACGGCCGTTTCTGCCAGCAAATCCATCACTTCCGATCTGTCCAATGCCGGATTAGCCGACAACAACAAAGCCAACAAGCCAGTCACATGGGGAGCAGCCATTGAAGTGCCATGTGAAATGCCATATTTCCCACCGGGCAACGATGAATAAATTTCCGTACCTGGTGCAACCACCCAGGGCTTTTGGTCAGATGTCAGGGGGGATGGACCACGGGAGGAAAACCAGGCCACCTTATCCCGTTTATCGCTGGCCCCCACAGCCAGCGTATTGGCATAACTGGCGGGCGCCCCAACCGAACCAGGAACAGGACCACTATTTCCGGCCGAAAAAACAGGAATGATGCCAGCGGCCTGAAGTGCAGCCACATCGCTCTGGAAGCCGGTAAACCAGGGAACCCCCCCCCAAGAGTTATTGACGATATCGGGAGCACGTGCAGGATCGCCGCCGGGCGCCAAAAGCCATTGGAAGCCAGCATGGGCGTGGCTTTCGGCAATGATGCCGGTGGCATTGGCAATGCTGACAGCAATCCATTTTGCGCCAGGTGCAACACCAATGCCGTTTTGGCCAACGGCCGTTCCAGCTACATGCGTGCCATGTCCCAGCAAATCAATGGGTTCTGCTTGTGATTCATCTACAGCGCTGTACCAATTTCCCGTGTGGTCAAACACCCCATTCCCCAGATTGCCGCGATAATTCGGCAGCAAATCAGGATGTTGCCAGTCCACCCCACTATCCATAATCGCTACTGTGACGCCCTGACCATTCACTCCCAGCCCATACCAGACTTTGGGAGCCTGAATGTGACGCACGCCCCAGGCCAATGTGGCTGTAAGGGGGTTCACCTGGTGGCGTAATGTTTCGATTTGTTGGAGATTGGGGGCGACAGGAAAGGCTTGCCATTTGGTGTCGGGGGTGATGCGGGCAACGTTGGGATGAGCGGCCAGGGTTTTGATAAAGTCAGGGGGGGCAGTGAGGGCGATGGCGTTGATGATCCAGAGGGGGGTGTAGGTGATTGGTTGCCCATTGATTTGGCTTTGGTGGAGTTGGGCGAGAAGGGTGCGCTGGGCGGAAGCGGCCGTTGTTTGCAGGCGGCGTACAACTTCGGCGCGACGTTCTGGCAAGGTGGCAGGCAGTGTTTCCGGGCGCAAGTCGGCCGTGCCGTGTAAATAGATGATGACGTCTATTGGTTCGTCAGGCGAGGCAGCGAGCAGTTGGGGACGTAGTGCCTTGTCAATGGTATCTGGCAGAGAGGGGATGGCTGAATGAGTGGGGGGAGAAACGGCCGTTGCCACACGAACCGGTTCCCAAAGCAGCAATATACCCAGCCACAGAGCCAATCCAGTCGCTACCAACAGCCAACCCAGCCGCTTACCCATAGCCGCATTATACCTGTTTGTCTGGCAAAAAGCCGCTCCCCCTTTTCCTGCTTGCTTTTCCCGTCATGCCCACCCGTATTTTCACCTCCCCAACAGATAAAACCGTTCCTGTAAAGTAAGCAGGCTTGTAAGCTAACCTGGCTACGCTAAAATCTGGATGAGGCACAGCAACCCATGAAAAATAGCCACCCACTCATCAGCGTTATCATACCAACCTGGAACAGCGCCCGTTTTTTGCCACAGGCGCTGGATAGTGTATTTGCCCAGCAATATGAGCCGTGTGAGGTGATC
>RFGV01000022.1 GCA_003696605.1 Chloroflexota bacterium | reverse complement strand
GTTGAACTCCTTTTGGTTGAGTTGTTTACAACAACCATGATGCACGATTCCTCGTTTTTGAAAAGTTTCATTTACTTCTTAATGAAAATAACTGTAAAAAGCTGACGTGCTCCTCTTCTGGCTGCATGTTCAAGTTTCTCTTTCCTCTTTGCATTGATTTATTTCTGTAACTTGACGGCTCTCCTCCTGCTTTTGTGGCGTAAGATGATTGGTAAGGATTTTTCGTTACGCTTTGTATGAGTCTGAACCATTGTGTACATGAAATCTGATGTGTAAATGCGGGGGTTTTGTACACAAAAAAGCTTAATTCCGGTTTTATTTGATTTTGTATGAATATGAACGTGTTATTTGTTGTTCCTTATATGCCTTCTCTGGTGCGTTCTCGTCCACGAAATTTGCTGCGGTCGCTGGTGAATCGTGGTCATCGGGTGACGCTGCTGACGTTGTGGGAAAATAAAGAAGAACGTGATGAGATTGAAGTGATGGAAAGTTGGGGGTGTCGGGTGCTGAGCAAGCCAATGCCTGCATGGTTGTCGGCTATTAATTGTTTGCGCGCGCTTCCTGGTAATGCCCCCTTACAGAGTGTTTATTCGTTTCGGCCAGATTTGCTGCATATGCTGAATGGCGAGACTTTTGATGTGGTGCATGTGGAGCATTTGCGCGGAGCCCGGTATGGGTTATGGCTGAAACGGGAGCGTGGTTTGCCAGTCGTTTGGGATAGTGTGGATTGTATTAGCTATTTGTTTCGGCAGGCTGCTGAAGAAAGTAAGAGTTTGTTGGGGCGTTTGCGGAGCCGCCTGGACCTGGAGCGGACGGAGCGTTTTGAGGGGTGGTTGCTGCATCAGTTTGATCATGTGCTGATTACGTCGCCAGTGGATAAGGCGGCGTTGGCAGCATTGAATGTGACTGGTGAGGCAGGTGCGCCAATTAGTGTGATTGGGCATGGGGTGGATGCTGAGTATTTTGTGCCAGACACGGCCGTTTCTCGTGAGCCGGCTACGATTGTCCTCAGTGGCAAAATGAGTTACCACGCAAATGTCACAATGGCTGTTTACCTGGTAAGAGAAATTATGCCGCTGGTGTGGGCACGCCGCCCTGATGTAAAAGTGTGGCTGGTGGGTAAAGACCCCTCCAGGGAAGTGCAGGCATTAGCCGAGCATGAGAATGTTGTCGTTACGGGCACGGTGCCAGAAATACGGCCGTTCCTGCAAAAAGCAACAATGGCTGTCGTGCCCATGAAATATGGCGCCGGTATCCAAAACAAAATTCTGGAAGCAATGGCCTGCGGCACACCAGTCATTACCAGCTCCAATGCATTGGCAGCCTTACAAGCTAAAGCTGAGAAAGATCTGTTAATAGCCAATCAGCCCGGAGAATTTGCCCAAAAAATCTTGTGGTTGTTAGATAACGTGACAGAACAGAAGCGATTGGGGAAAAACGGCCGTGTTTACATCGAAGCCCACCATCAATGGGATGCCATCACCGCCAAAGTAGAAACCATTTACCAACAAGCCATCGCCAAATATCAAAAACCTGTCCTGCACAGCAAATTGACAGTAGCCTGAACCTGATGGAGTGTTTTTCATGATCATTGTGCAAACCCCATTACGAGTAAGCCTTTTTGGTGGCGGCACCGACTTTCCCGACTTCTACCGTGAACATGGCGGGTGTGTCCTCACTTCATCCATTGATAAATACATCTTCGTCACCATCAAAAAACGATTCGATAAAAAACTCCGCGTCGGCTACACCCGCACAGAAATGGTAGATTCCGTTGACGAAATCCAGCACGAACTCATCCGCGAGGCTTTCCGCAAAACCAATATCACCGAAGGGGTAGAAATCACTACCATGGGAGATATCCCCTCCCAAGGCTCCGGGTTAGGTTCGTCCAGCACGGTCACCGTTGGTGCGCTACATGCCATGTACGCCTACAAACGCCAACTTGTTCTGGCAGAAAAACTGGCACGTGAGGCATGTGAAATCGAAATAGACATTCTGGGCAAACCAATTGGTATTCAAGACCAGTACATTGCCGCTTATGGCGGGTTACGTTTTATGGAGTTTTTGCCAAATGGTGAGGTTCGTAGCCGGCGTATTGACCTGGATGTCCGCACCATGCGCCTGCTGAATGCCAACCTGCTTCTATTTTTCACAGGTGTAACACGAAAGGCAGATACCATCCTGGCCGAACAAAAACAAAAGATTCAAGACAAAACGGCCGTACTCTGCCAAATGAAAGACATCGCCTACACCGCCAGCCAGGAACTGGAAAAAGGCAACATCGACGCCATCGGCCACCTCTTACACGAAAGCTGGCAACTAAAAAAACAACTGGCCAACCAAATCAGCAACGGCACCCTCGACGAAATGTACGAAACCGCTCGCCGTGCTGGCGCCCTGGGCGGCAAAATCTCTGGTGCAGGTGGAGGTGGCTTCCTGCTCCTCTACTGCCCCGAAGGAAAACAAGAATGCGTACGCGATGCCCTCCACCATTTACAAGAATTACCCTTCAAATTAGGCACAGACGGCAGCAAAGTCATATTCGATTATCAGCCCTAATGGTGTGATTGCCGATAACAGCAACACAACCAACAAAGGAGAAACATGATGAACATTGTCACCCATTACTTTAGCACTTTCAAAGAAATTCTCGACCGAATAGATTCCAAACCTATTCACAAGGCAATAGACATCCTGCACGAAGCCCGCCTAAACGGCCGTCGTGTGTTCATCATGGGCAACGGAGGTAGTGCCTCTACTGCCAGCCATTTCGTTTGCGACCTGGCCAAAAACACCCGCCATCCCAACTGGCCCGACTTTCGCGTCATTGGTCTGGCAGACAACATGGCTATCCTCTCCGCCTATGCCAATGATGAAGGATACGAAAATGTATTTGCCCAGCAATTAGCCAGTCTGGTACAATCAAACGATGTCGTCATCGGAATTTCCACCAGTGGCAACTCGCCAAACGTCCTGAATGCCATCGACGTTGCCAAAAAAGCCGGTTCCTACACCATTGGGATGACCGGGTTTGATGCTGGTAAATTGGGTGCTATGGTTGATTTACATATCCACGTTCCCAGCGACTGCATCGAACAAGTCGAAGATATTCACCTGATGTTAGAACATCTCATCACAAAAGCCTTGCGAGAACGTGTGTGGTTGCCCCTGAACAGCCATGCGGTTGCTGCTGTTCCAGCCTGATGCTTTTCAAAACAGATGGTTCATGCAGCCAGCAAACGACACAAAATATGAACCTGTCATTTACTCAACAGGATAGTTTTTATGGAAATTGAAATTCGAGAATATCTGGCTCCGCTACGGCGATGGTGGTGGCTCATTTTGTTAACAACATTGGTTGCTGGTGTTTCCAGTTATCTGGCAACCCGACAACAAATACCCGTTTACCGCTCTACAACTCGCCTGATGATCGGTAGCACAATCGAAAGTCCCAATCCCTCTAGCCAGGAATTTTCCACCACGCGCCAATTGGCCGCTACTTACGTGGACATTGCCAATAGTGCGACTGTGCGGAATGATGCCATGGAAGCGCTGGGGTTGCCTTTTTTGCCTCGTGATATTGTGGTACGCCAGTTAAACGATACAAATATTATTGATATTACTGTTACTGATAGTGACCCACGCATTGCCCAGGCGGTTGCCAATGAACTGGCACGCCAGCTCATTTTGCGCAGCCCGGCCAGCCAGGAAGATGACCAGTTTGTGAACGAATTGCTGGCTGATTACGAAGAAGCGATTGATGAAACTCAGGCAGAAATTGCCGCCAAACAGGAAGAGTTGGGAAATTTGCAGAGTGCGCGTGAAATTGCACAGGTGCAGAGTGAAATTGCTTCTCTGGAAAGCACGTTACAAAATCTGACAACGAGTTATGCTGATTTAAGGTCGAGTACTCAACGGGGCGCAACCAATACGATTAGTGTGATTGAACCGGCTTCGTTGCCCCGAAATCCTGTGACCCCTAATAATACGGTGACGATTTTGACAGCAGCAGGTATTGGCCTGGTGTTGGCGGCTTCGGCGGCGTTTGTGTTGGAGTATATTGACGATACGGTGCGCTCGCCCAATCAGCTGGCGCGGTTGTCGGGGTTACCAACTTTGACGGGTATTGCTGAAATTAAAATGGAGAATGATGAAAGCAAGCTGGTAACGGCCGCTTTTCCCCGTTCTCCTATTGCCGAATCCTTTCGGGTTCTGCGCACCGCTATTCAATATGCCGTTATGGAAACACCAACCCGTGTTCTTCTCGTTACCAGTTCTGTACCCGAAGAAGGAAAAAGTACAACCGCATCCAATTTGGCCGTTGTCATGGCGCAAGCCGGTTTGAACGTGTTGCTCATTGATGCTGACTTGAGACGGCCGTCACAACATCGTATTTTTGACCTGCCCAATAAACGCGGGTTAACCACCCTGCTGACCCAATTCAACCTTGCCGACACCAGTGACAATGTTCATCGGCTCATTCAACAAACAGTTCAAGTCACCCATGTAGAAGGTCTGCAAGTGCTTACTGCTGGCCCCATTCCACCCAATCCATCAGAACTGCTTGGCTCTCGCAAAATGCAAGCATTATTAACTGTCATGGCAACCCAATTTGACATGCTCATTCTCGACAGTCCTCCTGTTCTGGCAGTTACAGATGCGGCCGTGTTGAGTGTACAGGCCGAAGGAGTGCTACTGGTAGCTCGCGCCGCTCAAACACGCAAGGACAACCTGATACAGGCTATCGAACGACTAAATGAAGTCCATGCCAATATTTTGGGCTGTGTACTGAACGACTTGAAGCCACGTTCCGAAGGATACAACGCCTACTATTATTATCGCGACCCTTATTACATTATGGGTGATGCAGAAGAAAGTAAGCCACAGCCACAAAAAGAAGGCGGTTTGCGGCAACGCTTGCTGCGTCGTGAGCAAGCGACAATGGGGGATTGATCAGGCAGGCTGCAGTTGGTTACCAATCCGCATCTGGAAACAGGGCTTGTAAGGCAGTGTGCAAATCGTCGTAAACGGAAAAGGGTGGTAGCAAACGGGCTTCCGGTAGCTGAAGTTGAGCATTTCCACGACCAGTACGTAAAAGAATTGTTTCGCGTACACCAGCAGCCTGTCCGGCCATGATGTCGGTCAGGGCATCACCAATCATGATGGATTGAGAAAGGTCTATTTGGTGTGACTGGGCAGCCTGAAGTAGCAGGCCTGGATGTGGTTTGCGACATGCACAAAGGTCATGTGGCGCGTGGGGACACATGTAAATGGCATCAATACGGCCGTTTTGTGCCATCACTTCTGCCCGTATCTGCTCATTAATTGCTTCTGCCTCTGCCAGTGAGATTATCCCCCGCCCCACAACTGATTGATTTGTCACCAGAATGATTTTATAAGGCACATGACGAATCCGTGCCAAAGCAGTCAGTGCCTGCGGGAAAAAGGAAACATCTTCCCAATTTCGAACATAATGCGTCCGATTTTCGATGATCACACCATCACGGTCTAAAAAAAGTGCTGGAAACAGTTTCATGAGGATGCTGTCAAATTGCTATTCGGGCAATACATTGTGGCCCTTCGTTATGGGGATTGTTGACATAAGTGCTTACAGGGTAGGCTGTCATTTTGTCCGCCGGATACGGCCGTAACAAATGACGCCCCCCATCTGGTGTCAGGTCAGGAAACAGCCAGGCATCAAATTCATCTGGCTCCAAAATAACCGGCATTCGATTGTGGATCTCTTGCATCAATGCATTTGGTGTTGTGGTCAGAATAGTACAGGAATCAACCTCGCTCCCATCTGGGCCAAACCACGTCTCCCACAAACCGGCAAAAACAAAGGGTTGATCATCTACCGGATGAATAAAGAGGGGCTGTTTACGGCCGTTTATCCGTTGCCACTCATAAAAACCACTGGCCGGAATCAGACAACGCCGCCGCTTGAATGCCGCCCGAAACGAAGGCTTTTCATCCACTGTTTCGGCACGGGCATTAATCATCCGTGATCCAACGCTAATATCCTTCACCCAAGGTGGAATCAACCCCCAGCGAAAAAACGTCATTTCCCGTTCCTGGCGGGGATTTAGCCGCACAGCCAAAACAGGTTGCGTAGGCGCGATATTATAACGGGGAACAACTGGCGGCGGTTGTTCCAGGCCAAATAATGTAGCCAATGCCTCACCGGGCGTTGTTAGGGCAAATCGTCCACACATAATTGATTTTCTTTCTTCACTAACAAGCATCTTTGCCCACCCTGGCTTCTGTCAAGGTGGGTGATAGAGAATGAATAGGGTACTACCAAATGATAATGCAAACGAAAACGGCCGTTACGCAATCGGGCGTTTGCGGGCGCTACAACTCCGATTACGATTACTCCGATGACGCCAGTAGTAAGTAACCTCCCCATTATTCATGGTACGCCGGCTACGCAAGGTCAACTCACCACCACAATAAGGACAAACTGCCGTTTTAGGAGCAGAAGGGGTTGCCTCAATTCGTTTGCCATCAGGTGTTTGTGCAAATTTCATAATTCGCCAATATAAAGCCAGACTTTCGATAATGAAATGTCTTGTCTTTGTTTACGCTTTTCGCGTGGAATGCAAAAACCGGCTAAATACCAGACGCGAAAGGCTGAATGCAGGAGCTTTTACTGTTAAGATAGTGTACGTGATTTGTTAAAAAAATGCTATGGCAAAGGGTACTATTTTCGGTGAAAATCTGGTGAAGGTTTTCTTAAGTAAACCAAATGCAAAACGCACACAAGCCATTTCCACACCAGATTTAGCACAGACAGGTAACATTTGGCGTTGTGCCCACATCTAACTTTTGGGGTGTTGTTTGCCAGCCTGTATCGGCTTGCTACAATCTGTACACCTTTTACAGAGAACAAACCCATTATTTCCTGGAGGTAACAATTCATGCAAATCGCGGACAGTACATTTTTGGTAACAGGTGGTAGTTCTGGACTGGGGGCAGCATGTGTACGGCGGCTGGTGGCCAATAACGGCCGTGTTGTCATTGCCGATATAAATGAAGAGGCAGGCAAAGCACTGGCTGCTGAATTAGGGGATGCGGTACGGTTTGTACGCACAGATGTCACGAGCGAGGCAGATATGAAAACGGCCGTTACCACCGCCCAAAACACCTTCGGCGGCCTGCATGGACTCATCAACTGCGCCGGTATCGCCATAGCCGCCAAAGTAATCGGCCGTTCCGGCATCCACACCCTCGAAGCCTTCAACAAAGTCATCCAAATCAATCTGGTAGGCACATTCAATGCCATCCGCCTTGCCGCTGCCGCCATGATCGAAAACGAACCCAACACAGCCGGCGAACGCGGCGTCATCATCAATACAGCCTCCGTCGCTGCCTTCGATGGTCAAATCGGCCAGGCCGCCTACTCCGCTTCCAAAGGCGGCGTCGTCGGAATGACCCTCCCCATCGCCCGCGAATTCGCACGATACGGCATTCGCGTCATGACCATCGCCCCCGGCATCTTCGACACCCCCATGATGGCCGGACTACCAGAAAAAGCACGTGAATCTCTGGCCCAACAAGTCCCCTTCCCCTCCCGGCTCGGACGTCCCGACGAATACGCAGCACTGGCCCAACACATCATCGAAAACGAAATGCTGAACGGAGAAGTCATTCGTCTGGATGGCGCAATTCGCATGGCGCCCCGCTAAGATTCAGTCTCAAAAACAATGTAATCAAAATCCCAACAACCAGCATATCACTGGCCACATCGAATCAAAAGAGAGCATACAAACACAAACTTAACCCTTCTCCGCAGCCAATTTAAGGAGTAATTCAATGTCTGATTATCCACTGAAAACACACCATCTAACAGCCAACACCATTCGCGGGCTGGCTATGGATGCCGTCCAAAAGGCCCATAGTGGGCACCCCGGTATGCCAATGGGCATGGCCGATGTTGCCGTTGTACTCTGGTCACAATTTCTCAAACACAACCCAAAAGATCCCAAATGGCCAGATCGGGACCGCTTTGTCCTCTCTGCCGGTCATGGGTCGATGCTTTTGTACAGTCTGCTCCACCTGAGCGGCTACGATCTGCCCATGGAACAACTGCAACAGTTTCGGCAATGGGGCAGCCTGACACCAGGTCACCCGGAAAGCCACCTTACCCCCGGTGTGGAAACAACGACTGGCCCGCTAGGGCAAGGTATTACTAACGCTGTGGGTATGGCCCTGGCCGAACGCTGGTTGGCCACACGATATAACCGACCAGGTCATGAAATCATAAATCATTACACTTACGTCATTGCCAGTGATGGGGACTTAATGGAAGGAATTTCCCATGAAGCCTGTTCGCTGGCCGGACATTTGGGATTGGGCAAACTAATTGTTTTCTATGACGACAACGGCATTACCATTGATGGCCCAACAGAACTGACATTTACGGAAGATGTGTTGCAACGATTTGCAGCATATGGCTGGCACACACAACGGATAGATGGGCATGATCCGCTGGCAATTCTGGCAGCCACTGAAGCAGCACAGGCGGTAACAGATCGGCCGTCGTTGATTGCCTGCCGCACGCATATTGGCTTTGGTAGCCCCAACAAACAGGATACCAGCAAGGCACATGGTGAACCATTGGGGGAAGATGAGATTCGGCTGACAAAGGAACGGTTGGGCTGGCCGCTGGAACCGAAGTTTTATGTACCAGATGAAGCACGTGCTTTTTTGGCGGCCAAAGGAAAAGAGGGAGCGGAAAAGCAGGCTGTCTGGGAAACTATGTTCCATTCTTATCGGGAGGCATATGCGGAAGTAGCCGCAGAGTTGGAATTGGCTCTGCGGGGTGAGTTGCCAGCAGGATGGGATGATGAATTGCCACAGTTTGAGCCGGGTAGTTCGCTGGCAACACGGGCTTCTTCGGGGCAGGTGCTGAATGCGATTGCTCGTCGTGTGCCGTATTTGTTGGGTGGTTCGGCTGATTTGACCGGCTCGAATAAGACGGATGTGAAGGGGGAAAAGGCTATTAGTCGCGCAGATTTTTCTGGCCGATATATCCATTATGGAGTACGTGAGCATGGCATGGGGGGGATTATGAATGGGATGGCTTTGCATGGTGGTATACGGCCGTATGGGGGTACATTCCTGGTATTTTCTGATTATATGCGTGGATCGGTGCGTTTGTCGGCACTGATGGGGTTGCCGGTTGTGTATGTGTTTACGCATGATAGTATTGGTCTGGGTGAGGATGGCCCTACTCATCAGCCTGTGGAGCAGTTGATGAGCCTGCGCATGATTCCACATCTGACTGTGATTCGACCGGCTGATGCAACAGAAACGGCCGTTGCCTGGCAAGTTGCCATGACCCACAAACATGGCCCTGTTGCCCTTGTCCTCACTCGCCAGGGCGTGCCCACACTCGACCGCAACCAGTATGCCCCGGCTGATGGCGTGGCACGTGGCGCGTACATTATTAGCGACATGCCCAATCCTCAGGTGATTCTTATCGGCACCGGGTCAGAATTACATCTGGCACTGGCTGCTCAGTCCTTGCTCGCTGACAAAGGTGTGGCAGCGCGTGTGGTTTCTATGCCATCGTGGGAGTTGTTCGATGCCCAGCCAGAAGCATATCGGCATGAGGTTTTACCTCCCCACATCGAGGCTCGCGTTTCCATCGAGGCTGGCGTAACGCTAGGCTGGGAGCGGTATGTAGGCGCAAAGGGAAAGGCGATTGGTTTGGATCGGTTTGGTGCGTCTGCACCATACAAAATCATTTATGAGAAGCTGGGAATTACGGCCGAAGTAATGGCCGATACCGCTTTAGGTTTGTTGGGGTAACCAATGGGAAACGTGATATTAGCCCCTTCTATTCTTTCAGCTGATTTTGCTCGCCTGGAAGCTCATGCCCGGGAAGCGATTGAAGCGGGGGCAGACTGGCTGCATGTGGATGTAATGGACGGACATTTTGTGCCCAATATTACGATTGGGCCACTGGTCGTGGACGCATTACGGCCGTTGCGCCAACAAACTGGTGCATTACTGGATGTTCATCTGATGATTGAACATCCAGACCGTTATCTGGCTGATTTTGCCCGTGCTGGCGCTGACCGGCTCATTGTCCATGCAGAAGCATGTCCTCACCTTCACCGCACAGTTCAGGCAATACGCGAACTGGGGGTGCAGCCGGGTGTTGCCCTGAATCCAGCCACCCCTTTGGTAATGTTGGAAGAAATTTTACCCGATCTGGACCTGGTTTTGATCATGAGTGTAAACCCCGGCTTTGGTGGACAGGCGTATATCCCTGGCAGCACAGCAAAAATCGGCCGTGCCCGTCAAATGATTAATGCAGTTAACCCCCAAATATGGCTAGAAGTAGATGGCGGTGTCAAACCCGACAATGCAGCAGAAATTGTCCAGGCAGGAGCGAATGTACTGGTTGCGGGCAGTGCGATTTTTGGCGGTAAAAATCCAGTAGCCACCAATGTGGCTAACTTTCGCCGGGTGCTGGCAAATCTTTAGAACAGGCAAGTCAGAATAAAAAGAGCGGGCTAATTTTCTGCCCGCTCTTTTTGCAATTAGCCTCTGAGCTGCCTATTCCCAACGAAATGTGTAAACTGACACTACCAGACCAACAATTAACATGGCAAGCATGATTCCAATTTCGGTTAAATACTCATTTAAGTCAGCCCCAAACCAGACACCCCGCAAAGCAGTTACCAGGTAAGTTAACGGCAAAATTTTGCTTATGTTCAGAATATTTTCAGGCAAAATTTCTCGTGGAATTGCCGCACCGGAAAGGAAGATCATGGGATAGAACAGAACCATAGCCACAATTTGTGCCATGCGGGCAGTGGTTACAATGCCTGCCAGCACAAAGCCAAGGGTGAAAAAGCTAAAACTGCCTAAGATAAAGATCACCAGCACATTTAACAGGCTGCCAGAAAAACGCAAATCATAAACCAGCTTGCCCACAATGACCATTAAAATCATCCCGATAAGGGTCATAAGGAATATGACGCCAACCTGGGCGGTAAGAATGAGTTGTGGCCGTATGGGTGTTGCTCGTAAACGACGCAAAACGCCCTGTTCCCGATATGTTGTTAGCATAATGGGGAGTGAGAGTAACCCGCTGGTGGCAATAATCATGGCTGTATAGCTGGGAACTGATATGTCCACAGAACCGTATCCATTAAACAAGTCGGATGGATCGTTGCCGTAGATGCTGCCGAATAGAAGGAGTATGAGTACGGGAAAGGCGAGTATGAAGAAAGCGGCGGCTGGTTCGCGCAAAAATAGTTTGAATTCTGTTTGGGATAGCTTCCATAATCCACGCATGGTTTTACCTCCTTTTTAGTTTCGTATTTGACGCCCGGTAAGATTGAGGAAAACATCTTCGAGGGAGGGTTTTTCGGTGTGCAGTTCCTGGTATTGGATGCCCTGGCTGATCATGGCTTGTAGCAGGTGGGTGAGGAATTCGTTGTCACGGCCGTAAACAACGACTTTTCCGTCGCCATTGGTGGCTTCAACACGGGTGACGCCGGGGATATTGTAGAAGGGCGTGGGATCGAAACGGCCGTTTACCCGAAACACCACCCGCTGCTCCACCCCCAGGCTCCGCACCAAATTCTCCGGTGCATCCAAAGCCACAATCCGCCCCTGATCGACAATTGCTACCCGATCACATAACTGCTCCGCTTCTTCCATATAGTGCGTCGTCAAAAACACCGTTCGCCCTTGTTCACGTATCTCTCGTACCAAATCCCACGTATTCCGCCGCGATTGTGGGTCTAAACCAGTGGTCAACTCATCCAAAAAGACCAGTTTTGGCATATTGATCAATGCCAACGCAATAAATAACCGCTGTTTCTGCCCACCAGACAATTTGGCAAACGGTGTGTTCACTTTCTCTGTCAATCCCAAACGCTCCAGCAAAGCCCGCCAATCTGCTTTCTGCTTATAAAAGGCAGCAAACAACTCCATTGCTTCTCCCACTTTTAGTCGTTCCGGCAAGGCAGACTCCTGGAGCTGCACCCCAATTTGCTCGCGCAAAGCGTACCCATCCTTTTGTGGATCAAGACCCAAAACCCGGATTTGTCCTTTATCTGGCGGGCGTAATCCTTCCACGCATTCAATCGTAGTTGTTTTGCCAGCACCATTTGGCCCCACCATGCCAAAAATTTCGCCATCAGCCACTGCAAATGAAATATCTGCCACAGCAACCTTGTTACCGTATCGCTTGTGTAAATGGGAAACTTCTATAACATTCATCACACCACCTCCAGTAGGCAAAGCAGGATTATTCGTCTTTCACTTCACCACGAATAATTGCTTCCAGGGCATTGACATGCTCAGCAAATGCTGCGCGGCCTGCTTTTGTTGCCCAACTCCATGTTTTAGGACGCCGATTTACAAAGGTTTTTTCTACACTCACATAGCCAGCCTCTTCCAATTTTTGCAGATGAATACTTAAGTTGCCTGGTGTTAGCCCTAATAAATTTTGTAAAAAAGTGAAATCCATTTTCTCGCCGTCACCCAGGCTAACCAGGGCTGCCATAATGCGTAATCTTGTTGGTTGATGAATCAAATCGTCTAGTTGCGGCACGTTTACCTCCAATGTCGAATGATCCAAAGCCCTGTGCCTATGAGTGTGCCTCCACCCAAAATTGCCATCCAGAGAGAGAACCAGTCTGGTAACAGAAAATACCCCAGAATGGCAACGGCCGTTAAACCCAACCCCACCCAGGTGACAATACGCGATAATAAAATCCCACTCAATACATACCCCAATCCAACAAACAGCGTGATGAAAAGATCAAACTCTACCTGGCTCTCAATACCCACCAGCCAGCCAATCAATCCGGCATACACCAACAATGCCAGCCACCAAAGCCCAATCCGATAACCCGGATATGATTGCACTTTCCTGCCCAACCGCGCACCAAACCACATTGAGCCAACCGCCCCGGCAATATCCAGCACCATCCACAATGTTCCGGCAGCTGATGGCTCTAAAAACTGACTGCCGCCAAACCCAAGCAACCAGACTACCCCCCACAAAACCATGATCTGGCCTGTACCGGCAGCATTGATCGCGTGACGTGTCTTTTGCATCATCTCACGGATGGATTGTAAATCCCTGAGTGCTTCTTCTTGTATTGTGTTATTTTTCATCGCCTTCTCCCCGATTTCATAAATTACTTTATGTCATAAAGTATTCTATAAAGCAGAAAACTGTTTGTCAAGAGGCAAACAAACGCCAGCACAGCCCCAAAAAGACCGTGCTGGCAAGACGAAAATCAAAGAGGGTTTTTAGTTTTGTGGGGCAAGAATAACTGGCAAATAGACCATTGGGTTCTCGATAAAGGTGGCTGTCACTACATAATTGCCGGTAAGTGTCAGTGATGTGGTGGTATCGGAGCCAGTCAGGAAACCACTCCAGCCTTGAAAGACAAAGTCCGTATCAGGAACGGCCGTTAATGTCACCACCTGACCATATGTGTAGGGTGGGTCTGGTGTCACAATCACTGTCCCTCCCCCGGCTTTATTCACAGTCAACCCGGGTGTAATATCTGCCAAAGCTGTCACTTGCACATTACCAAAGCTGGCATCTACATGATGCGCCACCAACAACAAAGAACCCGCCCCCGGCTCACTCGGATTACCCGCCTGAGTCAAATCCCAATGTGGTGGTTCTGGTTCGTCCACCGACCAAATCTTCAGGCGATAAGTAGAAGTAAGCCCATTTTGAACACTCAACTTAAAATAATACGTTTCCCCCATTGTCAACTCTTTGTTACCAGTTTCACCACGTTTTCCCCCATATCCAACCATCTCCATACGGGCGGTTGAAGTAGAAGTCCAGTGATACCAACCCAGCATCCCCAACTGTTTGTTCCAGCCAGTTTTGGGTTGTCCAAAGCCACCATGTCCAATCCAGCGCACCAGCAAACCAACACCGGGGCCATTACTGGGGCTATTAAATGCATCATCACTGGTATCAATGGCGTGAATGGTAATGGGAACCAACACTTCGTACTCTGTCCATGTCAAATCACCGATAGCAATCAACCGGTCATAATCGAGCACTTCTGGCCGAACTGCTCCGCTTTCCAGTTTCCATTTGCCATCAACCACCTGTGCTGCTTCGAGAATACTGGTGACGGCACTCCAGTTGGCGGTGTAAGTGCGGGGCCATATGTTACCTGTCTGGTAATTAACCGTAACAACTTGCGTGGCAATATTGTTTAGGGTATCGGTTGCTGTAATGACTACCTGATTGGTGCCACTGACCAGGTCGTTATAGTCCAACTCGATGTTAAAATCGCCTGGCCGGGCCAGCCGACGGGAATCTGGGCCAATGCTGAGGGAGTTGCTTGAGCCGCCGTTGAGGCTGTATACCAATGTCTGTATGCCATCTGTATCGGTAACGTTACCCAGAATGTTTATCCATGGCTGGGGATTGCCTATTGTGCCATAGGTCTGGTTAGTGCCGTACCAGATGGTAAAAACGGGTGTATCAGGAACGGCCGTTTCCCCCGCCACCTGCATCACCCCCAAGCCCAAATACAACAACAACCCTGCCCCACCTAAACACACGGCCAAACGATGCCACCAACCTTGAATTTGCCGCATGAAATCCTCCTTACGCTTGCTTAAGAAGACGTGAAGGCAACAATCGCACAGCCACCCACACATCCTCCAACACACCTCGCCATTTTTCCACCATTAACGTAAACTGCAACAACACCAGATAACACCGAACACGTTCCCACCCAGACAACGGCGCCCGCCAAATAGCCTTGACATATTCCCAGAATCGACGCCAGCGCGGAAAGACCAGCCGCCCACGCCGATGCGGGTCAAACCACGTCGCTAATTCGTATTCAGTTACGTGTACACGGGTGGACGTTTTGGGGTGAATTCGGCGCAAAAACAGCTTCTCTTCCAGCTCATAAAATTGCCCATATAGAGTCAATTCACCCAACAAATTACGATCCGAGCGAGGGAAATTGCCTATCAAACTGGTCTGTCGTAATGCATCCATACGTATCAGGCCAAATACGGCATGACACATGCCTGGCCGGGCAAAGAACTGACGTAATCGGCGATAAGGGCGGGGATCGCGCAGGTGTAACCCATCTGCATATTCTCCAAAAACCTCACCCTTGCGATTGATCAGCATGGAAGCGGGATAGCAAAGCACCACTTCTGGTTCGGCGTCAAGCACGGCAATACATTTTTCCAGGAAATCTGGTGCCAGGCTATCGTCATGAGCCACCCACTTGAAGTAATCGGCTTCCGGGCAAAGATGGAAGACACGGTTGTAGTTACCCGCTGCACCAATGTTAATTTCGTTACGGAAATAGTGAATACGGCCGTCTTTGGCCATAAACTCCTTCACAATGGCCGCCGTCTCATCTGTTGAGGCGTTGTCACAAACCACTAACACAAAATCAGTAAACGTCTGATTCAAAACCGCAGTTAGCGTTTCTCTGAGGTACTCCGCGCCGTTATAAACCGGCATTCCCAAACTTACGCGGGGACGATTTTGCGCCACCATACGCTTTTACCTTTTAATGAACGAACGTCAGGATTCAAGCGAGCCTCATGAACGGCCGTCATAATTGCTGCAATACTTTTTTCAAATGACAATTCTGACATCATCAACTGATAAGCCCGCTCCACAATCGCCATTCGCTCATCCTCATGTGCCAGATAATACATAATCTGGTCTGCCAATTCCGATGCTGGAGCAGCTATATAATGCTCACCTGGCCGGAAATGAGGACAATGCGGCAACAACGGTTCAGAAACAATTAACGAACGGTTCGGTGCAGCCAGGGCAAAACGAGAATAATTATCATCGTACCAGGTGCGAGTCAGATTCAGGGTAATTTTTGAGCGATTCAAAATCTCTGTCCGCTCCTGATCGTAAATAAACGGCCGTTCCTCCCCATCAACAACCAGCATCTTCACACCATACCGCTCCAGCCTCGCACGTACCATATCCAGCAACATACTACGCCGCTTGCTGCCCCGCTTCCCCATCCAAAGCACATCAATATCCCGCTCATACCCCAAATCAGCATACCACCGCCTGGTAGCCCCCCACGGCGCCACCACTGTTGGCAACCCGTGCCGCACATGCAAATCGGCATACACCGCCGACGAATCCGCCAACACCTCCATCAACCCGGCACGATACGCATAATAATAACTCCCAAAATAAAGAAACCGCGTCATACGTTTATGAAGCGGCTTCATCATTCGTCCCGTCACCAGTTTTCGCCCTACCCCATCCGAAAACCGGAGCCTTTCCGCCCACGCGCGAAGCAGACCGGCCCCAAACATGACTACCCAGGGAATACGCAAATCTGGAATACCTTCTGTATTCCAGTGTGTCAAAATCGGTTTTTTAGACCGTGGTAATGCATTTAACCGACTCAACAAATACTCAAACGGGCCATACGGCCCAAAAGAAAAAATAACATCCACATTATCGGGAAGTTCAGACTGATAAAAAAACGGAACCGGTTTGTGTCCCAGTGCAGTCAATTCGTCACAAATAACAGTGGCAATCCCATCCTGTTTGGACCAAAAGACAACACCTACACGATATTTTCCCCCAGATACATCTTCATTTGTTGTCATACTTCAACCCCTATCAAAAAAACTGGCACGATGAAACTACCTTGTATCTTGTAACATGGTTGGTTCCAGCAAACGCCGTCGTTTTTCCACCCACTCCAGCAATGAGACAATGGCCTTGCCGGCAAAGAGAATCAGCACCGCATCAACTGGCAACCGATACCGTATCAATGTCCATGTCAGGACATGAATACCCGTATAGATTAACATAAAAAGATAAAACAACGCAAAAGGAGAAGCCAGCCGCTCGCGCCAACTGGCAAATGGCTGGCGCAGTGACTGAATGAGTCCGGCCAACATAAAGGGTAAAAATAACCCAAAGCTGGCAACACGGGAAATGTTGCTGATGGTGCTGGATTGTGGCGATGGCCAGAAAATAAAGTAACTGGGTATGCGACTGATAGACAAGAGAATATACCGTTTTGGATCGGCTACAACAAAGCCAATGCCTCGTTTTAGAAGAGCTGTATCCAATGCGGCTTCATTGAGATTTTGGTCTAGCAGTTCTTGGGGGATCAATGAGTAGTAAGAGCCCATTTCTGGCGGCAAAATGGGGATAAATTTTGTGCCATAAATGGGATGGTTGCCCCAGAAGAAGGCATAACCAGCATTGGTGTTGAGCAGGACAAATCGGTCGAAGGCGAAGTAGTTGCGGATGGTCCAGGGGAGAATCATGAGGACAATGAGGGCGAGAGGAAGCAAGAGGTGGCGCAATTTGGGGCGGGCAGCCCACCAAAGCCAGGCCAGTTGGAAGGGAATAAAGAGCAGGTAGAGTTGGCGGAGTAAAACGGCCGTTCCTAATGCAACTCCCAACCAGACCCATTGCCGATTGTTCTCTTTCTCCCCTTTCACAATTCGCAAGCAAATGTCAAAAGACCACAAAATCACGGTAATGTAAAAACTTTCGGTGATCAATGCTGCGGCATAATAAAAGAAGTACACATACACAGCCACAATACCTGCCCCGATTACCCCTATCTTTTGCCCCTTAGTCCAGCCAGATTCATCTGTTGGTTCAGGCCAGAGCTGTGAAGCAATTCGATATACCAGCCAGGGCATCAGCACCCCGACACTAACCGCCTGAATGAGGCGAGCAACCAGAGGGTTGACACCAAAGATGGCGTACACGGCAACGAGATAGAGCGTATAAAGAAATGACCAATGGGCAGTTGGGGTATTAGGGGCTGTGGCTGGCCACCACAAACGGCCGAAACTGAATCCGTGCCCTTCCAGGACACGAACGGCGAGTGTGTGATAAGAAAGCTGGTCAAAAATACCGGGCAACTCTCGGATGGTATTGCCCAGATAAATGGCGCTGCCTATACGCAATAGCACGGAAATAATGATAATGCTTGCTAACCAGCGAGAAGGTTTTCCTTGCCAAAATTGTTTACGCATCATTGATTCTCTCCTCCGCCCCGGCATACACGGCATCCATACGCCGCAAAACAACTTGCCAGTCGTAACATGATTCGGCCAAAAGACGGCCGTTTTCCCCCAATCGTTGTTGTAAATCCGGGTCTTTCATCAATCTTACCGTCTCAGCCGCAAACCCTTCCACATCATCAGCCACCAACACATGCTTCCCAGGCTCAGCAGCAATACCTTCCATACCAATTGTGGTTGTGACAGCCGGCATCGCGCGCGCAAACGCCTCCAGCAAGCGCACCCGCATGCCGCCACCAGCCCGCACCGGTACAACCATCAATGCCGCAGCCTCCATATACGGCGTCAAATCGGGCACATATCCTGTCACTTTGATCACATCTGGCTGCTCTAAAGCTGCCTGCACAAAATCAGCCGGGGGATTTTTGCCAATAATTGTCAGGGTGGCCTGGGGCATTTGGGCACGTATCAGGGGGAACACTTCCCGCAAAAACCAACGAATACCGTCGGCGTTGGGTGGGTAAGTGAGCGAACCGAGTGTCATGATGTTGGTGGAATCGGGCTGACGACGCACTGGCTGGAGTTCAACCGTATCAACGGCAATGGGAATTATGCTGATACGTTGGGCAGCTTGCGCTGCTTTGCCGTTGGGCACGCCTTGCAAAAGGGCGTCCTTGTCTTGGGGGATGACAACCATTGTGTGGTCGAATTCCTGAATAAGCATGCCTTCGTACCGTTTGATGCGGGCGGCTTCGAGGCTGAGCAACGGCCGTAATACCCAGGGGGCATTGGCAAACATGCGGGCTGATATGCTCCAGGTGGCATTGTGGGCATCAAAAATGGTAAACGGCCGTTTCCCCGCCTGATTCAGTGGTGGGTTCAGGGCAAATTGGGTCATTGTCAACTGATCAGCATGAATCACATCAAACGATTGCGTCGTCAGCAACCGATTCACCAAACGTCTCATCTCTTTCAGATCGTCACGCTCTATCAACCAGGGGCGACCAGAAAGGTGACTGCGGAGCCAGTAACCCACATCCCGCACACGAGATCGCTGAATGGGAACGGTATGAACGGCCGTACAGACCTCCTTGAGAACAGGGACATACTCCGCTTCATCTGGTCGTACAAATGCCGCCAGCGTCACCTCATGTCCACGAGCAGCCAGGTAACGCAATACGTGCCAGGTTTTGACACGTGGCCCGGCATTAGGCGGGTAGGGAATAATCTGACTTAGAAAAAGAATACGCATAAGCAATCCGTTTCGGTTACATAGTTGGCAAAGTAATGAGTAAACGGCCGTAATGGCGTGCCAACAACAAATTCCGTTCCCGTGCGGGTGGTTTCTGTAACCACGCCAACGGTGTTAGCATCAGTCGGGCTAATGTCGCTGCCAGCAAAATACCCTTATAAGCCACGCCAGCAAAACGGCCGTAATGCTTGCGAAAATACTTCAGTTTCCCCAGATACAACTGCAAAAACATCTCAGCAGCTACCTGACGCGTACTCTGCCCCCCAAAATGAATAACCCGCGATTGAGGCACCCAATACAACCGCCAGCCAGCCTTTTGCAACCGATAACACAAATCCACTTCTTCGGAATACATAAAATAATCACCATCCAGCAAACCAATCTCATCCAAAATTTGCCGCCGCACAATAAACGAAGCCCCCTGAATCACATCCACCTCACGCGGCATATCCACTGGCCATGTATGCATTGGATAACGGCCGTAGGCCCACATCCTGTCCAAATGAAACAATCGCCACAACTCCCGTTTTAGAGTCGGTGCTGGATGGCACGACACCTGCAACGACCCGTCCGGATTCAACAACATCGAGCCCGCCGCACCTGCGTCAGAATGCCTGTCCATAAACTGCACCAAAGCATTCAACGCACCTGGCTGCACCACTGTATCCGGATTCAGCAACAACACATATTCCCCCTGACAACGAGACACAGCTAGATTGTTTGCCTGAGCAAATCCGACATTCGTTGCATTTTCGAGCAGACGCACACGGGGGAACTGGCGACGCACCATTGCCACACTATCATCAGCCGATGCGTTATCCACCACCCACACCTCAAATGGAGCATCTGGTGGATTGGCGAAAACTGATTCCAGGCAGCCTGCCAACAAGTCGCGGGTATTCCAACTCACAATAATAATAGACAGCTTCATCAGCCTCACCAGTTCAAATCTCGCTCATACCCCAAGGCAATCAATTGCTCGCCAGCCACTTCTTTAAATCGCGCAATATGTTCCGGTTTCAGGTAATTGCGCCAGTCACCAGCGATGCCCTTGCGAAAATGGGAATTTGCGTTTTCTTCGCCAGGTTTGCGGGCTTTTTTCCAAAATCGCTTACCCATTGAGAGTCGTTCAAACCGGTTACGACGCACAACAACTTGTGCCAGGTCTGGATTACCAGAAATGCCCAAATAATGGATAACTTGTTGAAAATGGGTAACCGGATCGGCGAGTAGCTCCTCATAGCGAACGCAAAGCATTTCTGCGTCGCCATCTATCCAGGTTTGTGCCAGTTGGATCATTTTGTCCATGCCGGGCAGCCCTTCTCGCCCTTCGATGCAAAGCATGAGTGCCTCGCCAATAGACATTTCTTTCATGCGTTCGTGCCAGGCATGTTTGGCACTGCGGCGTACATGGAACATCCGGGAAACCAACTGATCTCTGGGATCGCGTATCATGAGGATGACGCGAATATTGTTTTGTTCCAGTATTTGCTTAAGTTCGGGTGTGTACCAGTCATGGCCATGAACGACATCGCCGGGCTGGACGGTGTGATAGCGTTGGATGTCACCATTAAAGTTGCCAATGTCTCGATAGCCGGGGATGGATGCTATCATTTTGAGCATCCAGGTGGTGCCAGATTTGGGACTGCCGTTGACCAGAACTTTGGCGGGAGTAGTACGCAGGCCGTGAGTCAACTGGTAACGGAGGCTGGTTAGAGCGTATTGTAGTTCTTCTGTCGCTATTGTCATGAATTGCCTGAACATAATCTTGTGGGTTGGTAATTGATTTGGTGTGGGAAACGGCCGTGTCATTTCCCATTACACCCATATTTTGACCGCACAAGCTAACAACTTACCTTACAATTAAAGCCCTTTCTTTTCAGCTTTTGCTCAATAGCCCACAACAAATAAATTTGTGATAAGATTAAATACATGTGGAGATCGTTACGGGGTCAATTAACCCTGATTTTCTTCGCTTTTTTTGTTTTGGTGGCCAGCTCGGTAATGGCTACTTTTTGGCTGGTGAGAACTCAACATAACGATGCTACTGTTATTAATCTTGCCGGGCGTCAGCGAATGTTGACCCAGCAAATGACTCGCCTGGCTCTGACTCAACCTGATAACCCGACTCTGGTAGAAGTTGAACGGCAATTTGAGCAAACCTTGCATATACTCCGGGATGGCGGAACGGTTATGGATGCAAACGGCCGTTTCGTCTCTCTCCCCCCTGCTACCAACCCGGCTATTCATGCCCAACTCGATCAGGCTATTAAAACCTGGGGGATTTTTCAACAAACTTTACAAACTCCAGACGACATCAGTCAGTTACTGGCCGAATCAGATCAATTGCTGCAACAACTCGATCAAATCGTTAGTGCTTTTGAAGCAGAAGCCCAGGCAAAAACAGTGCGCTTGCGACAAATTCAGACTGCATTTCTTATAAGCGCATTTTTGCTCCTGGGCTGGGGATACATCATCATTCGGCGACATTTACTACATCCATTGGATGTATTAGGCAAAACAGCCCAACGAATTGGGGAAGGTAATCTTTCCCACCCGGTCCCAGAAGTTGTTGGCCAGGAATTGGGGCAGTTGGGACAAACAATGGAACAAATGCGGATTGAAATTGCAGCCACCCAAGAATTGCTGGAACAACGTGTGGCGCAGCGCACACATGAGTTAATAGCCGCTTTTGAATTTAGTCAGGAAATCACCCATCAACTTGATCTGACACCTTTATTGCAATCTGTAGCCCGTCGCGCCCGCGATTTGTTGGATGGAAAAGCCGCATCCGTTTGTATTTTAAAAGGAAACGGCCGTTATCTGGAACTGGCCGCCACCAGCGGAGGCCCTGACCACCTAAAGAAAAAGACCTTAGGAAAACACCACCCCACCCAACAGGGCATTGCTCTTTCAGTTATCCAGCAGGGACAAACCGTAACCATTCAGGATGGGTGTACCCAATGTGGCTTTCTCCATCAATTCCCCGGACACCCCTGCATAGCAACACCTCTACAACTGGGCGGACAAGTCTTGGGGGCATTATGCGTCGTACGCCCCCAAACCCCTTATGGCCCGGAAGAAAGTCGTGCCCTTACTTTATTGGCAAATGCCGCCGCTATTGCTATTGATAACGCTCGCCTATTGGAAACAACTAAAAAACAGGCTGAAACCAACGCGACGCTAGCCGAACGAGAACGATTAGCCGCTGAATTACATGATAATCTGGCACAAACACTCGGCTTTCTCAACCTCAAGCTAGAACGAGTAGAAGAATTACTGACTACCCATCAAACCTCTCAGGCCATAGATGAGCTGACGCATATGGAAACGGCCGTAAAAACCGCCTTCACTCAAGTACGAGCCGCCCTTACCGGTTTACAACACCCCCTTCCCAACCACCAAAACTTTACCCAAAAACTTTCAGAGTGTATATCAGAATTCCGTCAAACCACCAATCTACCTGTAGAACTAACTATTGAAGAACAAACCACCCTGACACTTCCAGAAATCACGCAAAACCAATGCCTGCACATCATTCGTGAAGCCTTAATAAACGCTCAAAAACACGCCCAGGCCCAACATATCTCTATTCGCATTCGCCAAGAAAATGACATCGCCCAATTCATCATTCAAGATGACGGACGAGGCTTCAACCCAACACAAGTAGAACAACACAACCATCTTGGACTAAAAATCATGCACAATCGTGCTGAACGATGTGGCGGGAAACTCACCATCAACACAGCCCCTAGCAAAGGCACACAAATCATAGCCAGTTTTCCCTTAAACAAAGAGGATATAGAAAAATGAAGAAAGCCCGAATCCTGCTAGTTGATGATCACGAATTATTTCGAAGCGGACTAGTTGGCCTAATCAATAGCCAACCTGATATGGAAGTGGTCGGTCAAGCCAGTGACGGCTACGAAGCACTCATTCTGGCCCGTGACTTACGCCCCGATCTAATCGTTATGGACATAAAAATGCCAGTTTGTGACGGTCTGGAAGCCACACGCCTAATTCGTGCTGAACTATCCGAAATTCGGCTCCTCATCCTGACCGTCCATGATGAAGACGAAAAGCTTTTCGCTGCTATAAGAGCCGGTGCGAATGGTTACATTCTTAAAGACACAAGTTCAACAGATTTTTTACAGGGAATACGGAGCGCACTAATTGGCGAAGGAGTTTTGCCTCCCAAGCTAGCAGCCAGTTTACTCAGCGAATTTGCTCGCCTGGCCAATCAAACAACACCAGTAGCAAATAATGAAGAAATTCCCGATCTCACACCTCGCGAAATGGATGTGCTCAATCTGATTGCTATTGGGGCCACCAATCAAGAGATAGCCAACCAACTTTCCCTCAGTTTACATACAGTAAAAACGCATGTACGCAATATCTTGGGCAAACTGCATGCAGTTAACCGCCGTCACGCAGCCCGGCTGGCGGCTCAACAAGGGTTGCTAAACAACAAAGCAACGGATTAGCTCTTTTTTCATCCCCTCCTCTCTAAAATCCCTCTTTTTTCATCCTTTGCGCCATTTCCGACGGATACAAAATTAATCAGCATATTGGTACGATTCTTGTATGATGCAAGAATGTCGGGTGTTTATTGTCGGCGACTCTTTATTTACTGATACGTTGGCACAAATGCTGACCAACGCAGAAAACATCCGCGTAACTGGTACGGCCGTTTTGTCCCAAAGAGCACTCCCGGAAACGGCTATCATTCAAGCCCAACCACAAATAATCATCATGGCCATTTCCAACACCCAAAAATCCTCTCAGGAATTAACGGCCGTTTTGCTTTCCCGCTTTCCCGACATCCCTATTATCCACACCAGTCTAAATCAAGACTACATCCAAATCATCACCAGTCGCCGCATCAAAGCCCGACACACTGATTTACTAACCGCCATATACGAATTGGCTCTCAAAATAGACTCAAAAAATTCTAAATCCTTTCAGGAGTAGGCCTATGAACATTTCGCGCAGAAAATTTCTTAAACTCAGCGGCGCTGTCGGGGGTGCCACACTGGCCCGATATCTACATCTACAACTCCTACAACCCGTAAACGTCGAAAATCCCCTCGCTGCATACCCAGACAGAGGGTGGGAAGAAGTCTATCGCAACCAATACGCATACGATTCTTCCTTCACCTATGTTTGCTCCCCCAACGACACCCATGCTTGCCGTTTACGCGCTTTCGTACGCAACGGCGTTATCCTGCGATCCGAAACAAACTACGATGTCAGCAAATATAGTGACCTGTACGGCAACACCGCCACTGCCCATTGGCACCCACGTGGCTGCAAAAAGGGACAAACCTTCCACCGCCGCGTGTACGGACCCCACCGGCTCAAAGGGCCAATTATGCGCAAAGGGTGGAAAGAGTGGGCCGACGACGGCTTCCCCTACCTGGATGCTGCCAATCGAGACAAGTACAAATTCACGGCACGCGGCGATGACGTCATGATCCCCGTAAGTTGGGAAGAAGCCTACGACTACATCGCCCGCGGCATGATCGCCATCGCCACCCACTATTCCGGTGAAGAGGGCGCCGAACGATTGCGTGCCGAAGGCTACCCCGAAGAAATGATCGCCGAAATGCACGGCGCAGGCACGCGCACATTCAAATGTCGCGGCGGCATGGGGCTGCTGGGGGTGATTGGCAAGTATGGTATGTACCGTTTTGCCAATATGCTCGCACTGCTAGATACCCATATCCGCGGCACAGATGAAAACACCGCATTAGGCGGCCGTCGCTGGTCCAACTATACCTGGCATGGCGACCAGGCGCCCGGCCATCCCTTCACCACTGGCTTGCAAACGTCGGACTGCGACTTTAACGATTTGCGGAACACCCGGCTGCACATTCAATGCGGCAAGAATCTGGTAGAAAACAAGATGGCAGAATCCCATTTCTTCATTGAAACGATGGAACGGGGCGGCAAGATTTACACCATCACGCCAGAATATTCACCCCCGGCCACCAAAGCGGACACCTGGATTCCGATACGGCCGGCTACCGATACCGCCCTTTTCTTGGGCATCACCAAATGGCTCATGGACAACAACCGGTACGACGAAACCTTCGTCAAACGCTTCACCGACTTCCCTCTGGTGGTACGGCTGGACACCCTCAAACGGCTGCATCCCCACGAAATCTTCCCCGATTACGAACCCGGTCTCTCACCAGACGGCCCCAGTTTTGCCCAGCAAGGGTTGACCCAGGAACAGTATGAACGACTGGGCGACTACGTTGTCTTTGATGAAAACCTTGGCGAACTGGTTCCGCTCACCCGCGACGACGTGGGCGACCGGATGGAAGAAAAGGGCATCAACCCGCGCCTCTCCTGGTCAGGCAAGGTAACGCTGGTGGAAACCGGCGAAGAAATCGAGGTAATGACGCTGTGGGCGATGTATGAAGAACACCTGCAAGAGTATGACCTGGACACGGTAGAAGAAATCACCCATGCACCCAAACACCTGATTGAACAACTGGCTGAAGACATCGCCACAATGGGACCCGTGGCCATCCATATCGGCGAAGGAATTAACCATTGGTTCCATGCTACATTGGCTAATCGTGCTCAATTCTTGCCGCTGATGCTCACGGGCAATATCGGCAAACCGGGGGCAGGCTGCTACACCTGGGCTGGTAACTACAAGGCGGCCTTGTTCCAGGCTTCCCCCTGGACGGGGCCGGGCTTTAAGGGCTGGATTGCCGAAGATCCGTTTAATCCCAACCTGGACGAGAATCTGGACGGCAAGGATGTAGTAGCGCACAGTTATGCGAAGGATGAGGAACCAGCTTACTGGAATCATGGGGATCGGCCGTTAATTGTGGATACACCGAAATACGGCCGTAAAAACTTCACTGGCCAATCCCACATGCCCACCCCCACCAAAGTCATCTTCCACTCCAACGTCAACCTGCTCAACAACGCCAAACACCACTACGACATGATCAAAAACGTCAACCCGCTCATTGACCTGATCATCGCTGTGGACATCGAAATGACGGCCAGCGTGGAATACGCCGACTTTGGCCTGGCCGCCAACTCCTGGGCAGAGTTTACCGTACCTGAAATCACCGCCTCCTGCTCCAACCCGTTCCTGCAAATCTGGAAGGGGGGTATTCCGCCCCTGTACGACACCAAAGATGACGTGGTGATTTTGGCTGAACTGGCCGCCACCATCGGCGACAAGCTGAACGACCAGCGATTCCGTGATTATTGGCACTTCGTCCTGGAAGGCAAAACCGAGGTGTACATCCAGCGCCTGTTGGACATGTCTGTCCCCACACGCGGCTACAAATACGAAGACATTATGGCAGGCAAATATGGTGAACCGGGCGCGGCCTTGATGCTCTTCCGCACCTACCCGCGCATCCCATTCTGGGAACAAATCAACGACTCGGAACCGTTCTACACCGACTGCGGTCGTCTGGCGGCCTACTGCGACATTCCCGAAGCGATCGAGTATGGCGAAAATATGATCACGCACCGGGAAGGGCCGGAGGCCACCCCTTACCTGCCCAATGTCATTGTCACCAGCAGTCGCTTTGTCCGGCCTGATGATTATGGCATTCCTGAAGATGCGATGGGTTGGGATGAACGCACAGTACGCAACATCGCAAAGCCCTGGTCGCAGGTAAAGAACACCAAAAACCCGCTGTGGGAACAAGGTTTCCAGTTTTACTGCTTGACTCCCAAAACACGCCACCGGGTGCATTCTTCCTGGAGCACGGTGGATTGGACGATTTTGCTGGACAGCAACTTTGGCGATCCGTACCGGCTGGACAAGCGGCTGCCCGGCGTAGGCGATCACCAACTGCACATGAACCCGCAGGCGGCGAAAGGCCTGGGTATTGAAGATGGAGATTATGTATATGTAGATGCCAATCCGGCGGATCGGCCGTATCGCGGCTGGCGTGAAGACGACCCCTTCTACAAAGTAGCCCGCCTTATGCTACGAGTAAAGTACAACCCCGCCTATCCATACAATATCGTCATGCTCAAGCATGGGCCGTTCATGGCAACAGAAAAGTCGGTGCGCGCCCACGAAACCCGCCCCGATGGACTGGCAAAGTCGGAAGGGACCGGCTATCAGGCAAACCTGCGCTATGGTTCCCAGCAGTCGCTCACCCGCGACTGGTCTATGCCCATGCACCAGACCGATACCCTGTTCCATAAGGCTAAAGTCGCCACTGCTTTCATGTTCGGCGGTGAGGCAGATAACCACGCACTGAACACTGTTCCCAAAGAAACATTGGTAAAGGTAGTAAAAGCTGAGGACGGCGGTCTAAATGGCCAGGGAAAATGGGAACCAGTTAACACTGGCTTTACTCCAGCTCATGAAAACGAGTTTATGGAGAAATATCTCTCAGGCCAGATAACAATTGTTCCGGAATCTGAAGGAGACGGCTCATGAGCATAATTCCCCTTCCTTTAGTAGAAGATGACCCCTTTGAACTGGTTGGCATGGTGTTGCCAGGAGAAGAAGGTCAAACAGAAGCGATGGCAGAAGCATTGGTTGAAGAGTTTATCTTGCTAGGGTGGAATGAAAAACGGCTAATGAGCCTCTTTACTAATCCATTCTATCTGGCAACACATCGTATTTATCGGCAAAAGGGAGATGCTTACGTGCGCGATCTCATTGCCAGAATGGTTGCCAAATGGCGTATTGAATAAAACACAAGGAGTGACCAATGGCAAAAGTCTATAAC
>RFGV01000239.1 GCA_003696605.1 Chloroflexota bacterium | reverse complement strand
GTATTCACCTTACTGCTGTCAATAGTATTATCAGCGATTGTACTATTAGTTACGCTCCCCGGCCCCAACGAAGAACTGCCGGTACCATTAAACGGAATATAACGGCCGGTTGTCCCACCCCATTGGCTGTACTCTGTCCAGGTCGTTCCACCGGTTGCGTCAACATACATCTTATACCAACCGGAACTGTCCCCGTCAAAAACGTGCATGTTGAGCGTGCTGTTATATACCCCCTGCACGGTGTCGTTCAGGGCGGCGCCGGACTGGCCTACCAATATAGCGTTATAGCCGGTGGCGGGCAGCTTCCAGGCGTAACGGGACTGGGCAAATGACAAATGACAAATGACAAATGACAAAAGAAATAAGATAAAACGAAATCTGCGCATCATGCTCTCCTTACTCGTTTACGGCGATGGCGGCGTTGGCGGTCATCATCGCTTCGCGTACTTTGCGGATGGCCATGTCACGGTCTTCGCTTTCCGGGCAGGTTTCTACGATTGTCTCGGCAAGAACCCGCGCTGCGGCACGTATCTTAATGTAGCGTTCCGCCTGGTCGCCCTTGGGCGGATGATAACGAAAAAAATTGTCGATATTCATGATACCCCCTACCGTACAAAATCAGCTAAATATATTGTTGACGTACCGGCCCCGGTCTGGGTTATCCGGTACTGGATGGCCACGGCGGGCCGCCAGAAACTCATGGTGGTGTTGGTATTGTCCGTCAGGTGCAGGGCGTCTTTAGCGACAGCGGAAAACAAATTATTCCACGGGCCCCACTTTTTCCCGGTTGGCGCCGCCGGATAATACAGGCGTACATCTACATCAAATGTGGGCGTGCCCGTGCTGGTGGCATAAAAACTGACCGCGTACACCCCTTCCATGTTCACCGCGTACAGCGCGCCGGTGTACAGGGTTCCGCCATCGGCGCTGATGGTGGCGCTGCTGTTACTCAGCACAACACTATCCGTCGCCGCGAACGTGGTTCCGGTTGTCAGTTGATCCCCCCAGCGCTGGGCGAAGGAAAGGGAAAATAAAAAATACAAAATAAAAAACAGGCGCTTCATCATGATCTCCTTATGTTTTACTTGGTTCCCTGAGCAGTTCCCTGAGCCTGTCGAAGGGAACGTGTAGATTCGGCTTCGACAAGCTCAGCCGACAGACACGCTCAGCCTACACATTCAGGTTGTTCCCTGAGCCTGTCGAAGGGAACGTATTAACCCGGTGGTTTCTCGCTTCGGCAAGCTCAGCGAGCAGAGTTCCTGTGTTCCCTGAGCCTGTCGAAGGGAACGTATTTACCACCCATACTCAGGCATCAACACCCCGGCCGGGTCATGGATGCTGCGTAACACCCGCACATTGTAATCCGCCAGGCTGATACCAGCCAGCGCGGGATTGTTATATTCTATCGTTTGCCGCGCGGCATAGGTGGTGGCGCTGTCCGCTCCGGTGGAAGGGAACGCGCCCCCGTCCAGGCTCCAGTACGTCTGATCCGTTTCGCTCATATATGTGTAGAGCGGCGTGGTGAATGTTGTGTCATCCTTAGCCGCGATATCGATCCGGAAGTGGAACTTCACCGCC
>RFGV01000238.1 GCA_003696605.1 Chloroflexota bacterium | reverse complement strand
TGTCCACTGTCGCCAAAAAGCATAGGCTCTTGGCAGGATGAACAGGATAAATATACCAACTATACCAATTTTCCAGTATCTGGATTTTCTTCGCCACATCGGCCCACTCCTTAATTATCAACATAATCCGGCAATAATGATAGAAACCTGCCAAAAACAGGACAGAATTTTCTGCCCAAGAATTCACGAAAAATCACACTTCCATTGTATCAAATCTATGTTTCAATATCAACAGGTCGACTTCCTAAAAATCATCTTGACAAGCAACCTGAAGTATGGTATTATCCAATTGTATTTTGGTAAGACCACACTACCAAAAGGGATGTGGGATGGCAGACCACACTCACCACGTTACGTTCCAAACCCTGGAAAAAGACATTCTGGCCAACAAAATTGTTGACAGCCTGCTAAACCTGATTTCGGAAAAGCAGTTGTTGCCCGGTGACAAGCTTCCGCCAGAACGTGAGTTGGCCCGGATGATGAATGTTGGCCGGCCTGCCCTGAGAGAGGCCCTGCGAGCGCTGTCGGTGATGAAAGTGATAGAAATCCGGCCCGGTTCCGGCGCTTATGTTTCTGCCCTTGAGCCTGAGCAACTGGTTCAACCGCTTGAGTTCGTTTTCTCCCTCGACAATTCCTCGATTATCCACCTTGTTAATGCCCGCAGAATTTTAGAACTCAACACCGTTGTCGAAGCCGCCAAACAAATTACCCCGGAAGAAATTACAAAGCTGGAATCACTGCTGGTCCAGATGGCCGACAATATTGACAACCCGGAAAAGTGTGATGAATTGGACCGGGAGTTTCATAAAACCATCGCCTCTGCCGCCAGAAACCCCATTTTGTATCAATTTGTCAGCGTTGTTAATCAGTTAGGTTCAAAAAGTCGCCAAAAATCTTACGGCTTACCGGGTGTACTGCCACCAACACTTGATGAACACCGAGCTATTGTTGACGCCCTGAAAGCCCATGCGCCAGAACGTGCACAAGAGGCAATGCGTTACCATCTTGACCAGGCCGAACTGCACCTGCGCCAGCTCATAGATACCCAAACTCCCGCAACCAACACCAACTAATTCCGTTTTGCCCGTCGAACAGCAAAGTATTGAATAAAAAAACAACGGAGTTTAGTTGATTTGGTCTTACCACCTTACCAAATTTAGTTCATCTACCCAATGGAGGAGGTTTCATGGCCGAAGTAAACCTGAACAAAACTGCTGTCTCCCCCAAGACAAAATCAAGAAACGGCTCAAACAGCCTGATGAAGCTATTTAAACGCAATGATATGGGGGTGGTGATTGCCACCGCATTGCTGTTCTTAATCTTTGCCCTGGTAACCGAAAGCTTCTTCACCCGCTACAACCTGTTCAACATCTCCAGAACAGCAGGATTGTATGTCTTTATCGCAATGGGACAAATGATTGTGCTGGTTATTGGGGGAATGAATCTATCGTTGGGGGGAATTGGCGGGCTGGTCGTTGTTGCCGCTGGTTATACTATGGACTCGCTGGGCTGGTCGCCGTGGATATCGGTGCCAATTGCTCTGTCTGTAGGGTTGCTGGCCGGCGCGTTCAACGGCATTATCATCGTTAAATCCAAAATCAATTCTTTTATTATTACACTGGCCAGTTTGTTCATCTTTACCGGTTTGGTGACCGGCATTTCCCAGGGATTCCCCTACACCAATATTCCAAAATCATTCACGCTGATGGGACGCGGCTCACTATTTGGCGTACCGTACACCTTTGTTCTGGCCATTGCCACCCTGCTGATTATGGCTTACGTGTTTAAATTTACCGTAGTTGGCAGAAGAATTTTGGCTACCGGCGGTAATCTTGAAGCCGCCCAACTGTCCGGTATCCGAACTGACAGAATCGTTTTCCTGTGCCACGTCCTCTCCGGTCTCTTTGCGGCTATAGCTGGCTTGTTGTGGGTCTCGCGAATGGGGTCGGCCCAGCCGGCTACCGGTAGCGACTGGCTGATAATCTCTTTTGCCGTCGCCATTATCGGTGGTACAGCTCTGACCGGAGGTGAAGCCTCGATGCTGGCGCTCCTGGCCAGCGCGATTCTGCTGACACTGATTAAAAACGGCCTGATTATGCTCAATGTTAACGTTTATTTTGAGCAGACTTTTTTGGGGCTAATCATTCTTCTGGCTGTATCTATAGATAGAATAAGAGCCATGATTCATTCATCTGCACGAAAATTTGGAAGGAGGGATGTCACCGAAGCAAAACCTTTAGCCGAGTAAACACTGTTGTTGCCCAAAATCAATGAGGAGAAAATTTAGTATCAATGAGGAGAACACAAAAATGAGAAGAAAATTGTCCAAACCCTTTTTATTGATAGTGATTTTATTGATGGTGCTGGCTACCGTCTTGAGTGCCTGCTCCACCGAGGGACCTGCTCCGTCAGAAAGCAAGCCTGCAGAAAGCGAAGAGGCCGTCCAGCCCGCCCAGAGTGAAGCCCCGGCAGAAAGCGAAGAAGCCGCCGCGCCCGCTGAAGAACAGCAACCCGGAGAAGAAGCCGCGGCTGGAGAAGCGCCAGCCGAAGCCGCGCCCGCACAAGGCGAATACAAGCTGGCCTGGTATGCTCCTGCGCCGCATCCTTATTTTGAGGAAGTACTGCAAGGAGTGGAAGCCTTTGAACAGGAGTTCGGTATCCCCGTTGAAAAACAGATTGGCCCCGATTGGGAACAAAGCAGTCAAAATGAACGGGTAGAAGCCCTGGCCGCCCAAGGCTTTACCCACTTCTCTATCTACCCCGCCGACGCCAGCGGAGCCAACGGCCTGTACGAAGAACTTACCCAAAACGGCCTGACCGTCGTTAACTTCGGCGCCTCTACCCTCCAGCCCACCACCGCCTCCTTTGTCGTAGCTACCGATGTCAAAGCCGCCGCCATGCAGGCTACCGAGGCCCTTATCCAATCTATGGGCGGCAAAGGCAAAATCATCAACGTACTGGAAGTCCTGGAAGACTCCAACACCGTACTCCGAAAAGAGGGCGTGGAAGAAGTCGTCGCCAAATACCCCGATGTCGAAATTATCCAGGAAATCTCCGGAATGACCAGCGTCGAAGAAGCCGTTGAAAAAATCGGCAACGCCCTCTCCGCCAACATCAATCAGGTTGACGGTATCATCGCAACCGGCTTCACCACCAGCGTGGGCATCGCCCAGGTCTTGAGCGAATACTACGACACCGGCGGCAACCGCGAAATCCACGCCGTCGGTATCGACACCGACCCCACCGTCATGAAAGCCATCGAAGACGGTGTGATGGACGGTACCATCGCCCAAAACCCCTTCGGCCACGGCTACCTCTCCCTCCTCGTCCTCAAATACCTCGCCGAAGGCTACGAACCGGTTGAAGGCGTCTACCACATCGACTCCGGCACTGCCTTCGTAACCAAAGACAACCTCGACTCCTACGCCAACGATATTATGGCCGTTACCGAACAAATTAAATCCGAACTGACAACCAAGTACCTGAAAAAGTAAACCTCAATCACAAAGCTGGTTCCGGGGGGATTAGAGGTTGGACATTATCCGGCCTCTAATCCCCAACCGGCGGCCAACCGGCCAACTACAGGACGGGTAACAATGCTGGACATCAAACAAGTAAGCAAATTCTTTCCGGGGGTAAAGGCGCTAGACCGGGTATCGCTAACATTTCATCCTGGCCATGTCCACGCCATTGTGGGCGAAAATGGGGCCGGCAAAAGCACCCTCATCAAAATCATCTGCGGTATCTACGCGCCGGATGAGGGTGAAGTCGTCCTCAACGGCGAAAAGCTGGCCCTGAAGTCATACAGCGACGCGCTGGAAAAGAAAATCAGCCTGGTCAGTCAGGAAATTCAGGTGATTCCCAAGAGCACCATCGCCGAAAATATTATGCTCGACAAGCTGGAGCGGTTTACCCGGCGAGGTGCCATCAACTGGAAACAGCTTAATCGTGAAGCCGAAAAATTCATTCAGATGGTCGGCCTGAATCTGCCGCCCGATACCGAAGTAGGCGGTCTGAGCGCGGCCCAAAAGCAGTTGATTATGATTGCCAAATCACTCTCCGCCGACGCTCAAATTCTCATTCTAGACGAACCAACTTCGGCCTTAACCCGCCACGAAACCGATAACCTGCTGAAACTGATGCGTAAACTGGCCGACGACGGGGTAACCATCATCTTTGTTAACCACAAGCTGGAAGAGGTACTGTCCGTCTCAGACAGGGTGTCTGTACTGCGCGACGGTCAGCATGTGGGAACCAGGGATATCGAAGGTCTGAAAAAAGAAGACATCGTCAAAATGATGATTGGCCGTGATGCCAGAACAATGTACCTGGGCCAGCTGGATATTGATTGGAATACCACTGTGTTGGAGGCACGCGGCATTAGCCGGGCCGGTACGTTTAAGAATGTCAGCTTTTCACTGCACAAGGGCGAAATTCTGGGCTTTTATGGGCTGGTTGGCTCCGGCAGGACGGAATTGGCCCGTATCCTTATTGGCGAGGACCGTAAGGATAGCGGCGAAATTATCATCAACGGCCAGGTCGCCCACATCAGCTCAATGGCCGACAGCCTGTATAAATATCGGATGGGCTACGTATCGGAAAACCGTAAAGAATTGGGCTTACTTCTCAATTCTACCATTCAAACCAACGTCACAATTACTGTCTGGAACCGGCTGTTGAACAGGCTTGGGGCTATTTCTCTCAAACAGGAACGAGCTGTAACCGAAAGGTATATTGAGGCCCTTGACATCAAAGCTACCGGCCCTGACCAGATTGTCAACGACTTAAGCGGCGGCAATCAGCAAAAAGTCAGCATCTCCAAATGGCTGGCCGCCGATTGCGATATCCTGATTATTGACGAACCAACTATCGGCGTTGACGTAGGGGCTAAAGAGTACATCCATAAACTTATCTGGGACCTGGCTAAAGTTGAAGGCAAGTCTATCATCCTTATTTCGTCCGACATGCCGGAAATAGTCAATCTGGCTCGCCGGATCCTGATTTTCAAAGAATTTGAGATTGTCGGCGAAATCGACAACCTGAACACCAGGCAATTCACCTATGAAGAAGTCAGTCAGACCATTGGCCAATACCTTGCCTGACAGGAGGAGACCATGAGACGCTTTGGACAGGCTATCGGAATTAAGCCGGAATACCTTGAAGAATATACCCGCCTGCACGCTAATGTGTGGCCGGAAGTTCTAAAAACAATTGAGGAATGTAACATCAAAAACTACAGCATTTTTGTGCTGAATGACAACCTTCTTTTTGCCTACTTTGAATACGTGGGCGACGACTTTGAAGCCGATATGGCTAAAATGGCCGCCGACCCCAAAACACAGGAATGGTGGTCTATCTGCGGGCCAATGCAGGAACCATTGCCTAACCGCAAAAAAGGCGAATGGTGGATGACCCTGAAAGAAATTTTTCACCACGATTGAAGATGCAGAGTCTAGCATAACAATCTGCAGACCTGTGTTTGTACTCCCATCTCCAGCCCCAGATGGAACAAGGAGAGATTAAATGTTAACCAGTAAACCTATGACCTCCCGTGAACGGGTGCTGGCCAGCATCGCCCACCAACAACCCGACCAGGTTCCCGTAGACTTAGGGGCAACGCCAAGCTCCGGCATTTCAGCCATTGCCTACTATAACCTCAAAAAGTATCTGGGCATCAATACAGGGCATACCCGTGTTTACGATGTAGTACAGCAGTTGGCCCAGCCAGAGGATGATATTCTGGCCCGTTTTGGTGTGGATGTCATTGACGTTGGCCGGGCTTTTAATACCCAAGACTCTGACTGGTACGATGTGACCCTCCCCACCGGCCAGGAGGTGCAGTTTCCGGCCTGGTTTAAACCGGTTCAGCAGGCTGACGGTTCGTGGGATGTTTTTGATGCCGACGGCGACCGTATTGCCACAATGCCGCGGGGCGCAACATTTTTTGACCAGACTTATTTCCCCTATCTGGATGGCTATCCAGACAGCTACGATGACCTGCCCAAATTAATGCCCAAAGTTCACTGGGCCGGGCTGGCCCACAGTCCGTGGGACCACGCCGGTGAGCCGGATTTCTGGCAGAAACTGCGCGAAAAGGCCATCTATCTACGCGAAAATACCGACAAGGCTTTGATGATTGTCGCCGGATGCAACCTGTTCGAATGGGGGACCTTCTTGCGCCGCCTGGATAATTTCCTGATGGACATTATGCTCCAGCCGGCGGAAGTAGAACGTCTGCTGGATGCGCTGATGGAAATTCACCTGCAAACGCTGGAGAAGATTTGCCACACGGTCGGAGATGTTGTTGACATCATCCGCTTCGGCGACGACCTGGGGACAAACCAGGGACCGTTTTTCCCCGTAGCTACCTACCGCCAACTTTTCAAACCTCGACACACCATTTTATGCAATTATGTAAAAGAACACAGCCAGATGCACACCTTTTTGCATTCTTGCGGGTCAATTTACAAATTACTGCCTGATTTAATTGAGGCTGGTTTCGAAATTATCAATCCGGTCCAGATTAACAGCCGTGATATGGAGCCCGAACGGTTGAAAAAAGAATTCGGTCAAGATATCACGTTTTGGGGAGGAGGGGCCGATACCCGGCATAAGTTAAACAGCGGTACACCAGCCGAAGTGAAAAAACACGTAACCGAACTCCTGGAAATCTTCTCTCCGGGGGGAGGCTTTGTATTTAACACTGTGCACAACATTATGCCCGACGTGCCCCCCGAAAATATCCTGGCTATGTTCGAAGCTGTTGACGAATTCAACCGGGCAGGGGCATAGTTCAGAAGCACCTTCAACGCCAAACTCTGCACTCAAGAAGGAGCATCACAATGCCATCTGACAGACTCGATACGATTTACAACGCCATTATCGATGGTGATGCCGATACGGCCACGGTCGAAGCACAAGCCGCGCTAAAAGAAGGTATCCCGGCCTCGGAGATTTTGTATAACGCCTGTGTGCCGGCAATGGAAGAGGTAGGTTCTCTTTTTGAACGCGGCGAAAAGTTTGTAGCCGAAATGCTGATTGCCTCCAGGGCTATGAACGCGGTTGTAGAAATCTTGAAGCCGCACCTGGTTGATGGTGATGTCAACATTATCGGCACCGTAGTGATAGGTACAGTGGCCGGAGACCTGCACGACATCGGCAAAAACCTGGTCGGAATGATGCTGGAAGGGGCCGGCTTCAAAATTATTGACCTGGGGGCGAATGTAGACCCCGCCAAATTTGTCGATGCCGTCCGCCAAAATCAGCCCGATATTGTCGGCATGTCGGCCCTGTTAACCACCACAATGCCGGCTATTCGCACCACTATCCAGACTCTGAAAGAGGCCGGACTGCGCGAGCAGGTCAAAATACTCATTGGCGGCGCTCCTGTGACGCAGGAATTTGCCGATACCGTTGGCGCAGACGCCTTTGCACCCGATGCCGGCAGTGCCGCCCGGATTGCCAAATCGCTGGTAGGCGTCGCCTAGCCGGCAATCAACCTTTGAATCTGGCGAAAAGCAATTGTGCGGCATACCGATTTTCGGGATTTGAACAAGAATGGTTTAATAGTAAAAGGGGGGCACTGGTTGGTCACCAGAAGAGGTCAAAATCGAGTATGTGAACAGCGCGCTTGTCTAATGACTCACCAGGTATACTGCTGATTCCACACCGCTGGAGACGTGCACCAACATCATATGCCGGGATTGACCGGGACCCGGTAATATGATTCTGCGCCATTCCCCGCGGCAACACATTTACCGATGCTGCGTATAAGTCTGATACTACTTCAACAATGTCGCCAATGTCATTGCGAGCACGAAGTATCCGGAGCAACCTCCGAACCCCATCCCGGAGATTGCTTCACCGCCCGCGACGGTTCACAATGACATTGGCGAATGGTATATAACGTTGTTCAAATTTGCAACCTGCGCTTCTTAACCGGCAGATATAAACCGGCTAGAAGCGTGCATAGTTGGGTATGTCCGCGCCCAAACAGCTTATTAAGTTCGAATTGCCGCACCGCTAATCTTTGGGACGCCGGCAGTTGAGCAAGCTCATCATTTATCGGGGAGCATTGTCTGCTCACCAAACCAATAAAATTTCATCATAACGAGAGACATAAATGAATCCTACAATTACCAAAATCAGTGCTGTTGAGAAACGTTTTCCCTTGAAACCGGGTGAAGGCACCGACTCCATCCACACAAAACCGGTTTATTCCTATGCGGTGACCTACCTGCACACCGACTCGAATATCACCGGAACCGGAATTGTCTTTACCATCGGCGAAGGCAACCAGGAGATTTGTCAGCTCATCCAGGCAATGGCCGAACCTCTGCTTAACCGTGAAATCGAAGAGGTGATGGCTAATTTTGGACAAACGTTCAAAACCATTGCCGACCATCCCCGCTTTCGGTGGCTGGGGCCGCATAAGGGCATGGTGCATCTGGCACTGGCCTCTATCACCAATGCATGTTTTGACTTATGGGCCAAAGCCCGTCAGGTTCCGCTGTGGCGGCTTCTGCTCGACCTGTCCCCGGAACAAGTGGTCAGCACCCTGGATTTGAGCTACCTGGAAGACGTGCTGTCGCGGGAAGAGGCGCTGGCAATGCTGGCCAAAAATCTGCCGGAGCGCAGTCGGCGCGAATCTATTTTGCAAACAGGTTATCCCGGCTACGATACCTCCATTGGCTGGTTTAATTATTCCGATGAGGAAGTCAAAAATAATGTAAAAAAAGCCGTAGATAACGGCTTTACGGCAATGAAGCTTAAGGTCGGTTCGCCGGATATTGAGCGCGATATTCGCCGGGCTTATCTGGTGCGTGAAGCCGCTGGCGACAGCGCAACCGTGATGCTGGATGCCAACCAGAGCTGGTCGCTCCCTAAAGCCATCTGGGCTTGTTTGCAGTTGGCCGGGATGTCCCCCTTCTGGATTGAGGAACCCACCCACCCCGATGACGTGATTGCTCATCAAACTCTGGCCCGGGCTATAGCTCCACTGAAAGTCGCGCTGGGTGAACACGTATCAAACCGGGTAATGTTCAAGAATTTTCTGCAGGCTCAGGCTACCAGTTTTGTACAGGTAGATGTAACCCGCGTAGGCGGCATCAGTGAGTTCATTACTGTGAGTATGCTGGCCAAAAAATTTGGGGTGCCGGTTGTACCGCATGTAGGCGACATGGGCCAGATTCACCAGCATATGGTGCTGTTCAACCACATCGCCCTGGGTCACGAAGTGATATTTTTGGAGCACATTCCACACCTGCGTCAATATTTTCTGCATCCGGCCGTGGTCACCGACGGCGTGTACAAAACACCTCAGGAGCCGGGCAGTAGTTCGGATTTTGTTGACTAGCCTGACCTGTTTCCTATCAATCACAATGACGCCTCCGGCCGACTGCCCGGCCCATCGGCCTGGTCAGTACCAGAAGTCGAGATGCGGCAGGATATCCGGGATGATGGAAAGGTCAGGGTCGGCCTGACCTTTTCATCATCTTCCCTCTCCTTCCAAGATTTGCCAGTCAATCAGGGAAGCCAACAAAAAAGGCGCACCCTGGTGCGCCCTGCGAATGGTGGGGAAGGCGGGACTCGAACCCGCACGCCTTGCGGCACATGATCCTAAGCCAAGATAATCAATTCACGTCGCTGGTAAAGTTAGAAGTTCGACATCCTGCCATCCTTGGATGATAAGGCTCAAATGATTGCAAACCGGGCCAAATCAATCCGATTTTTTGCCGGATTAGTCGAACTTCTATTCTTGTTACAAGTTTAGATTGAACTACTTCCTGCCCAACTTATCTGAGGTCAAGCAAGTTTACGGGAGAATGTTTGGTATGCTGTAACTGGATACGTTTTTGAGTGTTGATTACATACAACCTGGTGGTTTCAATCCCTTTATGCCCCAGTATATCTCGCAGTACGAACATGTCCCCCCCCGCATCAGAAAAGTATGTAGCAAAAGCCCGCCTCAAACTATGTGGTGTTATTCGACAGGAGTCTTCTATTCCTGCCTTCTCCAGCCAGGATGCCAAGATGCCATGGATGCGACGTCCGCTCAGCGGTTTGCCGTACGATTTTCCCCTTAACGCCACAAAAAGATGCCCCTCATCTTTAGTGGGATGAACCTCCAACCACCGTTCTACCGCATCAATAGTGATTGTCTGGCAAGGTACGATGCGCTGATTATTGTTTTTGGCTACACGAATTACAATCAGGTTCTGTTTCATTCTGATATCGCTTATTTTCAGTGATGCCGCCTCAGCACGTCGTAAACCGGTATCAAACATCAGCAAAATTAAAGCGTAGTCGCGCCGTGCCAGGACCGAGTCCTCGGCCCGGATTGTATCAAATAATTTTTGCAATTCCTCTATTTCGACCAGGTATTGTACCCGGGCAGTTTTTCGCGGCCGTTTGATTTCTTCGACATCAAACGGGCTACGCTCAACCAATCCTCGTGCCACCAACCATCTAAAAAATACCGATAACGCGGTGTACGAGCCATTTCTTGTACTCCATGAATATCCTTCATCTACCAACCGGGCAAAGTGACGCTTAATTTCCGACGGACCGGTATCAGCAAGAGCGATCCCCTCAGCCTCCAGAAAAGACAAAAAAGGTCTTATTCGCCATGTATACCAGTCTCGGGTTAGCTTTACCCGGGTATAGCCTTCTTCGTAAAAGGCTTCCAACAATGACCGGTGATAGCTGTTAATACCTTTCATTTTTTCCCCCTTACAATGGTCTGATGAAAAAGCATTTATTGTTGTTATATCATTGTAGGAAGTCCTTCCACACTTCAAATCACAAAATAGCACCAAAATGCGGGCAGGGCGCTAACGCGCCCCACCCTGGCTGAACAGCCACAAAAAAACGGTCACCCTACCAACTGGCAGGCGTGACCGTCCGGTATCTTGATATTA
>RFGV01000237.1 GCA_003696605.1 Chloroflexota bacterium | reverse complement strand
GGAGTTTATAATGAGCAAAAGACCATATCGTAGTGGCAAAGCCAAAAAGCCAAAAGCAAATCCGCGAAACATGCTGGCACAATTCCAGCAAATGCAACAACAAATGGCCGAAGCCCAAGAAGCCCTGGCCCACGAAACCGTTACCGTCACGGCTGGGGGGGGGGCCATTAGCATTACCATTACCGGGCATCAGCGTGTTCAGGCTATTGAGATTGACCCTGAACTATTAGACGGTGATGACGTGGAAATGTTACAAGATATGCTGGTAGCTGCTGTCAATGCGGCTATTGAACAATCACAGACAATGGCCGCCGAGCGGATGGAGAGCATCACCGGTGGCCTGGGTGGTGGTCTGACCGATCTGCTTGGTGGTTTGGGTGGTTTGTAACAGTGGCCACAAACGTCCTGCCTCGCCCAGTACAGCGGTTGATTGACGAATTTGCCCGATTGCCTGGCATTGGCCCCAAATCAGCGGCGCGGCTCACATTTTACCTGTTGCGTGCCGCTGATGATCAGGCCTTTGACCTCTCGGATGCTTTGCGGGAACTGAAGGAACGCACCCGCTTTTGTTCGGTTTGCTTTAATATTACAGAAGAGGATCCTTGCCTCGTTTGTGAAGATTTAGGGCGTGACCGAACGCTTTTGTGTGTCGTAGAAGAGCCATTAGATGTGGTGGCGATCGAACGGTCACGGGCCTATCATGGCCTCTATCATGTTTTGCACGGGGCAATTTCTCCAGTTGAAGGGGTTGGTCCAGAAGATTTGCGTATTGCTGAATTGGTCGAACGAGTGCAAAAAGGGAATTTCAAAGAGATTATTCTGGCGACGAATCCAACTCTGGAAGGGGAGTCAACGGCTTTGTATTTGCAGCGGCGGTTGGCTGGTTTGAATATTCGTCTGACGCGGTTGGCACGGGGCTTGCCGGTAGGGGGAGACCTGGAATATACAGATGAGATTACATTGGGGCGTGCGTTGGAAGGTCGGCAGGAGTTTAAGGAGTAGTTGGCTTTTGGCAAGATGGCATAGTCAAACTTCAAGGTAATCTGACGTGCCAGAGAGCAAGTTGCTTGTTGCTAGTGGGAGACAAAATTTTTGCTTTCAGGGCTTGTTAAAAGTGGGGCATTGTGCTAACATTTGCTTGTCATGATGGGGTGTCGCCAAGTGGCTAAGGCAGCGGACTTTGAATCCGCCATTCGTAGGTTCGAATCCTACCACCCCAGCAGACAACAGGACTGAGATGTAAAGCCTCAGTCCTGTTTTTATTTGTCATTATGTTTGGCGAGTGTGGTTGGTGGTATGAGTGAGTTGGGTGTTGTGATTTTGGCTGCCGGGCAGGGAACGCGTATGCGGTCGAAACGGCAGAAGATTTTGCATGAGGTGGGGGGGAGGCCGATGGTGGCGCATGTGTTTGCAGCGGCTACGGCCGTTTCCCACGTTCCTCCGGTGTTGGTTATTGGGCCATCAGGCGGCGAGGCAGTAAGGGCTCTTTTGGGTGAGCAGGCGCTTTATGTAGAACAGCCAGAGCAGCTTGGTACTGGCCATGCAACCAAAATGGCACGTTCTGTATTGCGGGGGCGCACCCAGCAGGTGTTGGTGACTTATGCGGATATGCCGCTCTTGCGGGCCGGTACGATGCAGAAATTGGCAACGGTGCAGGCAGAGACGGGTGTGGCTGTTGTCATGTTGTCTGTGATTGGGGATCCGAAAAGCTCTTTTGGGCGTGTGGTGCGGGATGGAAACGGCCGTGTTGTTGAGATTGTTGAAGTGACTGATGCGCGTCGGCGCCCCAATGCCACCGAATTACTGGCTATTCGGGAACAAAATGCCGGTATTTACTGTTTTGATGCAGAATGGCTTTGGAATAATTTGGACCAATTACCCTTGCATCAGGCACGTTCTGGCCCGGAATATTATTTGACTGACCTGATTGAAATGGCTGTTGGACAGGGACGGGGTGTAGAAGCATTGGTGGCGGAAGACCCGGATGAGTGTTTGGGTGCGGGAACGCGGGCAGAATTGGCCGTGGTGGAGCAAGCATTTCGGCGGCGTGTCAATCGGTATTGGCTGGAGCAAGGAGTGACTTTGATCGATCCAGCGACGGTTTATATTGACGATACAGCGCAAATTGGGCAGGATACTATTATTTGGCCGAATAGTTATGTGCAGGGACAAACGGTGATTGGTGAGGATTGTGTGATTGGCCCAAATGCGATTGTACGAGATGCCCGGTTGGGGGATGGGTGTATTGTAACTCAGGCTGTTGTCGAAAAGGTGGAATTGGCGTCAGGGACACAGGTGATGCCGTTTACGGTTGTTCGTGGAGAGGATTAGACGGATATGGGTGTGGTAACGAAAGCAGAACAGGAAGCATTGGTAGCAGCAGCTTGTGCGGCTCGGGCACAGGCATATGCTCCGTATTCCCAATATGCAGTGGGGGCGGCGTTGCTGGCAGCAGACGGCCGTATTTTTACTGGTGTGAATGTAGAAAATGCCTCGTATGGTTTAACGATGTGCGCGGAAAGAACGGCCGTTTTCAAAATGGTCTCCGAAGGGCAACAACAAATCCTCGCTGTGGCCATTTGCACCGACAACGGGGGCTCCCCATGTGGTGCTTGCCGTCAGGTCCTTGTTGAATTTGCCGGCGATATTCCCATATTTTTATGCGACAGTGCCGGAAATGTGCGTCAGACATCACTCCATACCTTGTTGCCTGACCATTTTGGCCCGGAACATTTACCCGGCCAATAAAAGACGATTATGCCCAGAGAAAGAACGTTTCGTACCGAAGCCATTGTTTTGCGCCGAACTGATTTTGGTGAGGCAGACCGGCTGCTGACACTGTTCAGCCGGGAATATGGCAAAATTCGGGCTATTGCCAAAGGTGCACGCAAGCCACAAAGCCGAAAGACAGGCCACGTGGAATTGTTTATGCGATCCAGGTTTTTGTTGGCACAAGGCCGGGATATGGACATTATTACGCAGGCTGAAATGATACAGGCATATCCTGCCTTGCGTGAGGATCTGGTGCGAGCAACGTATGCATCTTATGCAGTCGAATTGCTAGATCGCTTTACTGTGGAAGAAGATCCGCATGGTGGTATGTACAAATTACTGGCAGAGGGGCTTGGCTGGCTGGAAACGGCCGATGATTTGTTGCTGGCTGCGCGATATTATGAGCTTCATTTGCTGGCATTGGCCGGTTTTCAACCCCAGTTGTTCCGTTGTATAGGATGTGATGAGGCTATTCAGGAACAGGACCAGTTTTTCTCAACAGAATTAGGTGGAATATTGTGTCCTAAATGCCAGGACAAGGATAGAAGCGCAAAGCCAATTTCGGCCGTGGCGGTGAAAGTGTTGCGGTATTTGCAAACACGTCCGTGGGAAACAGTGGCCGTTCTGCGACTGAAACGGCCGTTACACCATGAACTTGAAACACTCATGCACCATTACCTTACCCACATCCTGGAGCGCAACCTCAAATCTGTAGATTTTCTGCACCGTCTGCGCCGCGAAGCCGCACTTTTTGCCCCCAAAGATGAATCCTGATGCCCTATTTAAGGGGGCATGTTATAATTTCCCCTTGTAAATTAACGCATTGGTAACTGACATCAACCCTGTGCATGGTACAATCCGGTTATACCAAAACCAGCAAGAACAACGAAAAATTACAAAAACAAAATTAACTGAAACTTCAGGAAAATAAATGACAAGCCAACTCAGCTTTCAAGACATTATTTTACGTTTATTGGAATACTGGAAAGATCGTGGTTGCCTGGTGCAACAGCCCTACAATGTGCAGGTGGGTGCCGGTACAATGAATCCGGCAACAGCATTACGTGTGTTGGGACCCGAACCATGGAATGTAGTATATGTTGAGCCAAGCATCCGTCCGGATGACGGCCGTTTCGGCGACAATCCCAACCGAATGCAAATGCACCACCAGCTCCAAGTCATCCTCAAGCCCGATCCGGGCAATCCACAAGAACTCTACTTGAAAAGCCTGGAAGCCATTGGTATCGATCCCCGGCAACACGACATTCGCTTTGTCGAAGACAACTGGGAAAGCCCAGCACTTGGTGCCTGGGGATTGGGCTGGGAAGTCTGGCTAGACGGTCAGGAAATCACCCAGTTTACCTATTTTCAACAGGCAGGAGGCCAGGAACTTGACCCCGTTTCAGTAGAGATCACCTATGGCCTCGACCGTATTGCCCTGGCATTACAAGGAAAAGACAGTGTATGGCAAATGGATTATGGCGCGGGCATCCTTTACCAGGATATTTTGCTTCAGGCCGAAATTGAACACTGCAAATACTATTTTGAACTGGCTGATGTAGATGCGCTGCGGCAAGTGTACGATACCTACGAAAGGGAAGCCATTCGGTGTCTTGAGGCTGGGCTGGTTGTACCCGCACATGACTACAATCTGAAATGCTCCCATTTGTTTAATATTATGGATACGCGCGGGGCGATTGGTGTAACGGAGCGTGCCAATTATTTTCGGCGGATGCGAAACGTAGCCCGGCGTATTTCTGAGTTGTATTTGGAGCAGCGGCAACAGCTGGAATATCCATTGATGGATATGTGGTCACAATCCCGCCAGACATTTTCGTTGCCCCGGGTGCAATTTGCCCAGATTGAGCAGCCACAAGCGTTTTTGTTAGAAATTGGCACGGAAGAGTTGCCGGTAGCTGATTTGGAGTCGGCTTTAGAGCAGTTGCGGCAGCTTGTGCCGGAAATGTTGGCACGGTTGCGGTTGAGTTATAGCAGTTTGCTGGTACAAGGAACGCCACGCCGTTTGGCTGTGATGGTGCGTAACCTGGCCGGACGCCAGGCTGATCTGGAAACGGAAGTGAAGGGACCACCTGCTGATCGTGCCTTTGATGCGGATGGAAATCCTACGAAGGCGGCCATTGGGTTTGCCCGTAGCAAAGGGGTGGATGTGGCCGATTTGAAGGTGGTTGACGAAGGAAGTAAACGGTATGTGGCGGCAGTGGTGCATGAGGCAGGTCGGCCAACAGCTGCCGTGCTGGCTGAAGAGTTGCCGAAGTTGATTGCTGCCTTGAAGTTCCAAAAGAGTATGCGATGGAATCATACGAATGTGGCGTTTAGTCGTCCTATTCGCTGGATTGTGGCGATGTATGGGCCAGATGTGGTTCCGTTTAGTTATGCTGGCGTGGTGAGTGGCCGCAAGAGCCGGGGATTACGGCCGTTTGGTTCGCCGGAATTGCCAATTGATGATGCCGTAAATTATGAAGTGATCATGCGTCGTAATGGTATTGTGATTGATGTGGAGCGGCGCAAGGAGTTGATTACGACGGTGTCGGAGAAATTGGCTGCAGAAAAGGGAGGAAAGATTCCGGCCGATCCGGATTTGTTGAATGAAGTGGCAAATTTGGTGGAACGGCCGACTCCTTTGCGGGGGCAGTTTGAAGAGCGGTTTTTGGCTTTGCCGGCAGAGGTGTTGGTGGCTGTGATGCGAAAACATCAGCGCTATTTTCCGGTGTATGATGGAAACGGCCGTTTGCTGCCCTACTTTATCTCTGTACGGAATGGAGATGAACGGCATCTGGACGTGGTGGTGGATGGCAACGAGCATGTGATTCGGGCTCGTTTTGCTGATGCTGAATTCTTCTACAACAACGATCGCAAGCACAAGCTGGAAGAGTTTGTACCCAAGCTGGCTACCCTTACCTTCCAGTCTGATTTGGGTTCAATGCTGGATAAAACGCATCGTTTGGAACGGCTGACACCGGTTATTGCGAAAATGTTGGGGCTGGATGAGACAGAAACGGCCGTTGCCAGCCGTGCTGCTTCCCTGGCCAAAGCCGACCTGGCTACGCAAATGGTTATAGAAATGACCTCTTTGCAAGGCATTATGGGTGGCCATTATGCGCGGATTAGTGGTGAGCCAGAAACAGTTGCCCAAGCCATTGCTGAACAATACGAAAGTGTCAGCCATACACGGCCCGGTCTGGTCCTCGCAATTGCTGACCGGCTGGATAGTCTGATGGGATTGTTCACTGTGGGGCTTGCGCCCAAAGGCTCTAATGATCCGTTTGCGCTGCGGCGAGCCGCTCTGCAACTAATTGAAAATCTGATTGCGAATAAGACGGAATTTGATTTGCGAGCAGGCTTGACAGAAGCTGGCCGTCTGTTGCCCATTGTGGGTGATCAAACGGTGCTGGCGGAGGTGATGGCGTTTATAAACGGCCGTTTGGAAAACATGCTGCGCGAACAAGGATATCCGGCCTCTGTTGTAAAGGCAGTATTGGCCGAACAGGGGCATAACCCGTACGCTGCGGCACGTACTGTATCCGCACTCCATGAACTGACTCAACAGCCAGACTGGGCACAATTGTTGGACGCTTATGCCCGCTGTGTTCGTATTACGCGCGGGCTGGATGAGCGGTATGAGCTGCGCCCAGAAGCATTTACCCTGGATGAGGAAAAGGCATTGGCTGCTGCCTGGCAAACTGCTGCCGCTGCCATGAATGGTTCGATTGAAACCTTTGTGGAAAGCTTGCGGCAAATGGAGCCAGTGATTACCCGTTTCTTTGATAATGTGTTGGTGATGGATGAAAATACGGCCGTTCGGCAAAATCGCCTGGCCTTGTTACAAAACATAGCCGATCTTCCCAAAGGCATTGCCGACCTTTCCCACCTGGAAGGATTCTAGACAAAAACAAACAACACAAACCCACGCCCCATACGTTACTGTGTATGGGGCGTTTTTTTACAAGACATCTTTTATTCTGAAATCTGTTTTTTACGCATCCTTTACCCCCAAAAGACGTTTAGTCCATTACAAATTTATTCGAAATTTAGAACAATTGCTCGCACTGGGGTATAATTACCTTATTCTGGCTACTATTTCCTGCAAAACAAATTGGCAAGTGGCAAAAATCAATCAGGAAGCACCTGGACAATGCGCGTAACGGAAGAAATCAAGAATCGCCTGGATATTGTCGATGTTGTATCGGAGCATGTTGCTCTACGCAAATCTGGGCGTAACTATGCCGGTTTTTGCCCCTTCCATCCAAACACGCGTACCCCCTCTTTTTACGTATTTCCCGAAACACAAACATGGCATTGCTTTGGTGCATGCGCCGAAGGTGGTGATGTTTTCTCCTTTTTGATGAAAAAAGAAGGATGGGACTTTCGGGAAGCATTGGAACATTTGGCCAAGCGGGCTGGTGTGTCATTGGAAGAAACCAAGCCCATGGAGCAGGCAAAACAGGCCAAAGTGACCCGACAGGAGCGATTGTTGGCTGCTGCAGCTGATTATTTTCATCAACTGTTTTTACATGCGCCACAGGCTGAATATGCCCGCCGATATGTGTTGGAGCGTGGTCTGCAGGAGGAAACGATAGCGGCTTTTGGGTTGGGGTATGCACTGGATTCATGGGATGCGTGCCGGACTCATTTTAATGCACAAGGATATGATGATGATGAGTTGCTGGCAGCCGGTTTGTTGACGGTTAATGAAGAGCGGGGAACAAAGTATGACCGGTTTCGTAATCGGCTGATGATTCCAATACGGGATGTAAACGGCCGTGTTGTGGGGTTTGGCGCACGTACTTTGGATAAAGACGGTGTGCCAAAGTACCTGAATTCACCACAAACCGACTTGTTCAACAAAAGCCATCTGTTATTTGGGCTGGATATGGCCAAACGGCATATCCGAGAAGCCCGTCAGGCAGTGATTGTTGAAGGGTATATGGATGTGATTCAGGCATGGCAGGCAGGTTTTCGGAATGTGGTGGCTCAGATGGGAACGGCATTGACCCATGAACAGTTACAGTTGCTGAAACGGTACACAAAGCAGTTTGTACTGGCGTTGGATGCCGATGCCGCTGGGTTTAAGGCCACAATGCGGAGTTTGGAGGTGGCGCGGGAGTCGTTGGATCGGGAGGTAAATATTCGGTTTGATGCCCGGGGTTTGTTGCGGCAGGAAGGGCGTTTGCAGGCAGATATTCGTGTTGTGACGTTGCCAGTTGGCTACGATCCGGATAAGTTGATTCGGGAAGATGTAACGGCTTGGCCGAAGTTGCTGGCAAAAGCGCAGCCGGTGGTGGCGTATGTAATTGATGTGGTGACGTGTAACCTGGATTTGAATGATGGTAAGGCGAAAACGGCTGCTGCCAGGCGAGTGATTCCGCTGATTCGGGATGTGTTGGATCCGGTGGAGCGTGATCATTATTGGCAGATGTTGGCGCGTGCTTTGCATGTGGATGAGCGGGCTTTGCGACAGATTCGGGTAGAGGATGGGGGGCGAAAACGGCCGTCTTCTTCGGAAGTACCAGTCCGTTCGGTGGCTGTGGGCGTGGGTAAGAGGAGAAACGGCGATGGGGAAACGGCCGTAATCAATGGTGGCATCATTGCTACCCACAAACGCGAAGCCAATTACCTCAGCCAATGCCTTCGCCATCCACAACTACTTACAAGCGTTAATCAACGATTAACCCAAAACAGTCAACCACCCGTGCGTGAAGCCGACTTTACCACAGCCGAAGATAAAGCACTCTTCCGTCACCTAAGCCAGATCAGCCACGCCTCTCCGTTTGCCACGATTGAGGATTTGTGCGATAGTTTAGATAACGTGCTTCAGGAGCGGGTGCAAACGTTGCTCACATTCCCACCCACACCTGACTCCGAATTGGAACGTCTGGCCGATGAACTGGCCAAATCAGTTCTGGACTGGCGATTAGAAAAGACCCGCCGCTTGCTAAACGAAGTAAAACAATTGTTTGATGAAGCAAAGGAGATGAACGATATCGAAGCAATTGAGACCTACAAGGAACAGTTGCGGAGATTGCCCCTCATCGTTTTCAGCATCAATCGTGCCCGAGATGCAATGTCAGCCGTTAGCCGCAGAAAAGCTGACGACTCCGCAAACAATTTGTTATAGGGATGGCTGTCCTGTGTTTTGGTGGCAGTCTTTTTTGGCGACTCATTGGCTCAGGAAGTTATGAATACTCTATACGATCCCGAACTGGAAGATAATGACTTGGATGAAGAATTGAACGTAGAAGAAGAACGAATTGATATTGAGGCACTGGTCAAGAAAGCACGTCGTTCACGTCAGATTAGTGAGGCAGATGTGCAGACAATTCTTGCTTCTGCCGATGAAGAACAGGCAGAACTCTTGTATTCGCGTTTGCAAAAGATGGGGATTCGAATTGTTTCTGATTCGGGTGAAACAATTGAAGATTTGGGTGATAACAGTTTGCTAGATGTGCTTGATGATCCGTTAGACGCTGAGGACGACGAAGACATGGATTATGTTTCTGGAGATGTGGAAAATGATCCGGTACATACCTATCTGAAAGAGATTGGGCAGGTACCATTATTGACGGCAGAACAGGAGATTTGGCTTTCGACGCAACTGGCAGCAGCTTCGGTGCTGGATGAGTTGGCATCGGATGAAATTTCCGAGTCTTATGATGATGATACCAGTATTCATTTCCAAAAGATGTTGGTGAATTATCGTAATTTGCTGGAATACTGGGACAGGAGTTGTGCCGCCGCTGAAAAGATAGAGGTTGAACCGCCGGATTTGTTGGCGTTGTTGCATGAAGCCCGCAAGATTCGAGGGAATTGGCAGGAAGTTGAAGGATCTTATTTGCGCGGTTATTTGAATGAGGGGAATTGGGGGCAGGATGACGCCTGGACAGAATTGGCAGAACAGGTGTTTGAAGTGTTTACGGCTTTGTATTTGTTGCCAGCCAGTATGGCCGAACGGTTGGAGGCGTATTTGAAGGAATACGGCCGTTTACCAGATCTGGATACTTTCCACAACTGGCTTTCTCAAGATACAGTTGCTCTTGAATATAACGAATTCATGATCTACCATCTGGCCGAAGAAGCCAAGTCCAGCCTTACCCGTGCCAACTTGCGGCTGGTTGTGAGTGTTGCCAAGCGGTATATGGGGCGTGGTATCCAATTGCTTGACCTTATTCAGGAAGGAAATGTAGGGCTATTACGGGCCGTTGAGAAATTTGACCATACGAAAGGGTACAAGTTTAGCACTTATGCCACATGGTGGATTCGTCAGGCAGTAAGTCGCGCCATTGCCGACCAAGCACGCACAATTCGTATTCCGGTACATATGTATGAAACAATCAACAAGATTGTCCGCATTCAGCGTGACCTGGTGCAAAAGCTGGGTCATGAGCCATCGGTAGAAGAGTTGGCGCTGGAACTGGATTACCTGACAGCGGAAGAGAAAGAGGTTGTGCGCCATCATCTGACTACCGGGGAGCCACTGGAGCCGGTTTTGGCCCGTAAGTGGCGACAATCGGTAAGCAAAATTCGAGATATCTTGCGTATCTCCATGGATCCGATGTCACTGGAAACGCCGGTTGGCAATACAGAGGATTCAACAGAGCTGGGTGACTTTATCGAAGATGAAAGTGTGGTTGAGCCGGTTGATGCTGCTTCTAAGGAGTTGTTGCGGGAGCAAATTCGCAGTGTGCTGAATTACCTGAGTGATCGGGAACGAGAAGTATTGGAAATGCGTTTTGGCCTAAATGACGGGAAGGACCATACGCTGGAGGAAGTTGGGAAGACATTTGGCGTGACGCGTGAACGTATCCGCCAGATCGAGGCCAAGGCGTTGCGAAAGTTGCGGCATCCCAGCCGCAGTAAATCCTTGCGGGATTATTTGACATAGGCGCGATTTCATTACACCGGTGAGCGGTAACGGCCGTTTCCGGAAACGGCCGTTTTTTATTTTCACTTATTGTTGATTTTTGCTTGCATATATTGCTTGTGATAGAATGCACAGACGTAATTTCTAGCCTGAAAAGCCACAAATAAGAGTAGAAAGTACCTATGGACAATCAGTTACTAATTACTTACCTTCCCATAGCTGTATTGCTGGGAATCGCCCTTTTTCTTGCCGTATTGTTGCCCGTATTGTCCCTAAGCCTGGGACCAAAACGGCCGACATTCCGCAAACTTTCACCCTACGAATCCGGCATGACCCCTATTGGCGAAGCCCAGCGACGTTTGCCCGTCAAATTCTACCGCATCGCCGTCCTCTTCATCCTCTTCGATGTAGACATCATTCTACTTGTCCCCTGGGCAGTTAGCTTCCGCCGACTCGGTCTATACGGCCTTGCGGCAATGCTCGTATTCATGTTTATTTTCATTCTCGGCGATGCCTGGGTATGGAAAAAAGGAGTGCTGGAATGGGATTAGAACAAAAACTCGGCACAATGGGTATTGTCACCCACCGACTTGAAGACCTGGTAAATTGGGGCCGCACCAATGCCATGTGGCCTATGCTCTTTGGTTTGGCCTGCTGTGCCATCGAAATGATGTCCACCCAGGCCTCACACTATGATGCCTCCCGCTTCGGTATGGAACTGATGCGGCCATCACCTCGTCAGTCAGACCTTATGATCGTCGCCGGGCGCGTCTCCCGCAAAATGGCCCCCGTCGTGCGTCGCCTTTACGACCAAATGCCCGACCCCAAATGGGTGATTGCCATGGGAGATTGTGCTTCCTGCGGCGGTATCTTCAATAACTACGCCATCGTTCAAGGCGTGGACGAAATCGTACCAGTTGACGTGTATGTGGCTGGCTGCCCCCCCCGTCCAGAAGCCTTGATTGATGGCATCATGACATTACATGAAAAAATCCGAGGCGAACAACTAAAGGACTGGTCCTAAAATGAACCTGGATAATCTTGTCGTCGAAAAGATAAAAACCGCCTATCCAGAGGCACTGGAAGAAATTGTAGATTTTCGTGATGAGCGAACACTCTACATCAAACAAGCGCACATCAAAAACGTTTGCCAGTTATTGCGAGACGATCCCGATCTCCAATTCAATTTTCTCACCGACATTTGCGCCGACGACCTCTTGCCAGAAACACCACGCTTTGCCGTCAATTACCACCTCGTTTCCATGCCAAACAAATATCGGCTACGGCTACGCGTGCGTGTAGAGGACCCGGAAAAAGGCCCGGAAACAATGGCCGAACTCTGGCCGATAGCTACCTGGTTGGAAATCGAAGTTTGGGATTTGATGGGGATTCGTTTCAAGGGCAACAACAGCTTGCGACGTCTCTTCCTGCCGGAGGATTGGCAAGGGCATCCACTTCGCAAGGATTACCCCTTGGGATATGAAGAAGTACAGTTCTCCTTTAACTGGCAAGAAATAGACGCTAAAAAGCCTTATGCCAAAGACTAATAACGTTATCTGGCAACAGCGTGAGAGGGAATCATGACGATTGGTGCAGGTGAAGACACCTTTAAGGAACTGACAGTAGAAGAGTTGCGGGCGAAAGTGGGTACAGGAATGCCCATTGATGACCCGGAAGAACATATGTTGCTGAGTATGGGGCCGCAGCACCCCAGTACGCATGGTGTGTTGCGCCTCCTGGTAGAACTGGATGGCGAAAATATCGTCAACCTCGCCCCAGATATAGGCTTTTTGCATACGGGCGTGGAAAAGAACATGGAGTCGAAGACATACACTAAAGCATTGGTGATGACCGATCGGCTCGACTATCTTTCGCCCATGTCCAATAACCTGGCCTATATTCTGGCGGTGGAAAAGCTGCTAGGTGTAGAAGCTACACCACGCGCTCAGGCGATTCGTGTGATTTTGTGTGAACTGGCACGTATTTCCAGTCATCTTGTGTGGTTGGCTACTCATGCGCTAGACCTGGCGGCTATGTCTGTGTTTTTGTATTGCTTCCGGGAGCGGGAGTATATTTTGGATATTTTCGAGATGGTAGCTGGCCAGCGAATGATGGTGAGCTATTTCCGGCCAGGTGGTTTGTGGCGCGATGTGCCGGAAGAGTTTGAGCCAGCTGTGCGGCAGTTTTTGGACTTTTTCCCATCCCGTATTGCAGACTATGAAGCATTGCTTAAAGATAACCCCATTTGGCTGGAGCGCACTAAGGGTATTGGTGTGATTTCTGGTGAGGATGCGGTGGCCTGGGGGTTGACTGGTCCCAGTTTGCGTGGTTCTGGTGTGGATTGGGATTATCGAAAGGTGATGCCGTATTCTGGCTATGAGCAGTATGAGTTTGATGTGCCGGTGGAAACGGATGGGGATGTGTATGCCCGTTATCGTTGCCGGATGCGGGAAATGTGGGAAAGCTTGCGTATTATTCGCCAGGCATTGGATAAGTTGCCGCAGGGGCCGGTGAATATTTCTGATCGGAAGATTGTACCACCGCCGCGTTCGGAGCTTGGGCATAGTATGGAAGCGGTGATTCATCATTTTAAGTTGTGGACAGAAGGGTTTAGCGCACCGGAAGGGTTTGTATATCAGAGTGTGGAGTCGCCACGAGGTGAGTTTTCGGTATATTTGCGGGGTGATGGTTCGCCACGCCCGGCACGAGTGCATTTCCGTACGCCTTCGTATGTGAATTTGGCTTCGTTGCCGTTGTTAAGTAAGGGGGCGTTTATTGCGGATGTGGTGGCGATTATTGGTTCGATAGATATTGTGTTGGGTGAAATTGATCGCTAGATAGGATTGTTTGAGAGATGGCATTGATTGCAGAAAAGTACGCAGAGGAAATTGAAGGGATTCTCAAGCGGTTTCCGGATAAGAAATCGGCCGTTTTGCCATTGATGCACCTGGCGCAACAGGCATATGGCCATATGAGTCGTGAGGCAATGCAAGAGGTGGCGGATATTTTGGAGATTTCGCCCACGCATGTACTGGCTTTGTCCGGTTTTTATTCTTTGTATTACGAAGAACCGGTGGGTAAGTATGTGTTGGAGATTTGCAATGACCTGGCTTGTGCCTTGCGTGGTGCAGATGAGTTTGTGGAGATGGTCTGCCATAAGTTAGGTGTACCAGTAGATGGCACAACAGCCGATGGTTTGTTTACAGTCAAGACGGTTATGTGTTTGGGGGCGTGCGATCGCGCTCCAATGTTGCAGTGCAACTTGAAATTTGAAGAGCATCTTGATGAGGAAAAGTTTGACCAGTTAATCGCCCGATTACGGGCAGAAGCTGAGTCGGGCAAGGAAGAGCCATCGGTTGTGGAAAAGATTATGGCGTATGCCAAATCGTGACACACCCTCTATTTTTTGGAGTTAGGCAATGGCACATATTTTGTTGCGTCATCGTGATATTGAGAACATTCATGAGCTGGATGTCTATCTGGCACATGGTGGATATGAAGGCCTGAAGAAGGCGTTGAGTATACAGCCGGATGAGGTTATTGAGGTGGTTAAGAAGTCCGGTTTGCGTGGTCGTGGTGGTGCTGGTTTCCCGACTGGTATTAAGTGGGGGTTTATTCCCAAAGGACCGGGGGAGAAGTATGTCATTATTAATACGGATGAATCGGAGACTGGCACATTTAAAGATCGTGAGCTGGTAGAGAAGAACCCTCACCAGGTAATTGAAGGGGCGCTGATTGCGGCGTATGCGATTGGGGCACGCACGATTTATAATTATTTCCGTGGTGAGTATATGGATGCGGCTTACCGCTTTGAGGAGGCGTTGAAAGCCTGTTATGAGCGGGGCTTGTTGGGACAGAATATTCTGGGTTCTGATTTTAGTTGTGATTTTTATTGCCATTATGGGGCAGGAGCATATATTTGTGGTGAGGAGACCGCGCTGATTAACTCGTTGATGGGGAATTTGGGGCAGCCGTGGTCGAAACCGCCTTTCCCGGCCATTGAGGGCCTGTATGGTAAACCGACGGTGGTGAATAATACGGAAACGTTGGCGAATGTGCCACCGATTTTGGTGAATGGTCCGGAGTGGTACACGAGCATGGGGACAGAGAAGAGTCCTGGTGTGAAGATTGTTTGTATGAGTGGCCATGTGGAAAGGCCGGGTAATTATGAGGTGGAAATGGGGGTGACGTATCGCCAGTTGATTGAGATGGCTGGTGGAATGCGAAACGGCCGTAAATTTAAAGCGCTTCTCCCCAGTGGCGGCTCTGGCCCGGTAATTACGGAAGAGGCTTTGGATGCGCCCATGACTTATGAAGGCCTGACTCCGTATGGCTCAGTAATGGGCTCGTCTTCTGTTATTGTGATGGATGAGACGACGGATATGGTCTGGGCGGCGCTGAAGATGGTTCACTTCTTCCGGCATGAGTCTTGTGGCAAGTGTACGCCTTGTCGTGAAGGTACGTTCTGGATGGAGAAGGTGCTTTCGCGAATTTATCATGGTTATGGTACAGAACGGGATTTGCAAATTTTGGAAAGTGTGGCGAATCAAATAGGTGGACGTTGTTTGTGTGCGTTGGGTGATTTTGCGGTGAATCCAGTGCTTTCGACGATTCGCCATTTCTTTGATGAGTACAAGGCTAAAGTGTCGGGTGCAGGCCAGAAGCAGCAGGCAACACGGGAAACGGCCGTGGCCACTGCAGATTAATGAATACGACGATAAATAGCGAAGAGGATCAGCATGAGTGATCTGGTAACAGTAACGATTGATGGTGTTGAAGTAACCGTTCCGCAGGGAACGTTGGTTGTGGATGCCGCCAAAATGATTGATAACGACATCCCCGTTTTTTGCTACCATCCCAAACTGAAGCCTGTGGGGATGTGTCGTATGTGTCTGGTAGAGATTGGTGTGCCAATGCGCGACCGTGCTACTGGCGAAGTGTTGCGCAATGAAGATGGTTCAGTTCGGCTTAATTTCGGCCGTGGCCTGCAGACAGCCTGTACCGTTGTCGTCTCTGATGGTATGGTGGTGCGTACGGCCACTCAGCCGGTCAAGGATGCCCGAGAGGCGGTTATCGAATTTTTGCTAACCAGCCACCCGTTGGATTGCCCTATTTGTGACAAGGGGGGTGAGTGCCCCTTGCAAAACCTGACCATGCGATATGGGCGTGGGGAGAGCCGGTTTGATTTCAGTAACAAGATTTTGCTGGATAAACATGTGCCGTTGGGTGAATTGATTTACCTTGACCGGCAGCGTTGTATCCAATGTGCCCGGTGTATTCGGTTCCAGGATGAAGTGGTAGATGATCCGGTGATTGATTTTCATAATCGTGGTCGTCGTCTGGAAATTGTGACGTTGTCGGAACCGGGCTTTGATAGTTATTGGAGCGGGAATACGACGGATATTTGCCCGGTTGGGGCGTTGACAACGGCCGATTTTCGTTTTGGTGCGCGTCCCTGGGAGCTTACTTCGGTGGCCAGTGTATGTACTCATTGTCCGGTGGGGTGCAATACTACGCTGGATACGCGACGGGAAGCGATTGCTGGTGGCCGTAGTGTGATCAAACGGGTGATGCCGCGTCAGAATGAATGGGTGAATGAAATCTGGATTTGTGATAAAGGGCGATTTGTTCACCATTATGCGGATGCCCCCACACGCCTGAAGCAGCCGCTGGTGCGGAAGAATGGACAACTGGTAGAAGCAAGCTGGGATGAGGCGTTGGATCTGGTAGCTGGTAAGTTGCAGCAACATAAAACGGCCGTTGCTGGCCTGGCTGGTGATCGTCTCAGCAATGAAGACCTTTATCTTTTCCAAAAGCTGTTCCGTGAAGGTCTGGGAAGCAACAATATTGATCTGGCAAATCGCCGCCTGGCTGGTGGTGATGTGGTGGCTCAAGTAGGGTTGGCTAGCGGCAGCAACCTGAAGGAATTGGGAGCAGGGGATGCTGTTTTGGTTGTAGCCACTGATTTGCACGAAGAGGCACCTGTCTGGTGGTTGCGGGTGAAACAGGCTGCCGAACGGGGTGCTGTGGTAGTAGTGGCTAATTTGCGGCCGACTCGCCTGGATAAGTTCGCTACCCATCGCTTACACTATGCACCAGGAGAGGCCTTGTCCACTATTCGTCAGTTGGTGAATTTGGCCAAGGTGGAAATGGAAACGGCCGATTCTGATCCCCTTGCGGCGGCGGCAGATGCATTGATAAAGGCCAAGAATATGGTTGTTTTCTATGGCAGCGAAGGGCTGACCTATGAAGAAACGGATGCTTTGGCCCGCTTGCTGGCAAATCTGTTGCTGGTGAAAAATGGGGAAGGACATGTAGGCCGTCCGAATAATGGGCTGATTCCTGTCTGGCCACATAGTAATACGCAGGGTGCTTGGGATATGGGTGTTCACCCTGCCTTTGCACCAGGCTATAAGCCAGTGTCAGAGCCGGGATTGAGAGCCACTGATATTTATGCCGGAGTAGCTGACGGTTCGCTCAAAGCATTGTTTGTGATCGGTGCAGATCCAGTTGGTGATGGTCTGATGGCAGATCGCGGCCAGCTTGATTTTCTGGTTGTGCAAGAGTTGTTCATGACAAAAACGGCCGAATTGGCCGACGTCGTCCTGCCCGCCCAAAGCTGGGCTGAGCGAGAAGGTACATTTACCACGGGCGAACGGCGCGTACAGCGTTACTACATGGCCATACCACCTATTGGCGACAGTCGTCCCGATTGGCAAATTTTGGCCCAGATCAATGAGCGTGTCGGGCTGGGTAAACCAGCTTTTGCTGCCAGCCTGGTCTTTAATGAAATCGCCAAAGTTGTGCCACAATACAAAGGGATGGATTATCGTTCACTTGCCCGCGTAGAAAAACAGTGGCCAGATGTTGGCGGTGAGGATTTGTACTACGGTGGTACAGCTCACGAAAATCGCTCCGGTTTGGGACAACAATGGGCATGTGTGGCTGAATCGGCAACCGTGGAGCGATTTGACGTGGCGGAACAGCCAGTAATTGCCCGTGATGGCTTGCAACTTGTTCGAGTGGCCGCTTTGTACACTTCCGGTACATTAATTGAGCAATCACCTGTATTGCATCATCGTATGGCCAGGCCAACAATTCAGTTGGCACATGCTGATGCGACTGCGCTGGGATTGGCCGATGATGATCGGGCAGAGGTGACTGTAAATAGTGTGACGTATGAAACGGCCGTTCGTGTTAACGAGCAAGTTCCAGCCGGATTGGTTTTATTGAGCGGTGTGCCGTATATTGCTGGCCTGACAACAGCCCAAATCCGTAAACTGGAAACGGCCGTGGCTCAACCAACAGGCGACTAAAACCACAATTACCAACCAAAAACACGTTATCCACAACCACAATTTATTGGGTTGTTTACTTTGTCAATGTGAGGAGATTGTATGACACCAGGTCAACTAGCCTTGCGATCTTTGATAGTAGGCTTCATCATTACCTTTGCCGTCATTACCGGCTTCGCCTACACAACACTGCTAGAACGTAAATTGTTAGCCCGCCTTCAGGGACGAATCGGTCCCAACCGGGCTGGATATATCCCTGTACCCACACGAAGTGGCAAACCCCGCCGCTTTTTGGGTGGCATCATGCAGCCTGCCGCTGACGCCGTCAAGCTCTTCTTCAAAGAAGACATCACACCGGCCAAAGTGGATAGATGGGTATATACCCTGGCACCCATGCTGGCGGTCATTCCAGCCATTCTTATTCTGGCCGTCATCCCCTGGGCAGGAGAAATCACCATCCTTGGCCAAACATTTAGCCCCTATTTTGCTATCGCTCCTGGTGTAAACGTTGGCATCGTTTTCGTGCTGGCAATTACCTCTATCGGCGTGTATGGCGTTGTGCTGGCCGGTTGGGCATCCAATAGCAAATATGCTGTTCTTGGCGGTATTCGTGCTTCAGCCCAGATGATTAGCTACGAACTGGCATTGGGGCTCACCGTTCTGGTGCCTATCATGCTGGCCGATTCAATGGATCTGGGTGAAATTGTGGCTGCTCAAAAAGGTGTAATTGACTGGTTTGTTTTTCGCCAGCCATTAGCAGCAATCATATTCTGGATAGGTGCATTGGCCGAACTCCAGCGCGCACCATTCGACTTACTAGAAGCAGAACAAGAGTTATCGGCTGGTTACACGGTTGAGTATGCTGGTATGCGATTTGGCATGTTCTTTATGGCCGAATACATGAAGATGATTGCTCTTAGTGCCATTACTGCCACACTCTTTTTTGGTGGTTATCGCGGCCCGTTTGTGGATCAGGTTCCAGCATTGGGCTTCCTTTACATTGGCTTAAAAACCTTTATTGGCCTCTGTATCATGATCTGGATTCGAGCCACCTTGCCACGATTCCGGTATGATCAGCTTATGGCTTTTGGCTGGAAACGGATGTTACCGATTTCGGTACTGAACTTTGTGGTTGTTGGTATATTCATTGTGTTACAGGAAGAAGGAATATTGCAACCATTGTTTGAAAATACGTTGCGATTCTTAGGTATAGGTTGACAGAAGGTACATGGAAACGCAGACCGTTGGAAACTCTGATTTGCGTGTTGGAGACTGGGTATGATTACTGAGATTTTGAAGGGCATGTTTACAACGTTTAAGCATTTGCTGCAACCACCGGTTACGATTCAGTATCCGGAAGTGAAACGCCCTGTGCGATATCGGTTTAAAGGTCGTCATGAATTGAAACGGTATGACAATGGCCTGGAGAAGTGTATTGGATGTGCCTTGTGTGCGGCAGCTTGTCCGGCTGATGCAATTTTTGTGGAAGCAGCAGAAAATACAGATGATGAACGATATTCGCCTGGTGAGCGGTATGCGCGGGTTTATGAAATTAATATGTTGCGGTGTATTTTCTGTGGCTTTTGTGAAGATGCATGTCCGACGGAAGCAATTGTTTTGGAAGATAACTATGAGTTGAGCTTCTATGATCGGGCGAGCGCAATTTATACCAAGGAAATGTTGTTGGTTCCTGTGCCACCAGGTGGGCAGCCAACGCCGCAAAAGGTGGAACCGGGAAAGTACGATCGAGCAATTCCAGAAATGGAAGATCCAAAATAAGGTTGAGGGGAAATGGGAAATCCGATCGTTTTTGGAATTTTGGCGATAATTGCGATTGCTTCTGCACTGGGTATGTTGCTGAGTCGCAATGCGGTGCATAGTGCGCTGTTTTTGGTTTTGAATTTTTCGACCATTGCTGTGTTGTATCTTATTTTGAACGCCCCGTTTATTGCCATGGTGCAAATTACTGTTTACGCTGGTGCGATTATGGTTCTGTTCCTGTTTGTGATTATGTTATTGGGTGCAGAACAGTTGCGTGGTGTGCGGGGTGATTGGCGTGGTAGTGAGCGCTGGCAGCAATTGCTGGCTGGTGTTTTAACTGTGACGCTGTTGATTGTGTTTGCTGTGGTGTTGTTTCAGGGTGGTGGCGCAACAGGAAGTGGCGTAACGGCCGTTGACACATCTCCCTCTGCATTGGGGTTGCGTCTGTTTGAGGCCTATCTGCTTCCTTTTGAATTGACTGGTGTCTTGTTGTTAGCCGCCATGATTGGTGTTGTCGTTCTGAATAAAACCAAAAAGCGAGGTTAGACATGCCCGAAGTGACGATTGACTGGTATGTTGCTTTAAGCGTCATTTTGTTTTCTATTGGCGCACTGGGCGTTTTGTTACGGCGTAACGCCATTATTTTGTTTATGTCAATTGAGATGATGCTAAATGCAGCCAATCTGGCTTTTGTGGCTTTTGCCCGGCATTTGGGTGATTTGGATGGACAAGTGTTGGTGTTTTTTGTTATCACCGTGGCCGCAGCTGAAGTCGCTGTTGGATTGGTACTAATTGTGACGATTTTCCGTACGAAGAAGAGCATTAATATTGACGAGATTCATTTGATGAAAGGTTAATCTATCGGACGTAGTGATGCCTATGAATGCATTTGGTTTGGCTCCATTATTGTTGGTTTTCCCTTTGATTGGCGTGCTGTTTAATGGTCTGGTAGGCCGACGGTTTATTGTTGCCAATCGTAATACAGGTGAAAAATGGTCTGGCTGGTTTGCCAGTGTGATGGCATTAAGTGCCTTTATGGTTTCTGTGCTGCTGTTTTTGAGCTTGCGCAGTCATGAATATCATGCAGAGGTTGTCCATTTATTTGACTGGCTGGCGATACCATCGGCTGGATTTCGGGTTCCATGGGCATTCCAGATTGATACATTGTCGGTGACGATGATGCTGGTGGTTACAGGTGTGGGGTCTCTGATCCACATCTATGCCATTGGTTATATGCATGGCGACCCGAATTTTTCTCGCTTTTTTGCCTATCTAAATTTGTTCCTGTTTTTCATGCTGATTTTGGTGTCGGGTAATAATTACCTGATGCTGTTTGTTGGTTGGGAAGGTGTTGGGTTGTGTTCCTTTTTGCTCATTGGCTTTTGGTTTGATAAGGTGAATGAGAAAGGGGAGCCAATGAATGCGAATGCAGCCCGAAAGGCGTTTGTGGCAAACCGTGTGGGTGACTTTGCTATGATTTTGGCGATGGCACTCACATTTTGGAGTTTTGGTTCTTTAGAGTTTGAACCGGTCTTTTCGCATGCGTTGGAAATGTTCGAAAGCGGGGAAATGGTACATTTTGGGTTGTTTAGCGCCTCTTTGGGGAGTGTGTTAACGGCCGTTACTACTCTCTTCCTCATTGGTGCCACCGGTAAATCCGCCCAAATCCCCCTCTACGTTTGGTTACCAGATGCTATGGCCGGTCCCACACCAGTTTCCGCCCTCATCCATGCTGCTACAATGGTAACCTCTGGTATCTATCTCATTGTTCGCAGCAATGTCCTGTTTGAAATCGTGCGAGCTAGCGGCGCCACCATTTTTGGTATTGTCTCATCTCCCGATCTGGTAGCCTACATTGGTGCAGCTACAGCACTACTGGCTGGCCTGATTGCCTTTACCCAATTCGACATCAAAAAAGTTCTGGCCTATTCTACAGTTAGCCAGTTAGGGTTCATGATTGCTGCGGCCGGTATGGGAGCCTATGTCGCCGCAATGTTCCATTTAATAACACATGCCTTCTTCAAAGCACTACTTTTCCTTGGCTCCGGTTCAGTCATTCATGGCATGGAACACGGGCATCACCATATCCATGCACACAATCATGGCAAAGAAGTTCACGGTACACCTCAAGGTGACACACACCACGAAGAAGACAATTTTGATCCACAAGATATGCGTACCATGGGTGGTTTACGCTATCGTATGAAAACCACCTTTATTGTTTACATGATTGGTGCGTTAGCATTAGCTGGTATTGTGCCATTAGCCGGTTTTTGGTCCAAAGATGAAATTTTGGCACACGGTAGCGAACACAACCTGATAGTCTATATTTTGCTTACTATTGCAGCTGTTTGTACCGCTTTCTACATGGGCCGCCAGCTAAAAATGGTTTTCTTTGGTGAACCACGCCATGAAGCAGCCGCCCATGCCGAAGAAAGCCCCGCAGTAATGACTGTTCCATTGATGATTTTGGCGACACTAGCAGTTCTTGGTGGAGGACTTAACTTACCATTCCTGAGCCAGGGAATTGCTGAAACATACCATGAACATCCAGGTGGTGTTTTCTTGGGTCTAGAAGGGTGGTTGGAGCATTCGATAGCTGCCTTTGAACTCACAGAAGAAGGGGTTGTGCATTTGCCAGAAACACCTAAAGTCTTTTCACCTGGTGTAGCAGGTATTTCGACAATTTTGGCAGTGGGTGCGTTAGTTTTGGCGTTCTATGTTGTGTATGCTAACAAGCCCAAGACAGCCGAAGAACCTGATCCGCTTCAATCTACACCAATTTGGTGGTTCTCTGTACTTCCTTTAAACACGCTCTATATGAACTACATTGTGCCAGGTTTCAATCGATTGGCACAGTGGTTAGCAGACAAAGTGGACTGGGCTTTTTGGCACGACTTTTTCCACGACCGTATCATTCGAGACACTTTTGTTGGATTTGCTCATTTTGCAGCGAATATTCTCGATCTCAAAGGTGTAGATGGTATGGTCAATGGGGCTGGTAGTCTGGCAAAACGCCTGGCCAACTGGATTCGGCAAACGCAAACAGGGTATGCACGAAATTATGCCCTGAGTATTTTCTTGGGTACAGTTGTTTTGTTGGCTTACTTTATCTTTATGGCGAATTAACAATAACCAACTTTGAAAAAGGTTGTTGTTAGATAAACAAGAATAAAATAAAAACAGAGTAAAACGGGTGTTGGAGAAAAGATGGGAATTTTAACGATTGTCACATTTCTGCCGCTGGTAGGTGTAGCGGCCATTTTGCTCCTGAAACCGCTCAAGCGGGAATCAGATGTGTTGATTAAACAAATTGCCAATGTGACGGCAATAGCTACCTTTATCGTGTCGTTAGTTGTTTTGTTCCGATTTGATAAAAGTGTAGCTGGTTTGCAACTGGTGGATAAGGCCGATTGGATTCCTTCCTGGGGAATTAAGTATTATCTGGGTGTGGATGGCCTAAGCATTTTGATGGTGTTGCTGACCACATTTATTTCTATGCTGGCTATCGCTTCATCATGGAGTGCCATTGAAACAAGTGTGAAACAGTATTATGTTTTTATGCTGTTGTTGGAAGCTGGCATGATGGGGGTATTCCTGGCACAGGATTTGTTCCTGTTTTATATTTTCTGGGAATTTACACTAGTCCCCATGTATTTTCTTATTGGCATTTGGGGCGGCAACAATCGTGTATATGCTTCCATCAAGTTCTTTCTGTACACAATGGCCGGTTCATTGTTGATGCTGTTGGCCATTTTGTATATGGGAATTACTAATAACACGTTTGCTGTACCGGATTTGATTGCCGGGCGTGAAGCGTTTGCCAATGTACAAGATTGGCTGTTCCTTGGTTTTGCAATTGCGTTTGCTATTAAGGTGCCTGTGTTTCCATTCCATTCCTGGTTGCCGGATGCACATACTGAGGCCCCAACGGCTGGTTCTATTATTCTGGCGGGTGTCTTGCTGAAGATGGGTACGTATGGTTTCTTGCGGTTTAACTTGCCATTGTTCCCGGAAGCGGCCGTTAAATTTGCCCCCACGATTGCCGTATTGGCTATCATCGGCATTATTTATGGAGCAATTGTGTCTTTTGCCCAAACAGATGTGAAAAAACTGGTTGCATATTCCAGTATTAGTCACTTAGGTTTTGTAATGTTGGGTATTTTTGCTCTGAATGAACAGGGTATTCAGGGTGCTATTTTACAGGGAGTCAATCATGGCTTAAGCACTGGTGCGCTGTTTTTCCTGGTGGGGGTTATTTATGAGCAACGGCATACCCGCAAGATGTCTGAATTTGGTGGCTTGTGGAAGGCGATGCCTGTTTTTAGTGTGTTGTCGTTAATTGTAGTTTTGTCCAGTATGGGGCTGCCAGGTTTGAATGGTTTTGTGGGTGAGTTTACGATTTTGCTGGGTTCTATGGGAGCTGCTTCGTTGGGTAGTTCGCCCTGGATTTATACAGCGTTTGCGACAACGGGTGTTATTTTGGCCGCGGTGTATTTGTTATGGATGTTCCAGCGGGTTTTCATGGGACCGTTGGATAATCCGGCAAATATGAAGTTGCGTGATTTGAATCGGCGAGAGTTGGTTATTATGTTGTCGTTCTTGCTGTTTATTTTCTGGATTGGTATTGCACCGGCTGGATACTTTGCCTTGATGGATAGTTCTGTGGCAAAGTTGGTGGCGGATATTAGCGCGACAATCGTAGCAATGCCTTAGAATAGTAAATTTGTCCAATCTTTTCTTAGTCCCATTATGGCGGCTCTGGTTGTGTGATAAAATGCAGCAACCAGAGCCGTTTTATGTTTTGGGGATATATTGACCTACAGGATGATGGCATGATGCGAGATTCCAATGAGATTGTCTATTTTGTTCATATCAGTGATACTCATATTGGACCAACAAGGGATTATGAACGGGATGGGTTTGTATCTTTGCCGTGTGCAGAACGTTTGGTGGATGTGATTAATGGTTTGCCTGTACGGCCTGATTTTGTAATTCATACAGGAGATGTGGTGGCGTATCCTGATCCGAGAGCGTATGAATTGGCAGCGAGGACGTTTTCACGGTTGGAGGTGCCAATTTATTATGTGGTGGGGAATCACGATCAGGCGCGGGAAATTTATCGGTATTTGCCGATGGGGCCTAAAGAGGAGTTTTGTAATAGTCCGGATGTTTTGACGTATGCGTTTGAGGTGAAGGGGTATCGGTTTTTGGTGGTGGATGCACGTGGACCGGATGAGATTGATCCTCATGGATTGTTGTCGGAGGAGCAGTTGGCAATTGTCCGCAGGGAGGCGACGCCGGAAGGGCCGCCATTGACGGTGTTTATGCATTTTCCGGTTTTGCCGATGAATTCTATTTGGATGGATGCGTATATGCTGGTGGTTAATGGTCAGGATTTGCATAAGGCATTGTTGCCAGCGCGGGATCGGTTGCGGGGGGTGTTTTATGGGCATGTTCATCAGCATATGCAAACGGTGCGGGATGGTATTTTGTATGTGGGGGTGGCTAGTAGTTTTTCGCAGTTTTCGGCGTGGCCGGGGGCGGTGAAGACGGGGTATGATCGGGAGTTTTTGCCTGGATATTCGTTTGTGCATTTGATGCCGGAGCAGACGATTATTCATCAGCATACGTTTCCGCGGCCAATTGAGTGAGGAGGTGTGATGGCTGTGCAACGGGTTAGGGGTGTGTGTCCGCATGATTGTCCGGATACTTGTGGGTTTGTGGCTGAGGTGGAAAACGGCCGTATTCGTCGATTTTATGCAGATTCGGAACATCCTGTTACACAAGGGTGGTTGTGTGCAAAGGTACGGCCGTATCTTAACCACGTCTATCATCCCGACCGCCTGTTATATCCATTACGGCGCACTGGGCCAAAGGGAAGTGGTCAGTGGAAACGTATTAGCTGGCAAGAAGCTATTGCTGAAATTGGCCACCGCTGGCGTGAAATTATCAGGCAATACGGATCTGAAGCAGTTTTACCGTATAGTTATAGTGGTACACTCGGCCTGGTACAGATGACAGTGAGCAGTGCTCGCTTTTGGAATCGGCTAGGAGCCAGCCAACTGGATCGGGCTATTTGTGGGGCAGCTGCCGAATTTGCTGTGACTTGTACGTTAGGGGTCAGGCATAGCCCACCCTATCACCATGTTCGTGACAGTCGCCTGGTGATTATTTGGGGGCACAATCCAGTTAGTACTGCCCCTCACTTTATGCCTCATCTGAAAGATGCCCAACGGGCAGGATGCAAGCTGATTGTTATCGATCCACGTCGTACTCGCACGGCCAAAGGGGCTGACTGGCATATTGCGCCCAAACCGGCAACTGATGGCGCTTTGGCCTTGGGACTGGCGCATGTGATTGTGCGGGAAGGATGGCATAATGAGGCGTGGTTGATGACGCACACTGTTGGTTGGCCAGCACTAAAAGAGAGATTGGCTGAATATCCACCAGAGCGTGTGGCTGAAATAACTGGTATTTCTGTGGCGGATATTATTGAATTGGCTCGTTTGTATGCTACGACGACACCGGCGTTGATTAAGATTGCTGATGGTTTGCAGCGTCATCGTAATGGGGGGCAAACAGTACGGGCAATTTGTGTGTTACCAGCGATAACTGGTCAATATGGTGTGCGTGGGGGAGGGTTGGCGTATAGTACCAGTGGTTATTTGCAGTGGGATGATGAGGCTGTTAATCATTGGTCGGAATGCCCCCCGCCGGGACGATGGGTGAATATGAACCGATTGGGGGCAGCATTGTTGGGTGAGGTGACTGATCCACCGATTATGTCGTTGTATGTGTTTGGGTCTAATCCGGCAGCGATTGCGCCCAATGCGGGGCGTGTGGTGGCTGGTTTGCAACGAGAGGATTTGTTTACGGTGGTGCATGAGTTGTTTATGACGGACACGGCCGAATTTGCTGATATTGTTTTGCCCGCGACCTCTCAATTGGAGCAGACTGATTTGCACAAGGCGTATGGGCATACTGTGTTGGGATATAATCGTCCGGCTATTGCTCCGCTAGGTGAAGCTAAGAGTAATTGGGAAGTGATGGGCTTGTTAGCCCGTGAAATGGGTTTTACTGAATCGTGGTTGTTCCAGTCGCCAGATGAGGTGATTGCGGAGGTGTTGGCGGCTACGGCCGTTTCCAATCCAGCTTTAAGGGATGTGACCCTGGAACGTTTGCAGGCAGAATCATACATTCCATTACAGTTCGAGCCAGAAGTTCCATTTGCGGATGGCCGTTTCCCCACTCCCAGTGGTAAGGTAGAGTTATATTCGCAAACGCTTGCGGACAGAGGGCTAGATCCTTTGCCTGCCTGGTCGCCTATGGATGATGGGGGAGGCCAAGAGGGAGCGACGGTAAACGGCCGTTTCTCCCCAGACCAATCTCTTATCCTCCTCTCTGGTGCGGCTCATCATTTTGTTACCAGCAGCATGGCCAATCAGCCTGATTTGTTGCAGCGCGAAGGTGAACCATTTGTAGAAATTCACCCCCAAGACGCCCTTGCCAGAGGAATTCAGCACGGAGATCGTGTCATTGTGGAAAATGGTCGTGGCTGGTGTGAGCTAAAAGCTGTAGTCACTGAAGATGTACGTCCTGGTGTGTTAGCCTCTCCCAAGGGCAGGTGGAGCAAACTGGGAAACGGCCGTAACATCAACTGGACAACCTCCGACGCCTTAGGCGATATGGCTGGTCAGAGCACTTTCCATAGCAATCGTGTTTGGATAAGACCTGTCAGCACCGAATAAAAATCCCCTTCTATCCCGAAGGACAGAAGGGGAACACAGGAGGTAAGCTGGTATTAACCAGCCAGCCAACACGAAACATTCAAGCCAATAACGTGGGCGCAGCTACTTCATATACCGTTCGTGCATACGTCAAAAGCCGCTCGGCCGCATTTTCGTCCCCTTCCAGTTCTGAATACGGGAAAATAGAACCTTGCCAGCCTTCCGTAAACCAACGCGCTCCTTTAGGTAAAGGCTTGTCCAGGAGTTTGTCCGCCTCAAATGGCCAGGGATTAGAATAAAAATATGGTTCGGTATGCTCATTACCGGGATAGAACCCCAGATTAAGTTGTGAGGGGTATGTCTTGACTTCTCCATGCTCCTCATACGTTTCCGTGCGCGTTCCAAACCACTCAAACGCCAGGTCAAAACCGTGTGGCCAAAGTTGTACAGGTCCATAATTTCCGTCCAAAATGGACTGATGCCGCTTAAATACCAGATCGGCGTTGGTAACGGCCGTAAAAAATGCGACAGCTTTATCCGGTTCATAAACACGCGGCTCATCATTCTCAAACTTTTCCCGTGCATACTCCGCCCGTAACCCCAAATCTGCTACGGCTGCAATCAGCTTTTCTCCCATTTGAGTGGCCGTTAGTCCCGCTGTCATGCTAAATGTCAAATCATCCCCAGTGCTTGTGGTCAGGTGAATAACATGATGAATGAGATCCATTCGCAAAAAGAATGACCCACCATGTGGCAATGGTATATTGTCAGTAACCAGTCCATCCGGCCGTATTTTTAGGCTGATGTGCCACCATTTAGGGTGCGCAATGCCATGTGCTCGGGGAATAACGCCAACTGCATTTGCATACAGGTGTAAAGTTTTGCGGGTAGGTTCAAACCCGGCCAATGAGGGGAATAATTGACGTGTAGTCATACGAGACTCCTTTTTTTGTTTGAATATATTTACGCACCAAAGATACCCAGTACACTATCCAGGCTCCATACTGAACCAGCCGCTGTTACCAGCAAGACGATTTCTGCAATGAGCATATTCCAGTTTTGTCCCTGTTCACACTGATAAGCTTTGTTGATGTTGATATCCTTGGGGCGAACGCCTGCCAGGCTGATGTAGTTCAGGTTGAGAAAGATGGCCACGATGAGGGAGAGTGGGGTGAAGAGGCCAAAGATAAGACCGATAGCAACGGCCGTTTCTCCCACCAAAATCAGATATGGGAACCAGGACGCATTCGGCTCAACCAGCCCTCGAATTAATCGCCCATACGCAGGTACAGGATGATTTTCTGCCAGTGCCAATGTCCAATTCACCATTTGACCACTCACAAATTGACGTAACGGTTTGTGCAAAACACTCTTTAGCCACCACAACCCAATGCCAATCCGCAAAAGAGCCAGCCATTGGGACACAGTGAGGAAATTAAAAATATCCATTCGAGAACTCCTTTATTGTGTTTTGTGGCTTGTCAATGGGTCACAAAACAATTGCCAAAACGAATTTGTCAACAAAATGGACAATACCGGTACATAATAGGATAGAAAGAAACGGCCGTTTTCCAGTAACCATTTCGTGAACAAACAGTTACCATTTCGTTTACTATCTACCCCCATGCACCCATTAGACGCCCTTACCCCTCTAATTTTTACTTACAACAAACAGTTCCGTTTTTTTCCCATTTGCCGCAATTGTGGTATGATCGTGAAAAAAAGCGCGAACAAAAGGCATGACAATATGGAGTTTCAAGTTCCTTCGTTAAACCTGTTAATCGTATTACCCGTTTTAATTGTAACTGGGTGGGGCATGCTCCTCATGCTTGCCGAATTCTTTATTCCAGAAGAAAAGAAGAGTTGGGCGCCTTGGCTTACCATGCTTGGCCTGGTGCTGGCCCTGATACAAACAATAGGCCTGTGGGGATACAACGGCGGCACATTTACCCCCAAAGGTGGCGCCCCAATGGTAGTGGTGGACAACTTTGCCACCTTCCTCAACATCATCTTTTTATTAACCGGCATCTTAACTGTACTTATCTCCATTCATTACCTGCGGCGAACCGGACTAGACCGCCCAGAGTATTACATGCTGCTACTCTTTTCCGTTAGCGGCATGATGCTAATGGGGATGGCCAATGACCTCATTTTGGTCTTTCTGGCATTGGAATTGCTATCTATCCCCCTTTACATTTTGTCTGGATTTGCCTGGCCACGCCCCGATTCCGAAGAGTCAGCCATGAAATATTTCCTGTTAGGGGCGTTTTCATCCAGTATTTTTGTATTTGGTATTGCCCTCACATATGGTTCCACCGGTACCACATCCTTACCACTGGTATTAGAACGAATAAGCGATGCAGGCATGTTGGGGTTGGTAGCAACGGCCATGTTGATAGTTGGTTTTGCATTCAAGGTTGCCGCTGCTCCCTTCCATATGTGGACACCAGATGTTTATGAAGGTGCGCCAACAACAGTTACTGCTTTTATGTCTGTTGGGGCAAAAGTTGGTGGATTTGCTGCCATGTTGCGTGTATTTGTAGCCGCTTTGCCACAATTGGGTGAAGCCTGGGTTCCAGCCGTTGCCGGGGTGGCTACTCTAACCCTTATCGTGGGGAATGTGGTAGCTATTGTCCAGCCTAATATCAAACGGATGTTGGCTTACTCCAGCATTGCCCATGCTGGTTACATCATGATTGCAGTAGCTGCCAGTGTCAATAGCCCTGATGGGGTTAGTGCAGCACTCTTCTATATGTTGGCTTATTTGTTTACCAACCTGGGTGCGTTTGCTGTGGTGATTGCCCTGGAGCACAAGCAAGGTGAAGGGGTGATGCTGGATGATTACAAGGGATTGGGTAAGCGTCGTCCCTGGTTGGCATTGGCAATGGCTTATTTTATGCTTTCGCTGACTGGTGTGCCGCCAACGGGTGGTTTTTCGGGTAAGTTTTATGTGTTCCGGGCGGCGATTGAAGCGGATTTGTTGTGGCTGGCTATTGTAGGTGTGATCACGAGTGTGATTTCCGGCTATTATTATCTGCGGGTTGTGTACCTGATGTATATGTATGATGGCGAAGGGGAAGTGGTAGCTAACCGGGCGTTGGTATGGACGGTTGGCCTGACAGCATTGGCAACGCTGGTTTTAGGCTTGTTGCCGGGGCCGTGGTTTGATATGGCACGGGATGCCGCTTTGCAGACAGTGCAAATGGTGGCGGGTGGTTGATTTTTCGCCTGAATAGTATGTGTGGAATCAGGGGAATGGTTTCGGCCGTTCCCCTTTTTGATTTCTGGCAGGGAATGTGTCTGTACAGTTGTGATGCTCTGACTAAAAGAGGCGCCCTTGTTGAGGTTGATTGATTTCTGTGGTTGGTTCTCCTACAATTTCCCGAAATCGGTTGCAGGTGGCTGGTGAATAGCCAGCATAGTCGTTGTTGAAGAAAGCGTATATGGTGTGGATATGGGGGAGGTGTGGTTGGATTTTTTGCCACCATTGTTTGAGTTCGGCCGTTTTATCTAGTTGCTCCTTATTTTTGTCGGCGAACTGACCGTGCGGGCCGAGGAATCGAAGATATAGATAATTCGTAGTGCGGTGGATTTGCTTGGGCATATAGATGTAGTCAGCGGTTACCTGACAGATATTGTGCTGACGGAGTAATTCGGCCGTTTCTGGTTGTTCCCACGAAGGATGCCGAAATTCTATGGCAAATTGTAAATCTGGGGGCAAGGTTTTCAAAAAGGTGGTCAATTGGTTATATTTCTGGATGGTGAAGTTTGGAGGAAATTGGATAAGAATTGGGCCAAGGTAGTTGCCTAAAAGGCGAATCTGTTTAATGAAAGTCTGCATTAACATGATGCCTCTGTCCAGAGACGCATCGTGTGTGATGGCACGGGGGGTTTTAGGACAAATTCGAAAGCCAACTGGGGAAACAGCCGTCCATCTCATAACTCGCTCTGCCGTTGGCACACCATAAAAAGTGGAATCCATTTCCACAGCATTAAAGCGACTGGCATAATAAGCCAAATAATTTCGTGGCGATAGGCCAGGAGGATAAAAAACTCCCCGCCATGCCTTATAGGCAAACCCCATTGTGCCAATATACCAGTTAGTCACGGCCGTTTCCCATCAATCTCCTGGTTGCACAACAGGCACCTGCCCGGCAATTGGGACACTCTCTGCCAGGGCAGCTGCCGCTAACATAACCAGCGTAATCCACACCACATCCGCTAGCAACAAATGCACCAACTGCATCCATACCGGAGCCAACAAAAAGACATTCAACGCACCAGCCAGCAATTGAGCAATATATAGCACCTTAAGCATCCGTGAAAATACCAACGTTTGTTGATTAGGGCGCGCACGATAGATCAGCGTGCTGCTAATGACCAGATAAAGACCAATGAGAATAGCCAGCGTAGGATGCCAAACCCGTAAACGAATCAGGAAATGGGCTGTGGGGGAGAAATCCTGTTGAATTCCTTCTGCTAATGAAGTTGCAGGATACAATGTGTCACCTAATGCCGTTATGGCCCCACTGGCACCCAATATAAGTACAGCTACCAGACTGGAGGCAACCCACCAGGTGATATGACCTTGTTGTCGCCAACGCAACGGCCGTTCACCCATTGCCCACCACACCGTCAGCGTCAGCGCCGCCAGCAACAAAAATGTATTCACCAGATGTGCAGCCCCCCACATTGCCCGTGCTGCCGACTCATTATAAGCAACCAGCTCAAACAGCACCAAACCAGCACCAACAAGCCCCTCAGTAACAATAAAGAACGTAGATAAAACCGCCCCCCGGCGCACCGGATGCCCCTTTGGATAAAGCCGAAAAGCTCCAAAAAGCAGCCCCAACACCAAAAAACCAGAAAAAGCACTGGTTAGCCGGTGTGAGTACTCAACCAGCGTTTCTACAGCAGGGGCACGAGGAATGACCTGCCCATTGCACAACGGCCAATGACTACCACACCCTGCACCAGAACCGGTAGCCCGCACATATGCACCCCATAAAATCACCAAAACCGTGTAGCCCAGTACCAGCCAGGCATAAATCGTAAATCGTCTGAATCGGGTCATGTTATTCTCTACTCAATAAATTTTCGCAGCTGATTATACCCCAATTCGGAGAGAGGATTATTTATTTTCCGAGAGGAACTTTTCCAAGGGGTCATCATCATCGTCATCTACCAGAGAGCGACGTGTTTTCCCACCTGTTTTGGGGTCTTCTACCAGCCCCATTTCATAGAGGTGTTCCATGATGCGAGCAGCACGAGGATAACCAATACGTAAACGTCGTTGCAGAAATGAAGCTGACAGGGTGTCATATTTTTGAGCCAGATCGATTGCTGCTTCCAGTAAACTGTCTGTTTCTTCCAGCAAGGCAAAACGGGCAATGAGTGTTTCCCAGGGAGGGGGTTGTGGTTCAAAGTCCGGCATTGCTTTTTGCCAGTGGGCAACAACACGCTCAATTTCGGTATCATTGACGAAAACACCCTGTACGCGAATGGGACCACTGGCTTCCGGACCCAGAAAGAGCATGTCTCCTTTTCCCAATAGATGTTCTGCGCCTACCGTATCCAAAATAACGCGGGAATCTGTGCCGGAGGCAACGGCGAAGGAGATACGTGCTGGAAAGTTAGCCTTGATAAGGCCAGTGATAACATCGGTAGACGGCCGTTGTGTGGCCACAACCAGATGAATGCCTGTGGCGCGTGCCATTTGCGCCAGGCGACAAAGCGTTCGTTCGACATCGCCCGGATAAATGTGCATCAGGTCAGCCAGTTCATCAATGAAAACGGCGATATAGGGCAAGGGGGTGTATTCTTTCTGGCGTTTAACTTTGCGGTTATAGCCATTTAGGTTGCGGACACCTACTTTGGCAAATAGTTCATACCGTCGGTCCATTTCGGCTGTGAGCCAACGCAATACCCCTACCGCCCGATCTGCTTCTACTTCTACATTGCCAATCAAGTGTGGCAGGCCGTTAAAGCGAATGAGTTCGACCTTTTTGGGGTCAATCATAATGAGTTTAAGTTCATCCGGTGTGTTGTTGAAGACCAGGCAGGTAATCAGGGCATTCATACAGACTGATTTACCGGAACCTGTGGTACCGGCGATAAGCAGATGGGGCATTTTGGCCAGATCGACGGCTACGGGTATGCCAGAGACATCCTGGCCCAGGGCGACGGCTAGTGGGGATTTGAGCTGGTAGAATGCGTCTGATTCGATGATGGGGCGCAGGCGCACGATGCTGACGGCTTCGTTAGGAACTTCGATTCCGACCACGCCCTGACCGGGGACAGGGGCCTGGATGCGTAAGCGGGGTGCGGCGAGGGCTAGGGCGAGGTCTTTTTGCAGGGCGGCAATCTGGCCAACGCGTACTTTTTGTTGTTTGGGTTGCCCATCGGGACCGGGGCGTTCTATGTAACCGGGTTCTACGCCAAATTGGGTGACGGCGGGGCCACGCCGAATTTGGGTAACTGTGGCGGGCAGGCCAAAGTCGGCCAGGGTTTGTTCGATGATGCGTTTTTTCTCGTCTATTTCTTCGTCTGTCAGGGCAAGTGTGCCGCCTTCTTCCAGCAGGGAGATGTCGGGCAGGTGTTTGTTTCTTCGTCTGTGAGGGGTGGTTTGGGGGGCGGTGTTGTTGATGATGAGGAGTGTGTCGTTTTCAGGGGTGGTTTCGGGAGTGGTTGATGGGGCTGGGGTTGGAGAAACGGCCGTTTCTTCTGGGGCAATTTCCTGGGCCCAATGGCGCAACCGGGTGGAAAAAGTATTTAGGCCATCCAGAAAATCTTCCCACCG
>RFGV01000236.1 GCA_003696605.1 Chloroflexota bacterium | reverse complement strand
TCCGCATTGGCTATGATATGTTGGAAAGGTGCTTGACGAACGGAGATGATTTCTCGTTGAAGCTTATCCCCTATTTTTAGCAAACTGTAGGTTTACTAGAGCATTTATTTAATATGGATCTCTCTTAAACGTGGCCCTATCGTCCTGTTTGCAATAATTTTTCTGTTGTAAGTCTATTCGTAACCTATGTGTGATAACATTAAATTTGGGTTGTAGCTCTTGCCACCTTTTGCTTCCAGCAAGTCGTATAAAACAAACATAGCCTATGAAGATATGGACACAATCTCAACCATTGATTATACTAGCTAGTACCACAGTACTATTAGTGCGTCGCGTACCTTAAACAAGCATTCACAATGGGAGGCAAAACGCGATAAAACAAAACCCACAAGCCTGACTGTAGCGGAAATGAACAACCAGCTATTTTATTCGCCTGTATCGGTATTCTATAACACACAAATCCTTATCTTACCCAACGCAAATAACACGATTGTTTGACAGACAAATACCAACAACAAACAAGACAATACTGTACAGAAGAGGTCTGAAACAGGCACGCAAATTACGAAAACTTTCACTGACCGACAAAACAACTGCCCTGAAGCAAAGACTCCTTCTTCAATGAAGAGAGGTAATGATGTTCCAAAGTAAATACAGGCACTTCCCATTATTTCTGCTTGTGGTGACGCTAATCATTTTGGCATTTACCCTGACCACCACATCTCATCAACCGGCACAAGCACAAGCACAACCAATACTCCTGACAACTTCCCCCCTGGAGCCTGATTCTAACTACAACAATTTTCCCGAAAAAGAAAACTCCCCCTCTTCACAATGGCCATCCTTCAATCAATCAATTGCACAAGAAATAGAGGTTGTCAGTATCATTGTAACCTTTGACGATACGGTAGATACAGCCTCACTGGAAGCAATTTCTGGGGGAAGAGTTATTCATGAATATTCAAAATTGTTTCGGGGGGCCTCTCTTGTTTTGCCTGTGGAGAAAGTAACAAACATCGCGGCTTTGCCCGGTATTACTGGCATTTATCCGGATGAATTGTTACATCCTGATACAGACACCAGTCCGGCCTTTATTGGGGCAACAACTGCCTGGGAAGCCTTGGGTGGGCAACAGTCAGCCGGAGAGGGTATTGTTGTTGGTGTTTTGGATACAGGTGTTTGGCCAGAACATCCTTCTTTCTCTGATCCAGATCCATTTGGTAACCCATACCCTGACCCACCAGGAGGACCTTATGCCTGTGAGTTTGGCAGCGACGTGCCCGGAGATGAACCGTTTGCGTGTAACAACAAGCTCATCGGGGCATATCGCTTTATGGATACGTATGAGGTATTTGGTCCATCGCTGTTGCCGGGTGAGTTTCGATCAGCACGGGATGATGATGGGCATGGTACGCATACGGCTTCGACAGCAGTGGGTAACGGGGGGGTGCTGGCTTCTGTTTTTGGTTTTGATTTGGGGACAGTTTCCGGAATTGCGCCGCGTGCTCATTTGATTGCGTATAAAGTTTGTGGAAATGCGGGGTGTTTTACCAGTGATTCGGTGGCAGCAGTAGAGCAGGCGATTCTGGATGGGGTGGATGTTATTAATTTTTCGATTAGTGGCGGCACGGAGCCGTTTTCCAGTTTGTCGGAATTGGCTTTTTTGAAGGCATATGAGAATGGTGTGTTTGTGGCAGCGTCGGCTGGTAATTCTGGGCCAACACCTGACACGGTTAATCACCGGGGGCCGTGGGTGACGACGGTGGCGGCCAGTTCTCATAATCGAAGTTTTGCCAGTACGTTAACAGTAACGGCCGTTAATGGAGACAAACTCACTCTGGATGGCGTTTCTATTACTGATGGTCATCAGGGAAACATTTTGTTAGCATCTGACTTTGGTGATGGTTTGTGTCTCAATCCATTCCCGGCAGATACGTTTACCGTTGATGATATTGTCGTATGTGAGCGTGGCGAGATTGCCCGCGTACAAAAGAGCTTCAATGTCGCTGCCGGCGGGGCAGGCGGGATGATTTTGTATAATCCCACCCCACAAAGTCTTGTGCCGGATAACCATTTTATTCCCACGATCCATATCCAAAATGATGCCGGGGCCGCCTTACTAGCGTTCATGGCAACGCATACAGGGGTAACGGGCGAATTTACACCTGGAACGGCCGTTACCAGCCAGGGCGACGTCATGGCCCCATTCAGTTCACGAGGTGGTCCAGGCCAAACCCTAGGCATCAGCAAACCCGACATTACCGCTCCCGGTATCCAAATCCTGGCCGGACACACCCCCCTGCCCGCCACCACCACCAGCGGCCCCTCCGGCCAATTATTCCAGGCCATCGCCGGCACATCTATGTCCAGCCCCCATATCGCTGGGGCTGCCGCCCTACTCAAAGCACGCCATCCAAACTGGACACCCGGCCAAATCAAGTCAGCCCTCATGACAACTGCCCTGACCAATGGCGTGGTTAAAGAAGACGGCCTCACCCCAGCCGATCCTTTTGACTACGGCTCAGGTCGTGTCGATCTGACCAGGGCAGGCGATCCCGGCCTCACCATCTCTGCTGACGGCGAAGACTTCATCAATCATCAAGGCGATCTGTGGAACACCAACTACCCCAGCATCTTCATACCGGCCATGCCTGGCAAAATAACCGTACAGCGCACCGTACAAAGCGAACTCCCATATGATGCTTTCTGGCAAGCCACCGTAGAAAGCCCACCAGACCTGTCCATCAAAATCGAACGTCCCTTTTTCGGTGTCCGTGCTGGCAAAAATCGCACCCTAACCATCCGAATAGATGCCAGCCTTGTACCCATCGGCGAAGTTCGACACGCCACCATCTTCCTCACTCACGAAAATCACCAGTTACACATTCCTGTCACCATTGTGCGGCAAGAGCCAGTTGTTACACTCGACAAGCAATGCAATCCCCCCGTTTTCCCTTATCGGGACATCACCACTTGCACCCTAACCCTGACAAACACCAGCTTCAACACGGCCACTGTACACCTGGAAGATACTTTACCGCGCATCTTGCATCCGGTTGGTGTCGTTACTGGCGGTAAGCGTACTGGTCCCCGTACTATCACATTCGATGGTACATTAGCACCGGCCACGCCCCCTTTGGTGGAAGCAATTGACGGTACGGGTACATCACCAGCCGGATACTTGCCACTTTCTCTCTTTGGTGTCCCGCCCATTGGCGGTGTTAGCGATGAATCTCTGGTAAATTTCACTGTACCTGCATATGTGTATGCTGGCGAAACTTACACCTCTATTGGTATGGTCAGTAATGGCTATCTGGTTGTAGGCGGGGGAGACAATAATGACATTGACTTTGTCAATCAGACCTTCCCAGATCCCGCACGGCCGAATAATGTGTTGGCACCATTCTGGACTGATTTGAATCCTGGGGCGGGTGGTGCCATGCGCGCAGCTATTTTGTCTGATGGCACAAATTCATGGGTTGTTCTGGATTGGGAAAACGTCCCTAATTTTAGTGGGGGGGCGTTGAACTCATTCCAGGCATGGATTGGCCTGAATGGTGTGGAAGATATTAGCTTTACATACGGGACAGTTTCAAGTGGGAATAATAATCTGCTTACTATTGGGGCTGAAAATCGCTTCGGTAATCAGGGGAGCAACTGGTTTGTTAATGGGGAAGGGAATCCGGTGACAATGGGTAGTGAAGTTCGTATTGTGACAACGCCTGGTTCCTCTGGTGAATCGCATACGGTTATTGTGCGGGCAATTGGGTGGCGTGCAGGGGAGTGGACTAATTGTGCAGAAATGACGAGTGATTTGTTCGTGGGTGTTAATGTGGCCTGCTTTAGTGGTGAGGTGATTCCGCGTGAATAGTTGATCTGTTTGACGTTTGTGTGTGCCGACTGTGGGTGTCCATGGTCGGCACTTTTTTTTGTGATTTTTCTGGCTATACTAATGCGCCATGAATTTACCTGATCTTACTTTCATGAATATTCTTTTGGCAGCTTTGCCGATTTTGGTTGTTTTGTATTTGATGGTGGGGCGGCGATGGGGTGGAAGTAAGGCGGGGCCAGCAGGATGGGCAACGGCCGTTTTCGTCAGTGTCTTGTTTTTTGGCGCGGGGGGCAAGCTCTTGTTGGTGGCCTGGGGAAAAGCCATTTTGCTTGCCTTCTTCGTCCTATACGTTATCTGGATGGCCTTGCTGCTCTACCACACAGTCAATGAAGCTGGGGTAATTACCGTTATTGGGCAAGAAATGCCCGGCCTGGCTCACGATCGGGCAGGCCAGGGGTTGTTATTAGCCTGGATATTTGGATCGTTTTTGCAGGGCGCCACCGGGTTTGGTGTACCCGCAGCAGTGGTGGCGCCCTTACTGGTTGGGCTAGGATTTGCGGCCGATACGGCCGTTGTTACTGCTTTGCTGGGTCATGCCTGGGCAGTTACCTTTGGTTCGTTAGGTTCTTCTTTTCTCTCCCTTATGGCCGCCACCGGGCTACCTGGAGAAGTGCTGGCCAGCCCGGCCGCCATCTTACTGGGAGTATGCGGATTGGGCTGTGGGGCAGGGGTTTTATGGCTCTCCGGTGGTAAAACAGGGTTTCGTCAGCGAGGCATGTTTTTGGTAATCATGGCCGCCATTATGGCTGCTGTGCAGTGGGGACTGGCTCAACTGGGGTTATGGACAGTTGCTGCTTTTGGCAGTGGCTTGGTCGGACTTTTGGTGGCGATGGTTTGGTTCACCCGACAGGCAAATAGCAACGGCCGTACTCGTTTCCACCCGCGTCGTCTACTCCAGGCATTCTTCCCGTACTGGGTGCTAATCATTGTCATCGTACTGGGACAACTTGTTTTCAAGAAAACGCTTGCTGTCTGGATTATCAACCCGGAATTTCCGGAAGTCGTCACCCGCTTTGGCTGGCAAACGCCTGCCGGAACAGGCCGTTCTATCAATGTATTTGGGCACGCTGGTGCATTATTGCTCTACGTAAGCGTGTTCACCTATTTCTGGTATCGGTGGCGGGGCACATGGCAAGCCGAGTTGGGGCAAGACAAACCATATGATTATCGTCTCATTTTACGCAAAACGTGGCAAGGCTCCATTAAGCCCACAGTTGGCATTTATAGCCTGGTGGCAATGGCACTAACCATGCAACATGCTGGTATGACGCAACTGCTGGCTGAAGCGTTGAGTGCCACAGGTATGGCATTTCCGTTTCTCAGTCCGTTTATTGGGGCACTGGGCGCGTTTATGACGGGAAGTAATACGAATAGCAATGTTGTGTTTGGGGAGTTGCAACGACAAACGGCCGTTTCCCTGGGCGTATCTGTTTCGCTGATTCTGGCTGCCCAAACTGCCGGTGGCGCCATCGGCAGCCTCTTTGCTCCAGCCAAAGTCATTGTTGGGTGTAGCACTGTATCAGGTGCCAAAGACAGTCAGGTGCTCAAACTGGCAACTGCTTACGGGCTGGCCATTGTTTTCATGACAGGATTGCTGGTATGGCTGGTTGCCTGGGGGCTCACAGGGTGATTGGCTCTTGATGCACCCGACAATGAGCGGCCTCAATAATGCTGAGAATCTGACGAACGGCCGTTTCCTGCGCCCCTTCCGCGTTAATCACACAATAATCAAACTCATGAATCCGCCGCATCTCCTGACGCGCGGTAGCAATCCGCAAGCTCAACCCTTCGGCCGTTTCCGACTTCCGCTCCCGCAACCGTCGCACCAGCTCCTCCTCCGACTCCGTCATCAAAAACACAAAAATCGCATTGGGAATCAACTGCCGAATCTTGGCCGCTCCCTGCACATCAACCCGCATGATCACATCCCGGCCACTGGCCAAAGCATCCCGAATTTGCTGCTTTGGCACACCTTTGTAGTCATTATAAACAACTGCATACTCCAGCAATTCATCATTCTCAATCATGCGGGCAAAATCATCGGTACTCACAAAAAAATAATCCCGCCCATGCACCTCTCCCGCACGGGGCGGACGTGTTGTGGCTGTCACCACAAAATAAAAATCGTCAGGGCGCAATTCAATCAGGCGGCGGGCAATCGTGTCCTTCCCTACCCCCGACGGTCCAGAAATAACAATTAACAAAGGATAACGTTGACAAGCCTGATACAAATTTTCTTCAGTCACAGTTGCACCTGTCTATCGTAAAAGTATAATGAAAAATAGTGATACCTGTTATTTGTCTTCAGGTTTTGTGTAAAAATCGAGCTGCTTGGCAAGTTAAGGTCTCTAGATTAACAACAACTTGACACAATCGCAAACGGGGTGAAAGCCATGCCTTATTATGAATTTCGGTGTTTGAACTGTGGGCGTCTGGCACGATTATTTTTTACTTATGCCGAATATGATGCGGCCAAACCAACGTGCCCGTATTGCCAAAGTGAACAAATGAGGCGGCGTATTGGGCGTGTGGCAGTGGCCAAGTCGGAAGAAGCACGTCTGGATTCGCTGATGGATGACAGTGCATTGGCGGCATTGGATGAAGAAGATCCGCGAGCAATCGGCCGTTTTATGCGCAAGATGAGCCAGGAAATGGGTGAAGATTTGGGGGATGAATTCAACGAAGTGGTTGATCGCCTGGAAAGTGGCGAATCGCCAGAATCTATTGAAAAATCCATGCCGGAACTAACTGGTGGGGACGATTTAGGCGTGTAAAGGGAAACGGCCGTTTCCCTTTACACTACTCCTGATCAGAAACAGCCAGATGCACCTGCTCCAGCCGGGAAACCACAACCCGGCGAATTTCAGCTTGCACATTCGCCACCGGTTGGTCAGCATTCACCACCACCCATCGCTCCGGTTCGGCCGCGGCCAAAGCATGATACCCGGCCCGAACCCGCTCATGAAAAGCCAACGCTTCCAAATCGAGCCGATTCATCTCTTGCCCGCCCACACGTCGCCGTTCCAACCCTCGGGCCACATCAATATCCAGCAAAATCGTCAGGTCAGGCACAAGCCCACCGGTAGCAATGCGTGTTAATGCTTGCAAATCATCCAGATTCAGACCACGACCATACCCCTGATAAGCCAACGTACTGTCTGCAAAACGGTCACAAAGCACAACTTTACCCGCCGCCAGAGCTGGCCGAATAACCTGCTCTACCAACTGTGCCCGCGAAGCCGAATAAAGCAACACTTCCGTAACGGCCGTCATTTCCACATTATCCACATCATGCAAACACGCCCGAATCTGATCCCCTATTGGCGTCCCCCCCGGTTCACGAGTTTGCACCACAGCAAAACCCTGCTGTTGCAACCATGCCGACAGCAGGGCTATCTGACTAGATTTTCCACTTCCTTCAGGACCTTCAAATGTAATAAACATACACAAAACCTAATAAAAAAACGTACACCTTACCCACTTCACAGGGCCAGTGTCATCGAAATTATAAAACAAAAAAGCACAGAAAACACATTCCGCTTTCTGCGCTTTCAAACTGTTATTACCACCAGACTATTTCTGATTACGCGGTGTATTAAAAATGCGTACAAACCGGTACGGCTCTTTCCCGTAGCTATGCGAAACAAGATTCGCTTGTCGTGCCAATTGATGCTGATAACGACGCATAGCCGAACTCACCGGACTCAAATCCACACTGGGCTTACCGGCATGAATCATTTCAATTGCCCGTTCCGCCTCAGCAATAGCCGCTTCAAAAGGATCAGCAGACACCGGTTCTAAGTTAAGCGCCTGGGTAAGAAAGCTCTCCATCTGATTCACAGTATTGGCTCGCAACACATACACAGGTGTACGCAACCGTTCTGCCCGGCTAATAAGCTGTCGTCGTTTACGATAATAGCTTTTAAGGGTAAGCAATACGTCCGCATCATCGAGATTTTCCACCATATTGACTTGCACACTCAAGCGACGAGCAGCCTGAATAAGCCGGTTGCGCGCCACACCATAAACGTAAACATTGAGCTCACGCGGCTGGCGAGGGGTAACGATTGGATCGGCAGGATAAGAACGGCCGTTTTCCTCCGTCACCTTCTCTGGCCCCACCAACCGTCGGCTTCCCGTACGCTCCCGCGAATCACGACCACCACCACCACGACCATCACGTCGTCCTGTCACCGCCGAAGACGTCACCATCAGCGACTGCAACTCTCGGTGAATCTTCCCCTCTTTATCCCGGTAACGATACTCCACCTCAAACGGCTCACCCCGCAACATCGCATCCACCGAAGAAGTCACATCCCGGTGAATCAACAACTGTTGCCGATCCTGAATCTCAATCAACACATCAAACGTCGGCGGAGCGCGCCGCTCCAACACCGTTTTCTGCGTACCCCGACGCCGCGCCTCCTCATCCGAAAGCGTCACACTCTCAATCCCCCCCACCAAATCAGACAACGTCGGATTCAACAACAAATTCTCCAACGTATTCCCATGCGCCGTACCAATCAACTGCACACCACGCTCATTAATCGTACGTGCTGCAGCCGCCTCCTGTTCCCGCCCAATCTCATCAATCACAATCACTTCCGGGTTATGATTCTCAACTGCCTCAATCATCGTCTCATGCTGTCGAGACGGCCGTGGCACCTGCATACGACGCGCCTTCCCTATCGCCGGATGAGGAATATCCCCATCCCCCCCAATTTCATTAGAAGTATCCACAATCACGACCCGCTTCTTCTCAGCCAAAATACGGGCCATCTCTCGCAACATCGTCGTCTTGCCTACACCAGGGCGCCCCAGCAACAAAATACTGTGCCCCTCCTCCACAATATCCGCAATAATATCAATCGTGCCATATACCGCCCGACCAACACGACACGTCAACCCCACAATTTGACCACGTCGGTTCCGAATACCTGAAATTCGATGCAAAGTACGGGCAATACCACTCCGATTATCATCATCAAAATCGCCAATACTATTCACCACCAGATCTATATCCGACCAGCTAATTTCTTGAGAATGCAGAACAACCTCTCCATCGGTATAGCGGGCAGTAGGAACACGCCCCAAATCCATCACAATCTCAATCAGCTCATCTTCACGACCAATCTCTTTAATCTTCTGACGTACCCGCGCCGGTAAAATATCTAGCAATGCCTGTAAATCTTCGTGAATTTTCTGCTCCATATGCTTATGCTCTATTACTTATTATCCAAAAACACCATCTGTCATGTACAGTAAACCAACCCGCTCCACTTTAGGAACGGAAATGGTGTTTTCTGGTAAACTCCTGCTTTCAAATATTTTATTTGGGAAACCTGATAGACTGTACGTATAT
>RFGV01000235.1 GCA_003696605.1 Chloroflexota bacterium | reverse complement strand
ATGAAGGTGATACAAACGGCTCCCGGCAAGGTGATTTTGTTTGGTGAACATGCGGTTGTGTACGGCCGTCCGGCAATTGCTGCCCCAGTTACTCAGGTACGAGCAACGGCCGTTATCTCCCCCAACCCCCAGGCAGGCATTCGTCTTCAGGCACCAGACCTGAACACAGACATCATGCTAACCGAGGCTAATCCAGAAGACCCGCTGGCAGCGGCCGTTCTCCAGTTCCAGCAAGCAGCAGCCCGCCCCCTGCCAGACTTCATCCTCACTGTTACCAGCAGTATCCCCATTGCCAGTGGTCTGGGGAGTGGAGCAGCCATCACCGCCGCCATTATTCGCGCCCTGGCACATTACACCGGCTTGCGCCACCTTGCCAGTAACGAGCGTGTTTCTGCACTGACATACGAAGTGGAAAAAATTCATCATGGCACGCCCAGCGGTATTGACAATACAGTCGTCTCGTTTGAGCAATTGGTTTATTTTGTGCGCCAACAGCCGCAAAATCGGATTGAAACATTTCCGGTAGGACGGCCGTTACACCTGCTGGTAGCCGATACAGGAATTCGTAGTTCCACCAAGGCAGTCGTGATGGATGTGCGTCAGCAATGGCAAGAAAACCCCACCCGCTTTGAGGCATTGTTCGATGGTTGCGGTCAGATTGCGCGCACAGCACGAACAGCTATTGAAACGGGCGACTGGGAAACAATAGGCCGACTGATGAACGAAAATCATGCCCTATTGCAGGAAATGACCGTCTCTTCACCTGAGCTTGATAGGCTGGTAACGGCCGCACGCGAGGCAGGTGCATTGGGAGCCAAATTAAGCGGCGCAGGGAGAGGAGGAAACATGATTGCCCTGGTTACGCCAGAAACAAAAACGGCCGTTTCCCACGCACTCCATCAAGCTGGCGCCCAAAACGTACTAACCAGCACCATCCAAAACTAACCCCAATGCTCCATTCTCCCCACACTGTGTTAAAATAGTCCCAACTGGGCGAAACCAAAAAAGCCAGCCTCTTACGGCTGGCTTAACGGTTCCGGCAAAACCAGAAACTCAATTTAACAGGAATAAAGACAATCAGCTCTTGCTCAGCGTCTTCAAACAGCGCGTGCACACATACTTGCGAACCTTGCGCCCACCTTCATAAAATGTCGCCCGCTGAATATTGGGCTTGAACTGCCGTTTTGTCTTCTTTTCTGAAAAACTGACATTGTGGCCGGACATCGGCCCCTTGCCACAAATTTCACATTTAGCCATAATTTCACCTCGCCCAGACAAACTAAAAGCGACCAGCATGGTCGCCTGAATTCGAAAAGAACAAGAAAATTATAAACAAGTAACGATTTTTAGGCAAACAACAAAACAAGTATCTGTCCAGAGTTGTTCTGGAATCAGGAATTCCGAAGAAAATGGGGTACACTTCTTCGGAAACAAGGACACAGGCGTAAGAGGAGTACACACCATGCCACAAAAAGAAGATTCTTTGGGAAGTATTGATATTTCCCCCACTACCATTGCCACCATTGCCAGCCAGGCCATCAACCAATGCTATGGAGTTGTAGGCATGGCGAGCAAAAATCTGGTGGGCGGCATTACCAGCCGCCTCTCTCGCGATGCCAAACGAGGCATCGAAATCCGCATGGAAAATAACGAAATCGAAATAGATGTATATGTTATTGTCGAATACGGTGTACGTATTCGTGTCGTTGCCGAAAGTATTCAAAATACAGTCAAATTCCATGTGGAAAAAGCTTTGGGGCTGCCGGTTAAAGCAGTCAATGTATATGTACAAGGATTGCGCATCAATAAAGAGCAATCCTGAACCAATGAAAAAGCAGAAAGTGCACCAAAGATTACCAAAGAAAATTTCGTGACGTACATGACTTTTTTCGAAAGCGTCAATCCTGAAAATTATTATCCGGAGGAAAATAGTGAGTGAACATAGCGCACTTGAGGCCACACCAATCTCACAAAAGTGGCTGCAATGTAATGGACAACAACTGCGCAAACTGGCTCATGCAGCATTAGTCTGGCTGGAAAAAAATCACCAAAAGGTCAACGCCCTGAATGTGTTCCCTGTGCCAGATGGAGATACTGGTACAAATATGTTGCTGACGATGAAGTCGGCATACGGCCGTATCCAAAACAACACCGAAAACCACGTCGGCAAAGTTGCTGGCGAACTGGCACATGGAGCTCTTATGGGCGCACGCGGCAACTCCGGTGTCATCCTCAGCCAAATCTGGCGTGGTCTTGCCAAAGCCCTAAAAGATAAAGAAACGTTTAATGCCGACGACCTCGCCGCTGCTTTTCAGCAAGCCGCCGACACCGCCTACGGTGGCGTCATGCGCCCTGTAGAAGGGACAATTCTCACAGTGATTCGCGAAGGCGCACAAGAAGCTGCCGATGCCGCCCGCAAAAGTAAAGACCTGCGCTTTGTTCTGGAACGAGTGCTGGAGCGCTGCCAGCAAGCTCTGGAACGTACCCCAGAGCAACTGCCCATTCTCAAGCAAGCTGGCGTTGTTGACTCTGGCGGGCAGGGATTGGTATTTCTGTTAGAAGGAATGCTTCGCTATGTACACGGGCAAATGCACGGCCTGGAGACACAGACCACTCAAGCTGCCCATATGCCAGCCCAGGCAATGGCTGTACCAGAAGGCGGTTCACTGGAATATCCCTACGATGTGCAGTTTATTCTTATCGGAGAAAATCTGGACGTGGAAACTGTGCGCCAAACAATTGACAATATGGGCGATTCAACTGTGGTGGTGGGTGATCCGCAAACAATCAAAGTGCATGTCCATGTAAAAGATCCTGGCGTACCTTTGAGCTATGGTGCCAGCCTGGGCAAACTGACCGATGTGGTGGTCGAAAATATGCAGTTGCAAATGGAAGAAATTGTCAATCCTGCTGCAACACCTGCTAATGATCCACCAGAAATTCCTGAGGTAACAATCGAGCCGGGGCAAATTGGTGTGATAGCGGTTGCGCCCGGGGAGGGATTGGCTCAGGTTTTCCGCAGTTTGGGTGTCGCATTTGTCGTCAACGGAGGCCAGACTAATAATCCCAGCACGGAGGAAATCTTCCAGGCGATTCAGGATGTTCCCACTGATAAGGTGATTATTTTGCCTAATAATAAGAATATTATTCTGGCGGCTGAAGCGGCACGTGATTTGAGCCCGAAGCAAGTTGCTGTTGTACCCACGCGTACAATTCCTCAAGGGGTCGCAGCAATGATTTGCTATACGCCGGATGGGGATTTGACGACTATAGCCGCCAATATGCTTTCTGCTTCGGAACAGGTGGCTACTGGGGAAATCACTCGTGCCACGCGCTCGGTAACTTTGGATGGGGTGACTGTGAATGAAGGGGAAATAATTGGGTTGGTAAACGGCCGTCTTTGCGCCGCCGGTCCCGATATCTCCAATATCCTGCCACAAATTCTGTCTGCTATGGAGCTAGATGAGCGCGAAATTATCTCAATATACTAT
>RFGV01000234.1 GCA_003696605.1 Chloroflexota bacterium | reverse complement strand
TTCAATTTGCACATTGCCATAACAGGCTTGATTGCGCCCAACTTCTGAGCAGAGCGTATCAACCGCTTCTAAAGCCGCTTCCACAATCGCGGGGCAAGTGTCCTCATTTTGGGCTAGGGCAGTGTAAGATAAGCTAAGTAAAATTAATGTGCTAGCCCATATCAGAGTTCGTTTCATGAACATTTTCCTTTCAAAAGCAGGCCGCCGCCTTTAGGCGACCTGCTGATAGAGTCAATGTTAGTTACCAATGCCCGCATCGCGGGTAGTAGATTGTCAGCATCACGGGGGTGAATTAAAAGTTTCACAGTTTCCTGCAAAGTCACAGAACGTTACAGGGAATACAAAGCCGCAATCTGGTGTACTACACCCGCCCTCTGGTTCACAATAGCCACTGGCATCACAATAAACTGGCAAACAGCGCCCCGTAGCGTCACAAGCTTGACCAACAGGTCCACCAGCTGGTTCAGGAGGTAAGGGTTCACTGGTATCAGGTTGGCTGACAGGCTCGCAGTTACCGAACTCATCACAGCCGGGTGGTGGCGGTTCGATAGGTTCACAGTTGCCAAACTCATCACAACCAGGCGGCGGCGGTGGTGGCGGTGGCTCGCCGTCATCGGGTGGGCCATTAATGGTTTCGCAGTTTCCTGCATAATCGCAGAATGTCACAGGGAACACCAGACCACAATCTGGGGTGCTACATCCGCCCTCTGGTTCACAGTTGCCGCTGGCATCGCAATAAACAGGTAAACAGCGACCAGTTGCATCGCACACTTGACCATCAGGCCCACCATCTGGTGGGGGCACAGGGCCACAGTCGCCATTGGGGCAATCTGGTGGTAGCGGCTCGCCAGTGCCGGGTTGATCAATGGTTTCACAATTGCCAGCAAAGTCACATATCGTTACGGGGAATACAAAACCGCAATCCGGCCCTGTACATCCCTCTGGTTCACAGTTGCCGCTGGCATCGCAATAAATTGGCAAACAGCGTCCTGTAGCATCGCAAGCTTCGCCAATAGGCCCACCATCTGGCGGAGGCATAGGGCCACAATCGCCATTTGGACAATCTGGCGGCAGCGGTTCATCGTCGCTTGAACTTGGGCGGTCAACAAAGGTTTGGCATTGACCTTGCGCGTCGCATGCTGTGACTGGCCAGACAAACTCACAGAAATCACCA
>RFGV01000233.1 GCA_003696605.1 Chloroflexota bacterium | reverse complement strand
CACAGGGATAAAATGGAAGGGGCAATCCCCAAAACCGCTTTCGACTGATACACCAATCACCCATATTGTGTAACCAATTTTCAAATTGCTTGCCTACAGATTTTGGACTCCACTTGACCTTTTGTGTAGCCAGTCGGTACGTGATTAACGTAGCGGCCTCGCCGGCTGTCTTGGGTTCAACATCTACCACGCCCAGCCTGGCCAAAAAATCCAATTGCTTTTTGGTTGGACTTTTTGCCCGCCAGGCGGCATCCCGTTTGCCTAACACATCTGGTTTCAACCCGTTATCGGTCATATATTGCCCGACTGTTTCCATCGCGTCAGCGATGTCATTAGTTGTTCCGAGATACCAGACATGTTTATTGTTCACGATATAAACGCGGTACGATCCAATCAGTTCATACAACAATTCCCACCACATTGGCGGGTCAACAATATCGTTATCATTCAACCACTGTTTAGCCGCGTCCATGCGGTCATTGTTTGGTGGCACAATAACGGCCGTGTATTCTTTGTTGATGGCGGCAACAGCAAATTTTTCGTCACCGTCGTAACCCCACACCAGGCCATGTGTACCGCGCCGGTTTGAAAGAAAGTCGAGGACACGGGCGCTGACATCACGCGGATCAATAATGCCGGCCTCGCCCATGTTACCGATTTTGAAGGCGAAACAGGCATCTTTGTTTTTCTTTGCTTTTTGAACCGCATCCTTAATGTGCTTGGGTACGCCCTCAAGCACATCGCCGGCCACCACCACATCCCGTTGGCGCGGTGCAAAGTCCAAAATGATGCAGTCTTTTTTGTTGGGTGACAGCCGTAAACCGCGTCCCATGCGCTGGATGTAAATCAGGTCTGATTTTGTGAGCGCAATCATCATAATACAGGCCGTTTCCGGCGCATCGAAACCCTCTGTCAACACCATACAGTTAAACAGAACGGACAAATTGCCTGAACGGTAATCATTCAGGATTTTGTCTCGCTCTGCTTTGGGCGTTTGACCAGAAACGGCCATAGCGGGGACACCGTGTTCTCTAAAGTAAGCGGCGGTTTGTTTTGCCTGCGCCACACTGGCGGTATAGGCAATTGTAGGTCTGTCAGCCGCGTACTCTTGCCACTTTTTTAGCACAATGTCCATGACATTCTCGGCTGACAAGATTCCGCCAATTGTTTTGTCCTCTTTTATCCCTGAACTGGGTTGCCAGTTATCTGGCAATTCCAGGTCAAGGAAAAACCCCAACGGTGTAATGGGGCAAAGCCATCCGTCTTTAATGGCGTCCAGAATAGTATATTTGTACGCCACGTCATCAAAGACTTGCCACAATCCAACCTTGTCGGTGCGGTGGGGTGTGGCCGTGAAACCAACAATAAAAGCACCTGGATATTGTTCCAGAACGCTTTCGTATGTATCAGCCACCGCGTGATGCGCCTCGTCTATGATGATGACATCACGATGACCGACATCACGGCCACGAGACAGGGTCTGAATTGTAGCCACAACAATTTGGGCGTCCCGTTCGTCATGGTTGGCCATGACAATCCCCATTCTACCCGCCCATTGCGGGAAAAATTGCTTTGCCCGCTCTACGGGTTGGTGAATCAGTTCCCGCGTGTGGGCTACAATTAACACGCGGGCAAACGGGTTTTCTGTTAAGAGTCTGTCAATCAGGGACAAAAAGACGACCGTCTTGCCCGTGCCAGTAGGCATCATGACGATCGTCCTTTTTATCCCTCTGTTTTTGTCTAGCAAGACGCTGTTAACAGCATCTTGCTGGTAGGGTCTTAATTGCATCTCTTTCGCCTCCGTTTGTAT
>RFGV01000232.1 GCA_003696605.1 Chloroflexota bacterium | reverse complement strand
GTTATGGACCAGACTATTAAACGGTTTACGATTAACAATTGACGATTAATCATAAATCGTAAATTGCAAATAACCATGTCTACCTTATATCTGATAGAACCTGGCTCTCGTCTGGAAAAAGAATACGGCCGTCTCCTGATCGTCAAAGACGACGAAGTCCTCTTCCGTGTACCCATCCGCCGCGTCACCCAGGTGGTGCTCATCGGGCACACGGGCACAACCACCCCTGCCCTGCAAGCCTTATTGCACCACAAAATCCCCCTGCTGCTAGTCAACCGGAACGGCAAACTACGTGGGCGACTCTTACCTGCAACACATGGCAATCTCCCCCTACGCCAGCAACAACATCGCCGCAACGATGATACCAACTTCTGCCTCCGCTATGCCCGCGCTCTTATTGCTGCCAAAATCCACAACCAGCGTACCCTGGCTCTGCGCCTGGCCCGCCGACATTCCCATCTAGACACAACTGCACTTCCACACCTCAAAAAAGCCATCATTACCGCCCAACAAGCAGACAGCATTAATACATTGATGGGCATCGAGGGTATGGCCGCCCGTCATTACTTCCATCTCTACCGACAAGCATTTGCTTCCCGATGGCAGTTCACCAATCGCAACCGTCGCCCACCCAAAGACCCTGTAAATGCTCTCCTCAGTCTTGGGTACACCTTCCTCGGTCATGCCATGATGACTGCCCTGGAAGCCGCTGGTCTGGACCCATATCTGGGTTATTTTCATGCCGAAAAATACAACCGTCCTGCCCTTGCCCTTGATCTGCTGGAACTGTTTCGCGCCCCCGTTGTGGACTCTCTAACTCTTGTCCTGCTCAACAAACAAGTATTAAGACCAACAGATTTTCAGGTAAATCCCAAAACAGGCGGCATTTATCTCAGCAACAGGGGACTGCGTCGTTTTTTACAACAATTCAGCAGCCGGCTTGAATCAGAAATTAAAGTGCGCGAACTGGGACGTACCATTTCTTATCGGAAACTATTTGAAGTTGAAGCCCGTAAAATTGCCCGTTTCATCATGAATGACACAGAACCATACCAGCCCTTCCGCGCCCGCTAATCACAAATCACCAATGACGCTAACGCGCCCGCTTCGCGAACTGTAAATCGTAAATCGTAAATCGCCATGTCTGAAAAATTCATCGTCGTTGTGTATGACATCAGCAGCGACAAACGTCGCACCAAACTGCATAATATCTTGCTCAACTATGGCACACCAGTACAATACAGTGTCTTTGAATGCCTGCTCAACGAGCGTGAAGAAAAACAAATGCGGCAGGCCGTTAAAAAAGTGATACGTCCACGTAAAGACCATGTGCGTTTTTATACCCTGTGTGCCAATTGCCAGAACAAAGTAGAAACGACCGGTCATCGAGAAATATTGGGGCCACCACCACCTGCTATTATCATTGGTGACGAAGATGGCGACGATCGAGGGGGGTAAGACACAAAAAAACGATCGTCGCCAGCCAGGCGAACGCCCCCCCACCGGTGCCGGTTTCAGGGTACTAAAACAGGGCAGTTTACCATCCAGACGGGCAATTTTGGCGACGATCCCCCCCCTTTTTACCGGTCAAGGGGATCGTCGCCAAACAGAGATTTATGACCGAATAGCTATAATC
>RFGV01000231.1 GCA_003696605.1 Chloroflexota bacterium | reverse complement strand
CTTCAGTTAACTTAAATGACTTGATCAGGTTCTTACGAGCAGTTTCCACAGTGCGCGATTTACGAATAAGTGCGATTACTTCATCAAGATGATCGAGCGCAACCAATAACCCCTCCAAAATATGCGCCCGGTTGCGTGCTTTTTCCAAGTCGTATTCACTGCGCCGACGTACTACCTCCATCCGATGGTCCAGATAAACACGCAAAGCCTGTTTCAGATTCAGGACACGCGGCTCACCGTTCACCAACGCCAGCAAGGAAATACTAAATGTGCTTTGCATCGGCGTCAGGCGGAAAAGTTCAGCCAATACATCTTCAGGCTCTACATTGCGGGTCGTCTCGATGATAATACGCATCCCGTTGCGATCTGATTCGTCACGCAAATCAGTGAGGCCTTCAATACGGCCGTCTCTATGCAAATCCGCAATCCGTCCCAACAAATTCGTCTTATTCGACTGATACGGCAACTCAGTAATCACAATTCGCGACTTATTCCGCTCCATGCGCTCAACATGCGCCTTAGCCCGCACCGTGACCTGCCCCCGCCCAGTCGCATAGGCACTTGTCAGTGCATCGACTTCCACCCCCTTCTTTTCCTTGTAACGATAAACCAGCCCCCCAGTAGGAAAATCCGGCCCCTTAATAAACTGCATCAAGTCAGACACAGTAATATCATCAAGCCGCTCCCATTCATCCAGCATATAAGCCAACGCATCCACCACCTCACCCAAATTATGAGGCGGGATATTGGTAGCCATACCAACAGCAATACCAGACGACCCATTAACCAGCAAATTAGGGATACTGGCAGGCAACACAGCCGGTTCGCGCAAACTGTCATCAAAATTGGGGGTAAAATCAACTGTATTCTTGCCAATATCTTGCAGCAAATCATACCCCATCGCCGACATACGCGCTTCCGTATAGCGCATAGCCGCTGCTGCATCTCCATCAATAGAACCAAAATTCCCCTGTCCGTCAACAAGCGGGTAGCGCATGGAAAAATCCTGCGCCATACGCACCATGGCGTCATACACAGCCTGATCACTGTGTGGGTGGTATTTACCCAATACTTCACCCACCACGCGCGCCGATTTCTTATATGCACTATCTGGACGCAAGCCCATATCATACATGGCATATAAAATACGCCGCTGCACTGGCTTAAGCCCATCGCGTGCATCTGGCAATGCGCGCGAAACAATAACGCTCATGGCGTAACTCAAATACGATTCCCGAACTTCTTTATCAATGTCTATTTGCTTTACGAGTCCTATTTCCATGGTGTCCTGTTTTTTATGTCTATTTTTTCAATACGGGGAGCTGTATCGCCAATTATTGGATCTGCTCCAGGCAGCAAAATTTGAAAATTTGTTCTAATTTCAGGTTAAATATAGGCAATTTTATGGAGGCTGTCAAACAACTGGACCTGAAAATTTCAGGGGTAAACGGCAAAACTGGCAATGGTACACACCAGTCAGATAGCGATGCAGGAAATCGCTACCATGTTTCATCAGGTGCTGCTACATACACATATCCATCTTCCACTTTTACAGGATATGTAGCCACAGGTTCAATGGCTGGCAAACGGGTAGCTTCTCCCGTGCGTACATCAAAGCGAGCACCATGACGTGGACACACGACCTCACACCCATCCAGTTCCCCATCTTCCAGGGGGCCACCGTCATGTGTACAAATATCGGCAATACAATAGAATTCACCGTCTATATTAAAGATGACGACTGTTTCTTCATCAAAATCGTGCCAGTAACGGCTTCCTGGCGGAATATCTTCAACTTTTGCTATCCGCACAAATTCCCCCATGTTTATTCCTCTGTCTGGTTGGTTTGCTTGCGCAAAATTTCAGGGTCGGGCATGCCGTATGCCCCTGCTTTTAACACTTTGAGGGAAAGCAAGGCACATTTAACACGGGCCATGCTTAATGGCACGCCAATCAGTTCTAATAATCGTTCTTTGGGAAAAGCACGAACTTCATCCAGGGTCATTCCTTTGATTTCTTCAGTGAGTAATGATGCAGATGCCTGGCTGATGGCACATCCATCACCACTCCAGGCGACTTCTGCGACACGATTGTTTTCATCCAGGCGCACGTCTATACGGACAACGTCGCCACATAATGGATTGTCTTCTTCGTAGGAAAAGTCGGCTGGTTCTAGTTTGCCGTAGTTTAGTGGATGTTCATATAAGTCAATGATTTGTTCGCGATAGATACTTTCGTCCATTTTTTCAACTCGTATTGCCGTTTTGGTTTTATTATAATCGGAATATTTTGCGGGCGCGATGCAAACTAATAACTAATTTGTCAATTTCCTGAGTGGTTGTGTGCAGGTAAAAGCTGGCACGGGCTGTGGCGGCTAACCCTAATTTGTGATGTAGGGGCATGGCGCAGTGATGGCCAGCACGAATGGCAATGCCGTCTTTGTCTAGTAGTTCGGAAATGTCGTGGGGATGAAGTCCTTTGAGGGTAAATGCGGCGACGCCTGCTTTTTGGTTGGCTGGGGGGCCGTAAACTTTCAGCCCGGGGACTTCGCTAAGGGCTTCGAGGGCGTAGTTGGTGATGAATTGTTCGTGGGCGTGAATGTTGTCCATGCCCAGATTGGTGAGGTAGTCAACGGCCGTTCCCAATCCAATCGCTTCAGCAATACTGGGTGTGCCGGCTTCAAATTTCCAGGGTAAATCATTCCATGTTGAGCCATCCAGCCGTACCCGTCGGATCATGTCCCCACCACCCATAAAAGGTGGCATTGCTTCGAGCAACTCTCGTTTACCATACAGCACACCAATGCCAGTAGGCCCACACATTTTATGGCTGGAAAAGGCCATAAAGTCACAATCCCATGCCTGCACATCAACTGCCATATGCGGGACGGCTTGAGCTGCATCCACCATTACCAGTGCGCCCACAGCATGAGCAGCGTCAACCAATTGCTTGACGGGGTTGATTGTGCCAAACACGTTGGAAACGGCCGTAAACGAAAACAACCTCGTCCGCTCCGTCAATAACTCAGACAAAGACGACAAATCCAGCGTCCCATCCTCATTAAAAGGCACATAACGCAACACAGCCCCCTTTTCCTGTACCAGCAACTGCCAGGGAACAATGTTGGCATGATGTTCCATCTCCGTCAGCAGAATCTCATCCCCCGGCTTAATATTCGCCCGCCCCCAGCTATATGCTACCAGATTAAACCCTTCGGTGGCATTACGCACATAAATTATTTCACAACTTTCTGCGGCATTAATAAACCGGGCAATTCGCTCCCGTGCCCCCTCATATGCGTTCGTCGCTTCCTCACTCAGCCGGTGAATCCCTCGATGCACATTCGCATTATATCGGCGATAATACTCATTCATCGCCTCAATCACTACCAGCGGCTTTTGCGACGACGCAGCACTATCCAGATAAACCAAAGGAACACCTGGATATACCTCTTCCTGCAATACCGGAAAATCAGCTCGAATCTTATCCACATCAAACATTGTCATAACCCAGAAGATACCAAAAAAATCGGCGGGGACAAGGAAGAACCCATACAAACCATTCTCCTTAACCCCGCCGTATTGCTCTGTTGTTAATCAATCAACCAGTTTATCTGGCTCTGGCCTTAGAAGGATTCTCAATCGGCACACCCACCAGATTTCCCCATTCTGTCCATGAACCATCATAGTTACGCACATTCGGATAGCCCAACAAGTAGGTTAGCACAAACCAGGTATGCGAACTACGCTCACCAATACGGCAATAGGCAATAATGTTTTTATCTGGCGAAAGTCCCTGTTCTTCCTCATAAATGGCGCGCAATTCATCTGCCGACTTGAACGTGCCATCTTCGGCCACAGCCCGGCTCCAGGGCACATTGACAGCCCCCTTAATATGGCCTCCCCGCAATGCACCTTCTTGTGGTCGGCCTGGCATATGCAGCAACTCACCACTAAATTCCTGCGGACTGCGCACATCTACCAAAGGCTGACCAGCTTCGATATGAGCCAACACCTGATCCCGAAAAGCGCGGATTTTATAATCGGTACGAGCGGCCGGTTTATATTCAGTACGAGGGAAAGAGGGCACTTCTTTGGTTAACTCCCGTCCCTCAGCCACCCATTTTTTGCGACCACCATCCATAACACGGCAATCTTTGTGCCCAAATAGCTTGAATACCCAAAAGGCATAGCATGCCCACCAGTTATTATTGTCTCCGTAAAAAACAACAGTGGTATCGTTACTAATGCCATTTCGGGCCATTAATTCAGCAAAATGGGCTTCATCCAGATAGTCACGACGGATGGCGTCATTCAAGTCTTGCACCCAATCAATATGAACAGCATTGGGTATGTGGCCAGTGCTGTATAAGAG
>RFGV01000230.1 GCA_003696605.1 Chloroflexota bacterium | reverse complement strand
GATGCTCAATGTGTAAAAGATACCAGTCCACTACGTTAGCAATAGGAAGTCCTTGAGAGGCATAGAAGTTTTGTAAACCTAACTGACGACGTCGTTCGGGGTTCTGGAGGACACGAGCGATCGCTTCGGCCATGCTTTGGGCATCACCGGGCTGGAAAAATTCTCCGGCATACCCTTCTTCGGCAATGACTTCGGCAAAATCACCAATTCGGGGCAAAACGGCCGCTTTTCCATACGAGCCTGCTTGATGCAATACGCCTGAACTACCCGTTGTACTTGTATAAGGAAAGACCACAACGGCCGCTTCCCGAAACAACCTGGGCACATCTTCTTCCGGGACATATCCTGTAAATCGCACATGTGGCACATGCGCATATTGCGCCTTCATCTCCTCCAGATAACCAGGAGCATTAGGGCTATTTCCACCCGCAATTACCAGCTCCATTGGTGGCACATCTGGCCGGGCAAGCAACAACTCAAACGCCTCAATCAACGTTTCCACCCGCTTATACGTGCCAAACTTGCCAAAAGTCATAATCTGCATGGGGCCAGGTGGTAAATCCAATGGAGGCAAAGCGACATCATCTTCAAAAGAACCATGTGGCGCCAGGAAGACGTTTTTTGCCTTATATTTGCTTTCCAAAATTTCCACATATTTGGGAATGGTCAGGGCGACCATGTCGGCCATGAGGATAATGCGTGTGGTTATTGTGCCAAACAGGCGAATCAGTTTCTCTACCAGGCCATTGCGAGCAAAACCAGCACTCTTCAGATCAACTGTCTCCATAATGTTATGCAACAAGACAACTGTGGGAACACCCAATAGTTTTAGCCAGGCAGGCGTGGTCAATCCCAGGGCAGCGGGCACTTTGGCATCACCAAATGAAGCAAATTGGATATTGAATAACACAACATCTGGCCTGACAGTGCGAACTGCCCGCACAATGCGCCACGGATTGCGCCAGTCGTTGAACCGCCAACAGGGCAGAAACTGAACGGGAGCACCGGAAGCAGAAACGGCCGTTTCTCCATACACCTCTCCTTCCGGCAACTCATCCACCAGCAAAACCACCTCTGCCACTTCCGGCTTCTGCCGCAAATACCGCACAAAATGATACGCATACTCATTAAGCGACCCCTTCCCTGGGGGGTGCGTCGTAACCATTGCAATACGAAACTCAGGCACGGACATAAGCCCCTCTCCAATCATTCAGCTTAATCTTCAACAAATCACGCAAAAACCGGCGTACTTCACGAGCCGAATCCACTTTAGAGCCTGGTGCATCAATCCACATCACCGGCACTTCAGCTACCCGATAGCCAAATTTCGTCGCCAGATACAAAATCTCCAGATCAAACGAAAAACCCATCAACGTTTGCTGTCCATGCAGGCGATGCGCCGCCTCCCGTGTGTACAACTTGAAACCACACTGCGTATCCCGTACCCCAATGCGGAACACATACCGCACCAGCCAGCGCAACCCGCCACTCAACAACCGTCGCAACGGCGAGCGATAAGCCTCTGCTGCCCCAGCCACTGCCCGCGACCCCACAGCAATGTCATACCCTTCTTTCGTTACTCGCTGCAACAACTTATCCAACTCTTCAATGGGGGTAGAATTGTCGGCATCGGCAAACAGAATGTACTGCCCACGCGCAGCCAACACCCCGCGACGTACTGCACTCCCCTTTCCTTCATTTTTGGGGGCACGTACAATCCGCAAGTTGGCAAACCCCAGTTCTTCCACCAGCGAAACGGTATTATCTGTGGAGCCATCATCTGAAATAATGAGTTCCCAGGGAAATTCCTTGTCGGAAACATAGGAAGCAATTGCGCCAATGGTAGGAATAATGCGCTCTTCCTCGTTGTAGGTAGGAATGATAATCGATAAATAAGGTTCCCCCTCTATGGGCGTTTTCTTCCATTTTTCGTAGTTTGCGTAGCTCATGGCTTCCTCCTTTTGCCAGTACGCCGTTTTGCTGCAAATATGATTTTGGAAAAGGGTGGACTTTTCACTAGGACACACGTCCCAAATTGGTACCCATGTCCTAAGCGAAAGGTACTAAAAAGCGGCTGTGTGCAGATTTTTTCACGCCGTGTTAACGGGTTGCCCACGGCCGTTTTTCTGGTACTTTCTTCCGCTTTCCCCTTCTTCCAGTTGGGTTATCATTCAAAAACGGCCGTTTTACAGGCCTAAACTGCACATAGTGGAGCAACACCAATGGGATGGACACCCTCTTACTTACAACTCATTGCCAAACCCCAAGGAAATATCAACGCGGCCGACGGCTTTGCCCTGCTTGGCTTTGGGCTGCGGCGAGAAAACGGCCGTCTTACCCCCGGTGACAGCAACCTCGCCCTTGCCCGTTGGCTCATCCAGCACAACCCTCACAAACACCCCACCATCACCCAACAAGGCACCTACCTCGCCCTCAAAACCCTCGCCACCCAACAACCCCACCTGTCCCTGGACAACTGGGTTATCAACCTGCCCCACGATGACCGCGTCCACGTAGATACTCATGGCGCAGCCCTGCAAATCTGGTTACTGGCCCAGCAACACCACATCCGCCGACTCTGCCTTGTCACCCATCCCTGGCAATCAGAACGTGCCCGCCGCATCTTCAGCAAATTGCCACTGGACGAGCTCATCATTCCCGATTACACTCAAATACATATCCCATTTGACCCCCAATCCATTCAGCGATGGACACGCGGACGTTTGCACTACCTGTTTTTTGAGCTGTGCATGGCACGCCCCATTGGACATCTGTTTGGGTGGTTATAAGCAAGCCAATTCAGGCAAGGGGAATGAATAATGTCTCAACCATTTGTACTTGGTGTCAATTACTGGCCTCGCCGCAAAGCCATGTACTGGTGGTCCCAGTTCGATGCGACCGAAGTACAGGAAGAATTTGCCATTATCCGCGATTTGGGGCTGACACTTGTGCGTATTTTTTTGCTGTGGGAAGACTGGCAACCAGCACCAGATACAGTAAGCCCCCGGGCAATGGAAAACCTGGCAACAGTGTGTGATATTGCCGCAGCATATGGTTTGGGATTGGATGTCACTTTCTTTACCGGCCACATGAGCGGCCCAAACTGGATTCCGGCATGGATGTTGGACGAAAAACGGCCGTTTCCCCCCCACGTCCGCCAAATCATCAGCCAACAAAAGCCCGTGTACTGCGGCTATCGCAACCCCTTTACCGACCCCCTCGTTCTGGATGCTGCCGAACACCTGCTAGACACCGTTGTTGCCAATTTCCACACCCATCCAGCCATCGCCATGTGGAATCTGGGCAACGAACCAGATCTCGTAGCCATCCCTCCCAATCCGGCCACTGGTCGCGCCTGGACACGACGCATGGTTAACCGGATTCGCACCCACGATCCGCACCACCCTATCACCTTTGGGTTACACGTAGATAGCCTGGTTACAGATAACCATTTGCGCGTGCACGATATATTCGCCGAAGTGGACACGGCCGTTATGCACGGTTACCCCATGTATGCCGACTGGGCAACATCTCCCCTCGATCCCGATTTCGTCCCCTACCTGTGTGCCCTCACCACCGCCCTCAGCGGCAAGCCAACCCTGATGGAAGAATTTGGTGGCTGCACCAATACCCCCGGCCAGCCATCCCACACATGGCACTGGCACAACTATTACGGCCGTTCCCACCAACAATTCATGGCCGCCGAAGAAGATCTGGCCGACTACCTCACCCAAGTCCTGCCCCGCCTGGTCAACGTCGGTGCCCTGGGCGCCGTCCTGTGGTGCTTTGCCGACTACACCCCCACCCTACACCATCGCCCCCCCTGCGACCAGTCCCGCCACGAACGACACTTTGGCCTGGTGCGCCCAGACGGCACACTCAAACCCCACGCAAGCCGCTTGCGCCAATTTGCAGCCAGCAACCCCGTCGTTCAACCCGCCCGTCACCAGATCACATTAGACATCACCCCAGAAGAATATTATGCTGCCCCACTCACACACGCTCGCCGTCTTTACCAGCAATTTCGCCAACAACTTTAAATTCCGCCACCGTTTTAACCTTTCTAACCACAAAAATCACCAGGCACACAAATAATACACACCCCGAACTGGTACAAATTTCCCCTGCCTCCTCCCACAAGGCTTCACGCCCCTTTTACGGCACAATACCCTTCCGCTTATTAAGCTGGAAAGCAAGACATTGACACCAGCACACAACACACACACGTCAAGTCGCAAAAACCATAACAGCAGAAACACAACCAAAAGCAGGCATGGGGCAAGTTAGCGTCTCAACCATCAGTAACGGACACACCAAAACCGGACGACTGGCACGGCAACAAGAACGTGCCCGTATTTTCATCGCCCGGCAAAATCCACACTTGCTGCTGGCCCTGGTCATGGCACTTGCCTACCACGGCGGGCTTGCCTTCTACACATTCGGCCGAACCTACGACGCCTACGTCCACATCTTCTTCGCCGACCATTACGCCCGCTGGTGGTTCGATCCCTGGGACTACCGCTGGTACACTGGCTTCACCCTCACCAGCTACCCACCCGGCTCCCAGCAATCCATCGCCCTGCTCTCAAAAATCGTAGGCCTGCAACACGGGTTTGTATTTGTCCAAACCTTCGCCATCCTCATGTGCGTTCTCGGCATTTACCGCTTCTCCAAAATCTGGGTGAGTGAGGAAGCCGCCGGATACGCCGCCTTGCTCATGGTTTTTTCCTCCAGCATCACCGAAACCATCCACGTTTTCGGCCAGCTACCCACCACCTTCTCCCTCGGTTTCTTGCTCAATGCCCTGCCTTACGCCTACCGCTGGCTTTCTGAGGGGGATTGGCGCATTCTCATTGCCGCCTGGATTATGAACGCGGCTACCACAGCCGGACATCACGTCACTACCTTGTTTGGGGCTGTCTTTTTCGTTGCACCGGTGATGGCGCTCGCCATTTTGGAAAAATTTCGTACACCATTGCCCGATGAGCCACCTCATCATCCGGCCAAAGTAACCCGCAAGAACCTGAAACCGCTTATTATGCGTCGTGTACGCCGTATTGTACCGGTGGTATTCCGTTGTGGTCTCTATGGCGTGGGTTTGATTGTCGTATTAGTCATCGTGGTTTTGCCCTACTGGCTATGGAGCAAAAATGACCCGATTGCCCAGGTCCCCATTCCTCATGCCTCGCGTGATTCATTTATTGAAAACACGGCTGCGGGGCTGGTTTTCTGGTTGGTTCCTTATGGGGTCACGCTCATTGGCCTTCCTTATGCCTTCTACAAAGGTCTGACAACAAAAGCATGGCCTATGACGCTTTCGCTGGGGTTGCTGTTTGTGTTGGGAACTGGCGGGACAACGCCAATTCCGCGCCTGTTGTTGCGGGGGGCGTTTGATATTCTGACGTTAGACCGGTTTACGTTCTGGGCTACGATTACGGTGTTGCCTTTGTTGGGGGAAATGGTAGTCAGTTTGCGACACGGCCGTTTCGCTCGTTACCTGCGCGAGCAATTCGGCCGTTTCACCTGGCGCACCACTCAAGTCACCCTCATCATCGCCTACATCGCCTTCTCCCTCTTCACTGCCAACCTGACCCGCCTGCGCCGCTTTCAGCCCGATCCCATCGACATGAAACCCATCGTCAACTTCATCGAAAAAGACCAACACTGGCGCTGGCGCTACCTCACCCTCGGCTTTGGCGATCAGGTAGCCTGGCTTGGCGCCCAAACTACCGCCACATCCGTTGACGGCAACTACCATTCTGCTCGCCGCCTGCCAGAACTGACAACCACCCCCGTCGAACGACTGGAAGGTGCAAAATTTCGCGGCATCCCTGGTATCGGCTCACTCCAGCAATTCCTGGCCGTTCCTGATAAATACAATCTCAAGTTTGTCTTCTCCAACGACCAATTTTACGATCCCTTGCTCTACTTTTCCGGCTGGCATCGGTTGCAACGACTGGAAAACGGAATCATGGTTTGGGAACGGGCAGATATTCCGCCATTGCCCGAAGTTTTGCCCCGAAAAGATATTCCGGTTTACCAACGTCTCATGTGGGGCATTGTCCCGATGTCAGCCCTGATAGCCGGTATGCTGGTCATGAGTGCCACTTTCTGGGGACCTTATTTCTGGCGATTGCAACACTTTCTTGGCATCTGGAAAACAATTAAGCGGCTGGAATATTTCATTGTTTCCCGTCTTCCTTTTCCTACTCCGCGTGCTCTTTTCTACCGCCTGTGGTATTGGCTGGATGATCTGCTCTGGCGCTGGTCAGATGTGCCTGCATTTGATGCCTCGCCTGTGGTACGCTGGCAAATTTGGCTAGATTGGTTCCAGGCACTGCCCCGCCCCAAACCAGCACCGCCAACAGCACGCCAGGTACGTACAGTCTTGTTGTTTTGTATTGCGGGTGTTGTGGTGCTGAGTGGTGTGGTGCATTACCGTCGTCAAATCCGCGACCCAATTCGGTTGGTGGAAGCCTATTATGATGATCTGGATTTTCGCCGATTCCGTGAGGCATATGAACGGTTAGACCCGGAAACACGGCCGTCTTTTGACCAGTACCGGCTGGAATTGTCGGTTACAAATGGTCTGGTAGCTTCTTATGGCAAGCTGGACTCCATTTATGTTTCCGTAATTTCACAAGAACCTAATCGGATGGTTGTAGAAGCCAAAACCGAACTGGTGACCGCCTTGCAAGCATACACCACGATTCAGCGGCATGTGTTGGTGCAGCGAAACGGCCGTTGGTATATCGTTCCGGACCAGCCAGAAGTCAAAATTCCGCCCGATGAATTCTTCCGTCGGGCAGAAGTGGCCTGGCACTCGGCCGGGAGACGGCGGGTAGCCACCAAAACAACCGAATTCAGCGACATTTTGGATCGGCCAGAGTTGCAAATCCTTTCGGCGCGACTGGTAAAGGTAAACGGCCGTTACAGTGTCGTTGGCGAACTCATCAACACCGACGCCGATCCGGCCGATGTTACCGTAACCGCCTTTCTGTTTGACGCCCAAAACAACCCGCTTACCTGGTACAACGCTCAGGCAGGCATGATCCACAAACTGCTTCCCAAAGAAGTCACCCCCTTCCGGGTGGACTTTGAGGGTGTAGCCGGAGCTGTGCTGGAAGACCTGGAAACTGCCGGTGATTTCAAACCAGACGCTTTTTCACCCATCCAGCTCGACAGTCCGATTGATTATTTTGAAGTCTATGCGAAGGCGGTTGTAACCGACAAAGACCTGTATCGTGATGTGGCCGTTCAAGACCTTGCTGTAACACAAGAGGCAAACGGCCGTTTCTATCTCAACGGCCGTTTGCTCAACAACGGCCCCCGTGAAGCCACCATCCCCCACATCCTCGTCACCTTTTACGACGAAAACAATCAGGTCGTTTGGGTAGATCATTACTACGTACCAGATGCCATTCGACCACAACGGGAGCAACTGTTCAGCTTCCCCCTCACGCCTTACGAGGAAGTAGAAACATTACTGGAAAAGGGAGACCTGTTTGCCAACATCCTGGAAACAGAAGTGCGGCCAAACCAGCCCTGGCTGGAACGATTACCCGCACCGCCAGGCATGGGATATGCTGCCCTAAGGGTATCGGTACATTATTTTATTGGTAATACACAATGAATGTGCATATGAAGCGTTGGCAATTATTTGGGACATTGTGGATTGTGCTGTGGAGTCTGCTTGGGTTGACCGGCTGCCGAACGGCCAACGTTGTAGCCGAAACGGCCGTTTCTCCCACCGCTTCTCCAACCTCACTCACCATTCTCGCTCCCGATACTATCACAGCCGGCGAACCGGTAGAAGTTGTGGTACGCAGCGACGGGCTGGCTGACAACACGGCCGTTTCCCTCATGCTCATCGGCAGCTACGGCACGCAACTGTTTCAAAGTGAGGCAATTGACGAAACGGCCGTTTTCCACATACCCGGCCAGGCCACCACTCGCTCCGGCCTCACCACACTCATCGCCATCGCCAACACCACCCGCACCCACAGCCAGCTACATATCCAGCCCGATCATCCCGTCGAACCAATCACCCCCCTCGTGGGCGCCCACACCATCATCGCCGACGGCAGCCACTGGAGCATGACCGTCACCGTTCCCTTCGACCGCTTCGGCAATCCCGTTGCCGAAGGAACTCCCGTTACCATCCGCGCCCAACACCCCGGCAAATGGCTGGAAGAAAAAAACATACCCATCGAACACTTGCTGGCATGGGTACGCATTTACAGCGGCACCAAAGCAGGCATCACCACTATTACAGCCCAAATAAAAGGCAACGAAAACTGGCCTACTGTCAATGGCCCGGCCAAAGAACTGCGTGAAATTCCCGGTTGGCCTGTACCCTTTACCGTCACAACCGAAGAAGACCAGATTCCAGCAGACGGCTTCCACCTCGTCACACTCCGTACCAGCACCATTCAGGACGCCTTTGGTAACATCATGCCAGACGGCACACAAGTCATGTTTGTTGTAACAGAACCAGACGGCCAGCCGCGCCTGATTCCGGCTTATACACTGGATGGCATTGCTGAAGCACCTTTGCAATCGCCACTGGAACCGGGCACGGTTGTCGTGCGTGGTTCAGTGTATGGCGTGGAAAGTCCACCTCTTACTCTCACGTTTACGGATGGCCCTGCTGTGAATGATTTTCCGGTACATATTCGATTGGATGAAGCATCTGGTGCGGTTTATCTGGAAGCAGGCCCATTACTGGGCGCACTGGGTGCATATGTGCCAGATGGGACGCCCGTGCGATTTCAGGTGTATGGAACAAACGGCCAACTGGTAGCGGAAAAAACGGCCGTTTCCGACGCCGGATATGCCACCGCCGAACTCCGCCTCTTTAGATTGGCTTCCGGCCACTATCAGGCACGAGTTTCTGCCGGCAGTGGACAAGGACAGGTCAAATTTACTATTCCATAAGGCAGTGCCATGTCAAAAACACGACTCAAACTCATCATTTGGTTTATACTCACCATTCTGGCCTTTGGCGGCGTTTTCTTCGCCATCCAGCAAGTTGCCCGTCTGGTCGCTTACTTTCAGGAAGGCGCAGACCCGGCCAGTGCGCTCAACATTGTGCCCAACGTACCACCTGACCTGAAAGTGCGCCTCACCTGGCTACCAGATGATCCGGACACTGGACGTGAAATGGAACCATTTACCCGCACCCAAATCCAGTCAGCCTATTTGCGAGCGTGGCTGCAATGGAATATCTCCTATTTGCGAGGTGAACCGTATGGGCTGACAACTTATTTTGTGGGGCCAGCTCTGGAAGCAGTGAACGAATCCGTGACTTCAGTGGCTGCACAAGGCTGGCGGGTGGAACAAACTGACCTGTCGCATGAATTGCAGTTGCATCTGTATTCGGCAGATGGCTCTATCGTCTCATTTACTGACCATAATGCGCGGGTGGTACAACTGGTAAGGAATGAGACAGGGCAATTGGTAGCTACGGCCGAAACGACGGCGACGTTTGATGTGATGATGTTTCTGGAAGATGGGAATTGGCGGGTGCGGCATTGGGTGCGCGTAGATGGTGATCTGGTGGATGTTGCCGGGAAAACGGCCGTTTCTCCCCTACCCTCATTCGTTCAGCAAGAAGGCACTCACCTGGTCGTAAACGGCCGTTCCTTCCAGGTACGCGGTATCAATTATTACCCACAAGCCACACCCTGGGACCTTTTCTGGCCCAATTACAACGGCGAGCTGATTGACCAGGATTTGACACGCATTCAACAACTAGGGCTGAACACCATTCGCATTTTTGTCCCATTCGACCAGTTCGGTGGCGCTGATGTCAACCCGGAAATGGTTGCCCGCCTCACCGACTTGCTGGATCGTGCCCAGGCGCATGATTTGAAGGTCATTGTGACTTTGTTCGACTTTCGCACCAAATATGATTTGTTACTCTGGCCACACACCGACCGACACCTGGAAGGTATCTTGCCTGCTCTGGCTGAACACCCTGCTATTTTGGCCTGGGACCTGAAAAATGAGCCAGACCTGGATTACGACACGGCCGATCCCGTGTGGGTAAATGAGTGGCTGGCACATACGGCACGACTGGCACGAGAGCTTGATCCCAATCATCTTGTTACCATTGGCTGGTCTACACCAGAGGCAGCCCAAACGCTGGCAGATGTAGTGGATTTTGTGTCGTTCCATTACTATCGGGAAGCAGAGATGCTGGGAGAAGTATATGCCACCCTAAAAACGGCCGTTTCCGATCGTCCCATCATACTCACCGAGTTTGGCCTGAGCACATGGAACAGTCCCTTTTTTCCTGGCGGACACACAGAAGCGGAACAGGCAGCCTATTATGCTCAGGTTCTTAGCTTTGCCGAAACGGCCGAAATGGGGTGGCTGGCCTGGACATTGTACGATTTCGAGCACGTACCCGGGGGTGTAGCCGGACAACTACCCTGGCGCAGTGGACCACAAAGACGATACGGTCTTTTGCGTCCAGATGGCTCCATGAAACCAGCCGGTGAGATACTTCTTTCTGCCACACCCGCCACTTCCCCTTCCTGGCAGGCCCGCTTCAAGCCCTTCTGGATAACGGCCGTTCTTGTTATGGGAATCTTTATCAGCATAGTCTGGCAAGCTGGGCGAATATACCGGCAGCGCCAATAAACAAAACGGCCGTCAGCCTCAAACCAATTGTTTCCTGGGGAACAATCACCACTACGCGAAAATGATTTGTGCACTCCCCCTAAAATCAGATACAATTCAGCCAGACGGGTAGCCAAAATAGCTACCCATTACCATAACCAACCAAACAACGGGTAGCCAAAATAGCTACCCATTGCTTACCAAACACCCGATTGAGGGAGATCATGTCTGAAGAAAGTCGCTCACTCCAGCCGGTAGAACAAAAAATCGTTGAATTTTATGGGGACGAACTGGTAGCAGTACGCGCCAACGACAACCATATTTACGTCTCATTACGCCACCTTTGCCAGGCCCTGGGCATTGACGTACAGGCACAAACCAGACGTTGCCGACGACACACAATCCTCGACAAGGGGCTGCACCAGGTTCCCATCATGACCCCCAATCGTGGAGAGCAACAAGCCTATATGCTCCGGGTCGATCTTGTGCCGCTGTTCCTCTCTGGCATTAGTGCCAAGGCGGTTAATCCCGATGTTCGCCCCAAGCTGCTCCATTTTCAGGAAGAAGCGGCCAAAGTATTGTGGGAAGCATTCCAGGAAGGACGACTGACGGGAAGCATGAACATTGATGAATTGCTGGCTACAGATTCTCCGGCGGCACAAGCCTACCGCATGGCCGCAGCCATTATGAAAATGGCCCATCAACAAATGTTGCTGGAAGCGCAACTGGAAACCCACACAGCTCAACTGGTTGACCATGAAAAACGGCTGGAACAGATTGAAGAGCAATTGGGCGATCCAGGACGGCATATTACCCCATCGCAAGCGATGCAAATCAGTCAGGCTGTCAAGGCGATTGCCATGGAAATGTCTAAGCGAAGTGGCCGAAATGAGTATGGTGGTGTGTATGGGGAGCTGTATCGCAAATTTGAAATTACGTCTTACAAGTTGCTACCAGCCAGCAAATTTGAGGAAGCGATGGCGTTTTTGAATGAATGGTATCAGTCACTTTCTGGCAAAACGCTTTTCTGAGGCAGCCTGGTAATCGTCCAGTATTTTGTGGGTTATTGTTGCGTGTTTGGTAAATGTGTGGCGCGGCTGAAAAACGGCCGTTTTCCCCCTACCCCACTTACCCCCCTATGAAAACAAAACAGACTCAGGAAAGTGCACTTTTCCCTCTGTGTTCTCCTGTAATCTTCCCCACCAACACAGACGCTCCCCTTGCGTAAAATCAAACTATCCAGTCATCATCTGGCGCAAAAAAATCAACAAGGCCAGACAAATTATTGACAAAATATGTGCAATATGGTTAAATGTATACACAATAATTGACAAAATCTTTACAAAATGGCCGGTGCGCGCCAAAAAGGGAAACAACATGTTGGAAATTTTACCAATTACGGAAACGAACAATCATCAGATAAACGGCAAACAAAATGGACAATTATTCACCCGCAAACAACAAGTAGAAACGGCCGTTCGGGCAATCCTCGCTGCCGTGGGAGAAGACCCGGACAGACAAGGCTTACAAGGCACTCCTGATCGTATTGCTCGCATGTATGAGGAAATTTTGTCTGGCTACTCAGCCGATCTGGCCACTATTGTAAATGGTGCGCTATTCGATGTGGCCTATGCCGATATTGTTCTGGTGAAAGATATTGATTTTTATAGCATGTGTGAACATCATATGTTGCCATTCTGGGGGCGTGCACATGTGGCTTATGTGCCATCAGACAAGGTCATTGGCCTCTCCAAAATTCCACGCATTGTGGAAATGTTTGCCCGCCGCTTACAAGTACAAGAAAGAATGACTCGCCAAATTGCAGAGGCAATTATCGAAGTATTGCAGCCACAGGGTGTTGCTGTTTTTGTGGAAGGTACACATATGTGTGCAGCCATGCGCGGGGTGAAAAAGCCCAATACGAAAATGGCCACCCGGTATTTGAACGGTGTCTTTGAAACAGAGCGTGTATGGCGAGATGCATTGCTGCAACAGCTGGGTTAATCTGGCCTGGTTGCGCCACCCGATTCAGACCGGCTACTTGTGAGTAGTCGGTCTTTTTGTTGGCAATGCTTCCCCTGCCCTGCTGGATAATGGTACAATGGGAAAAACGGCCGTTTCCCATCTAACGGCCACAGGGAGAACAGGGGTATGATACCTGGTAAAGCAACAGCCAAGGGGACGGCCGAATGGGCCAAGAGCCACCCACACCTGACTTATAACCCACTTGATAAAACTGGTCTGCTGGTTAGTGAGGCCGGGTTTGGCTGCTACCGGGTTGACGGCCGTTTCCCCCATCATCGAGACGCCATGTTACTCGCCATCCAGCAGGGTATCAATCTGCTGGATACAAGCACCAACTATGCTGATGGTGGCTCAGAAAAACTGGTGGGGCAAGTGTTGGCCGAATTGATCGCCCGCGGCGAAGTGACGCGAGAAGCGATTGTCGTTGTCTCCAAGGCTGGTTATATCCAGGGAGAAAATTACAACATGGTGCAGGCACGCAAGCAAGAAGGACGGCCGTTTCCCAACGTGGTCAAATACGCCCAAGGACTCGATCATTGCATCCACCCCGAATTCCTGGCCGACCAACTTGACCGCAGCCTGAATCGTCTTGGACTGGAAACGATAGATTGCTACCTGCTCCATAACCCTGAATATTATCTGACATGGGCCAATCGCGTTGGCATTCCATTGGCTGAAGCACGGGCAGAATTTTATCGTCGGATAGAAATGGCTTTTCAACATCTGGAAGAAGCGGTGAAAAACGGCCGTATTCAGTGGTACGGCATTAGTGCCAACACTTTCCCCCAATCCCCCGAAAACCCTGCCTTTGTCTCCCTGGAAAAAGTGTGGCAAATTGCCACCACCATCTCTGCCAACCATCATTTTCGCGTTATTCAATTCCCCATGAATCTGCTGGAAACCGGTGGGCTGACCGTAAAAAATCAATCCGGACAACAAAGTGTATTGGAGCTGGCACACAAACTGGAACTGGGTGTACTAATTAACCGCCCTCTAAACGCCATTCAGCATGAATCCCTCATTCGCCTGGCCGACGTACTCACCCCCAGCTATCCGGCCACCCCAGAAGAAGTGTCAACCGCGGTTGACACTTCTGTGCGAATTGAGTCAGAATTTCGGCACAAAATTTTGCCCATCTTGCCGTTTGACGAAGAAACAAAGCAACAATTATTGGAGTATTTGGCAGTGGGCATCATGCTGGAAGGAAACTGGGGTGGTTTTGGCACATATCATAACTGGCGGGATGTAAAAGACCAGTTTTTGTTGCCACGTGCACAAACGGCCGTTCAATTCCTCTCAAAGCGGCCAAATTTGCCCGCTGAGGTGATTTCGTGGCTACATGAGTATGTTGATGCGGTCAATGACACTTTTTCCGCTGTGAGCGCATTTTATCAGGAAATGGCAGCAAATCGGGCACGTCGGTTACGGGAAACGGCCGTTTCTGCCGATACAGACTGGCAAGCCGCCACGTTGAGCCAAATCGCTGTCAGAGCATTACGCAGCACAACCGGCATTACGGCCGTTCTGGTAGGAATGCGCCACAAAGACTATGTCAACGACATCCTGGCTGACCTCAAAAACCCGGTCTCCCGTCACCCCCGCACCGAATCCTGGAGCAAAATTACCCAGGCAACTCCCTGATGCTGACAACGGCTCGCCAATAAACTGATCTTTCATTTGGGCTGGGGTAAAGAACGGCCGTAAATGGCCTCAATTTCTGCTACTTGTGCCAGACAGGTATCATCAACCTCATTGGGCTGATACGCCGTACCAAACCAGGCATCCAGAATTTCTTTGGCCTCCACTTCAGACGTGCGTCGCAGGGACAAGCACAAAATATTGGCCTTGTTCCACAACCTTGCCCCCCGTGCCGTTTCGGCATCATCGCACAAAGCAGCCCGAATACCCGGCACTTTATTGGCCGCAATACTCACCCCTGTGCCCGTCCAGCAAAATAAAATTCCCTCATCCGCCTGGCCACTGATTACTTGCTCGGCTACCTGGCGGGCTACATCAGGCCAGTATTCTTGCCTATCAGCCAGGGGGCCAAACAGGGTCACCTCGTGTCCCCGTTTTTCCAATTCGGCAATTACCACATCGGTTAAATGGGTCTTTTCGTCAGAACCAACTGCCAGTTTCATACACACCTCCTGAAATTAATTATAGCAGTGGTGGGAAGGATGTGTTGAAACCATTCAGGGAGAAGTCCTCGCCGAACCTCTCCCTGAATGCCGTAACGGTAAATTTTTTTTGTATTGCTTGTCTGGTAAATTTTACTTCTTTACCATTCAACTGGTGTGTACACATGTTCTGGCGCGTAAGTGGGTGCAGAACGGCCGTTTCCGGTTGGAGCCGTTCCCCAACCACCCGGCGGATAAACCAACGTTACCCCATTCCGCCCCAATGCCTGAATCCGCTCCAGCTCCATCAGCCGTTGCATATCCTCCGCCGAAAACTGACTAATGACTCGTTGCAAATGTGCCAGTGCCCGTGCTTCCTGCTCGGCTTGCACTTGCCGCTCATGTGCCGCCTCCAGAGCCGCCCGCACATGGGCTGGCATCTCAATTTCGCCCATCATGACCCGCGAGATTTCAATCCCCAGGTTACCAACACGCTCCGCCAAAAGTTGTCGCACCGCCCGTTCCAATCGCTTGTGCGCACCGGGGGCTACCAGATCCATCACCGTATATTCACCAATGATATGCTGCAAGCAATTGTGCATATGCTTTTTGAGCAAAACGGCCGTTTTTCGGGGCAAAACACGAGCCGCCTTGGCCTGATACGCAGGTGACACTTTCATTGGATTCAGGTTATAAGAAACCGACCAGTGTACAGTTAGCGAAATGCCACCACTTGTCTGTATCCCCATACTTTTGTCTCGCACAGTCGCCGGTTCTGTAGAAATTACCGCTTCCACACGCTCTAAAAATGGCACAATCCAGTGGCGGCCAGCTGGTAAAAATCGGCTAAAAGCCTCCCGTTCCCGATTGTACACAACCGCCACATTCAGCTCCGGCACGCGCACAAAAGCCCATTGCACCAAAGCACCGACCATGACCAACAAGACCAAAAGAACAGCCATTCCGACCATTCCCGCCACCCCCAAAATCAAACCACTAATCAGAATAACCACTCCGACAAATAAAAATGTCCAAAACATGATGTGCTCCTCTTGTTAATTCAAAGCCGCCGCCAACGGCCGTTTCACTCACAAATAATTAGTGTAATTTTTACACTTAATAATCTGCACACAGTATAGTGTAAAAAATACACTTTGTCAAGAGGCAAAAAAAACCTGCCGATACACCAATCGGCAGGAACTCACATAACCAAACAACAAACCAAATGAACCATCAATCACCCGGCGCCACATCCACCTGGCCAACCGAGCGCACATCTTGCCGCAAATACACAAACCAATACACCAAACCCACCATCAACGAGCCACCAATGATATTGCCAATTGTCACCGGCAAGAGGTTTCTAAACAGAAAATTCCCCCAGGTCAGCCGGGTAAAATCTGTGGCCACAAGACCAGTCATTTGCCAAAAACTGGCATCTGCCCCCCCCTTAATGAGCAAGCCAATTGGCACAAAATACATATTGGCAATACTGTGCTCAAAACCTGCTGCCACAAACGCCGTGATGGGAAAAACAATCGCCAGAATTTTGTCCACTGTAGAACGGGCACTCATACATAACCAGACAGCAAGACAAACAAGCGCGTTACAAAAAATGCCCAAAATCACAGCCTGCACAAATTCCAACTGAACTTTGGCGTTAGCAATTTGTAGCGCATTTTGACCAATCAGCCCTCCACCAAAGGTGTACTGCTTGCTGCCGAACATGAGAACGGCCGTTAATACCGACCCCACGAAATTCCCCACGTAAACAACCAGCCAATTACGCAACAATTCGGCCGTACTCACCTTGCCACTTGCCCATGCCATCACAATCAAGTTATTCCCTGTAAACAACTCCGCACCGGCAATCACCACCAAAATCAGCCCCAAACTAAACACCACACCCCCCAGCAACTTCACCACACCAAATGGCAACATCCCACCCCCACCAGCCGTTACCGTGGTGGCAAACACCGCCCCCAGCGCAATAAACGCACCAGCCAATACGCCCAAAACAAACATCTTGGAAACAGGCAAACGCGCCTTAGAGACCCCTACATTCTCCGCCTTGCGCGCCATCTCCGGCGGCAACAAAGCATCCAACGTAAACATTCCATTCGGTACTGTCATGGCATCCTCCTGCTTTTGTGCCAAACAAACAACCTTCAAAAAAACTCATTTTGCAACAGACTCCCCAACTTTCACCTTTTCCACTTTCACTGCACAGACTTTATACTCCGGTATCTTGGCGGTTGGATCCACCGCATCGATTGTCAGCAAATTAGCAGCTGCTTCAGCAAAATGGAACGTCATAAATACCGTCCCTACTGGTGAGCGGCCAGTACACTTGACTGTGGCCACCACCTGCCCCCGTCGCGAAGAAACTCGTACCAGTTCACCATCTTGCAAGCCTAACCGATGGGCATCTTGTGGATGAATCTCCACTTCTGCCACTGGTGCAATCTCATCCAGTCCGGGCGAACGCCGGGAAAGCGTGCCGCCATGCCAATGGAATAAAATTCGGCCGGTGGAGAGAATAAAGGGATACGTTTCGTCCGTTTCTTCAACTGGCGGACGATAATCAACCGGGCAGAATAGTCCTTTACCACGAGCAAATTTTTCTACATGCAAAATGGGCGTGCCTGGATGGTCTGGAGTGGGGCAGGGCCATTGTAAACCGCCTTTTTCCAGACGTTCGTAGGACATTCCAGCATATTGAGGGGTGAGGGCAGCCAATTCAGCAAATATTTCGCGGGGATGCGTATAATGCCAGTTGGCACCCAACCGGTTTGCCAACTCGGTGATGATTTGCCAATCGGGTTTAGCGATGCCGGGTGGAGAAAGGGCGGGTCGAATGAGTTGAACGCGGCGCTCGGTGTTGGTGAATGTGCCTGATTTTTCGGCAAAACTGGCCGCAGGCAGAATAACGTCGGCTAGTTCGGCCGTTTCGTTGAGGAAGATGTCTTGGATAACCAGAAATTCTACCTGTGATAATGCCTCCCGCACATGATTCAGGTTCGGATCGGAAAGCATTGGGTTTTCACCCATAATGAAAATAGCCCGAATACGGCCGTTTTCCACACCATTCATTATCTCCGTAACAGTCAAGCCTGGATGTTCATTCAACCGCTCATATGGAACTCCCCAACCAGCAGCAAACTTGCGGCGCACCGCTTCATCCACCACTGGCTGATAGCCCGGAAATACATTGGGCAGTCCCCCCATATCACATGCCCCCTGCACATTATTTTGACCCCGCAGCGGATTCAAGCCTGTTCCAGGCCGGCCAATATGCCCTGTAAGGAGCGCAAGATTGGACAAAGCCTTGACATTATCTGTGCCAGTAGTGTGCTGCGTAATTCCCATTGCCCAGAAAATAGCTGATCGCTCCGCCTGCGCATATGCCCGTGCCGCAGCAACAATCTGTTCTGCCGGCACACCAGAGATCGCCTCTGCACGAGCTGGCGTCCAGGGCTTAACGGCCGTCTCCAGCGCCGCAAATCCCTCCGTCCGCGTCTCAATAAACGGCCGATTCAGCCACCCCTCCGCAATAATCACATGCGCCATCGCATTAAAAATCGCCACATCCGTCCCTGGCCTCTGCCGCAAATGCAACCAGGCAAAATCTGCCAGTTCTATTCGACGCGGATCCACCAAAATCAGCTTCGCACCATGCTTCCGCACCGCCTTCTTCATCTGCAAGCTCAACACCGGGTGCGCCTCAGTCGTATTCGAACCGGTCACCAGCAACACCTGCGCCCGCTCAATATCCCGAATAGAATTAGTCATGGCACCCGACCCAACCGTTGTGGCCAGACCGGCCACACTACTGCTGTGTCAGAGGCGGGCACAATGATCGACATGATTCGTGCCAATTACCCCCCGTGCCAACTTTTGCAACAAATAATTTTCCTCATTGGTACACTTGGCCGACGTCAAAAACGCAATACTATCAGCACCCCATCGCTGGCGTATATGGGCCAAATGTTCCGCCACAAAATCAAGCGCCACCTCCCAGGAAACAGCCTGCCAGTTTGCCTGTCGATCGGTACGCAACAGGGGCGTTTGCAACCTGTCAGGCGCATGCACATAGTCGTACCCAAATCGCCCCTTGACACACAAATTACCCCGATTGACATCATTATCAAAACGGCCGTTTACCCGATAAATCATCCCCTCCCGCACAAACAAATCCACCTGACACCCCACACCACAATACGGACATGTCGTCTGCACCACACGATCTGGCTCTATCATCTCGCCTCCTTACCTACACCAATCCATTCAAAACTCACCTGCAGCATACAAAAACCTCTGCCACATCTAATAGTGACATTTTTCACAATTGCACCAGACAAACATCACACCTTGCCCAAACCAATGAAAAAGAAGCCAGTCCCGGTAGGGGAAACCAGAACCGGCTTCCAAACGAGGAGGAGCAAAACGTACGTACAGACTACCTTTCCGACAACGCCGCATGAGCAGCCGCCAGTCTGGCAACCGGCACCCGGAAAGGAGAACAGGAGACATAATTCAGGCCCAGGCGATGGCAAAACGCGATACTCTCCGGATCACCACCATGCTCACCACAAATACCAATTTCCATATTCGGCCGGGTTTTCCGCCCCAGCGTCACCGCCATCTCCATCAGCTTACCCACACCAGCCACATCAATCGTGGCAAACGGATTGTGCGGCAAAATACCTTGTTGCAAATACGCCATCAGAAAACCGGCCTCTGCATCATCGCGCGAAACACCAAAAGTTGTCTGGGTAAGGTCATTTGTGCCAAACGAGAAAAATTGAGCCACTTCTGCAATCTCATCGGCCGTGAGTGCGGCTCGCGGAATTTCGATCATTGTGCCAAATTTGTAATCTATCGTAATTCCCTGCTCCGCCATCACAGCCCTGGCCTCCGCCTCCAGTTCACTTTGTTGCACACGCAACTCATTCACATGGGCCGTGAGTGGAATCATCACTTCAGGATGCACATCCACCCCATCTTTGGCACATTTGCAAGCAGCCTCAAAAATTGCCCGCACCTGCATTCGTGTGAGATCCGGAATGAGAATCCCCAGTCGTACTCCCCGCGTTCCTAACATCGGGTTGGCCTCTCGCAACGACTCCAGCCGCTCCAAAAAATTTTGTTTGAGCCGAATTTCAGCCAAAGCCGCATCAATTTCGCTCAAGGTGTGATAATGCTGTAATCGAACCTTTAAATCGGCCAGGTCTTGCACCAGTTGGTCATAGGCAGGCAAAAATTCATGTAATGGGGGATCCAGCAAACGAATAATGACCGGTAATCCATCCATTACCCGGAACAATCCTTCAAAATCCTGGCGCTGCATAGGGAGCAAGCGGGCCAATGCTTCTTGTCTTTCGGCTGGGGTACGGGCCATGATCATGCTTTGCACAATGGGCAGGCGATCTGTTTCAAAGAACATGTGCTCAGTACGACACAGTCCAATGCCTTCGGCGCCATACCTGCGGGCACGCTCAGCGTCGCGGGGGTAATCAGCATTGGCCCATACTGCCAGTGTGCGAAATTCATCTGCCCACGATAGCAGTTTGCTGAGCCAGGGGTTTTCCAGATCGGGCACAATGGTTGGCAGTTTGCCCAGATAGATCAATCCTTCTGTGCCGTCGATGGATAGCCAGTCACCTTCCTTGATGACCAAATCGCCAATGGTCATTAAGCGGCTGTCCAGGTCAATTTCCAGTTCGCTGACGCCCACAACGGCCGGTTTACCAAATTGGCGGGCGACCAGAGCGGCGTGGCTGGTACGGCCGCCGCGACTGGTGAGAATCCCTTGTGCGGCCAACATGCCATGAACGTCATCTGGTTTGGTTTCGGGGCGAACCATAATGACCTGGCGGCTCATTTCGCGGACCCATTTTTCGGCGGTATCGGCGTCAAAGGCCACCATACCGACGGCGGCTCCTGGGGAGACGTTGAGCCCTTTGGCGATGGGTTTGTTTTGTTGCCGGGCAGCAAGGTCTAGTTGGGGGTGGAGGAAGAAATCTACCTGGGCTGGTTTAACACGGCGAACTGCTTCTTCGCGGGTGATGAGACCTTCTTCGGCCATATCTACGGCGATGCGTACTTCGGCCTGGGCGGTGCGTTTGCCGTCGCGTGTTTGTAATATCCAGAGTTTGCCGCTTTCGATGGTGAATTCCATGTCTTGCATGTTGCGGTAATGGTGTTCCAGTTTGCGGGCGATTTTCTGGAATTCGGCGTAGATGTCGGGCATGAGGGTTTGCAGGTCGCGCAGGGGACGAGTGAGGCGAATGCCGGCGACAACGTCTTCGCCTTGGGCGTTGAGGAGGAAGTCGCCTTCGAGTTCGGGTTCGCCGGTAGAGGCGTTGCGTGACATGGCGACACCGGTGGCAGAACGGTCGTCCAGGTTGCCGAATACCATTGTCTGGATGTTTACGGCCGTTCCCAAATCGTGGGGGATTCCGGCAGCGTTGCGATAATCAACGGCTCGTTTGCCGTTCCATGAGTTGAATACTGCTTCTGTGGCTTGCCGTAATTGTTCGTATGGATCGGTGGGGAAGGTGGTGCCGGTATGTCTTTGGATGATGGCCTTGAATTCGTGTGTAATTGTTTGCCAGTCAGTGGCAGAAAGTTCTGCATCAGACGTAACTTTGGCTTTTTGCCGCTGGTTGGTGATGACTTCTTCAAAGGCTTCATCGGGAACCCCTAGCACGACATTGCCAAACATTTGAATGAGGCGACGGTAGAGATCCCAGGCAAAACGGCCGTTTCCCGTCCGCGCTATCAATCCCGCCACCACTTCATCATTCAACCCAATATTCAAGACGGTATCCATCATACCTGGCATGGAAAATTTGGCCCCAGAACGACAAGAGACCAGCAACGGATTATCTGGATTACCAAACTCCTTGCCCGTTGCTTCTGACAGAGCCGCCATTGCCGTCATTATCTGTTCCCACAAACCAGGTGGAAATTTTCCCCCAGCAGCCAGATAAGCATTGCAGGCTTCGGTTGTTATTGTAAATCCTGGTGGCACCGGGATTCCCAATCGAGTCATATCAGCCAGATTTGCGCCTTTACCACCAAGCAAACCGCGCACGTCTTCCCAGTTGCCACCTACATATGCTTCGGCAGCGTCTAGTTCACTAAACAGATACACATATTTGTGTGTTGTTTTTTCCTGAGAATCTCCATCCGTAGCGGAATCACGGATGCCGGACAGTGGGGTAGGGGAAAGTGTACTCATCGAATTGCCTCCTTGAGCACCATAGCACAGAAAGCCCATAAAAATTGAAAACTACAGGTATTTTACGGCTTTGGAGGCGTAGTTTTTTAGTGACAGAATACACCTTTGCTACTGATGAAAGTCACATCATTTTTTATTGTGTACTCATAAAAAATCTTTTTGAGGATGAATTTTCGTATAGTATAACAAGAGAAAAGGCTTGTTTTTGCCTGGTAAGCATTGGCACAAAATTTTCTGTGAAAATGGTTGTTTTCTCTGGTAAATGGGTATTTTTTATCCGTTTTTTTACAAAATTTTGTATCAAAAATCGATCATGTGTTCTATACGAAGCTATTTGGTCGTGTTTGCTTTAGTCGCCAGCAGTGGGATTTTCGGGCACGGGCACAACGGCCGTTTCCCGCCGGTTGATCAGCCAGATACCAGCCACAATTAACCCCACGCCCAGCAACATCCCAGCTGTAACGCGCTCGCCCAAAAATAACACGCCACCTAAACCGGCTACAATTGGAATGATATATGCTGTCATGGCAGAAGCGGTCGCTCCAAACCGCTTGATGTTATAGAAGGCTAGCAACATGCCTAAAAATGTCCCTACCAAAGAAGCATAGCCTAAAGCAAAGTAACCAGTCGGTGTAACGGCCGTCATATCAAACCCAAAAAAGAGAACTGACAACGGCATGACCACCAACGCCGCAGCAAACATACGTACACTGGCTACGTCAAACGAGTCCATGTGCTGCATGTATTTGCGGGCATAGATAGTAGCCCCACTACCAAACAACATGGCGGTCAGAACTAACACATACCCCAGTGGATTGGCCTGGGAGACATCTGGCAACCCACTTTCACCACGCACAGCTAACAGAAACGCACCACCTAATGCCAGCAACACACCTGCTGTTTTACGGCGATTTAGCTTTTCGTCGGCCAGAAAGAAATGTGCCATGACAACAGTGATAGCCGGATTGGTTGTTATTAGCACAGAGGCCAGACCGCTGGAAAGATATTGCAAGGAAGAGACGATGCCGGTCATGGGAACGGCCGTTCCCAACACGCCCAATACCGTTGCGTGCCACCATAACCGTTTATCTCGCGGCCATGCCCGCCGCCACAATGCGTACACAGCCAGATGCCCCAAACTGGCCAGCACCAACCGTAACCCTATATAAGTAGTAGGATGATATTGGCCAACGCTAAAGCGAGAAGCTATTAAGGTAGAACCAAACAAAAATGCCAACAGCGTGATATAGGGCAAGGCTTGTATGCTCATGAATTCTCCCAATTAACAACAGTTAGATGTATATCTAACAAGGAATGGGAGAATTATAACGCATGAGAGGAATGTGACGAGGGGAGGCGGCTTACTGTTTCGCGCTACCTATCTGCCGGCTGCACAGTAGAACCAGTACGGCCGTTTGGGGATGATCACTCGCCAGCGCCCCCCGAACTCGTTGGCTGGTGGTCGGTTATCCGAACGATACAGATAACCGCTAAACTGTTGTCGGGAATGCCACTCGGTAAAAAAGAAAACACGTGTAACGCTATCATGGGTATCAATCATTACCTGTCCATTTTCCGAAAGATAGTGCCAACCAGCGGGGAGGGAAGCAAACCCGCTTTCATTGGGGACAAGTTGACCAGATTCAACCAATTCAATTATCTGATTGTAACCGGCCAGATACCATCGGAAGCGGGCTTGCTCCCATAGGGAAGAGAAGGGGACAAATTCGACAGCCAACAGAGTGAGCAAGTTGATGGCCAGGGGCACGGCAGCTAACCGCACACTCTGTTGACCGCGCAGGGCCAGGTACAGCACGGAGGCAAAAACGAGGGCAATGTGTATGAACTTCAGGCTTTGGATGAGGGTGGTTTGCCGGTTAACCGGTGTGGCCAGACTGACAACGGCCGTTATTCCCACTACCACCAATCCAAACCAGGCTGAAAAACTACCCAACGCCGGAAACTCTGGCAGATAGTTTTTCTCTACTTTCAACTCATTCATAACTTACCTCTGTTACAATCTGTACCCGGGCATTCGCCAGCTAACCAGTCAGGATTGCTGGAGCTCTGGTCTGGGCGCAAGGCGTGTGAGGGCAAGCATGGTAAAGTAGGCCAGGGCAAATACTACAGCTAGCGAACCGGTGACAACGGCCGTTTTTAAGCCCAAATGAGGCGTGGTGATATTCAACAAAATGTCTTGCACCAATCTCATGGGATCGGTGAAAATATCCCAACTGTTCCAGCGCAAGAAACGGCCGATATATACCCCAAAGCCACCCAACAACAACGAACCGCTCACAAACAACCAGCCAGCCATTCGGCCAAACCATGACTCTATAACCAACTGCATCAGATACAGTGAGACCAATCCCAACAACAAACCCGTCAAGGCAAACGAAAAGAGAAGGATGGCATCGTACCAAATGGGCGCTACTGCTGTGGGGCGCAAATGGATCAGATCAGTGACGATATACGGTGCGTTTGGGAAAAAGAGCAACCAATATCCAGCCAACAATAAGGAAAACGGCCGTTTTTGCCGCACCACAAATGCGCCCACAGCAAACACAAATGGCATCCAGGCCAAAATCAAATTCCAAATCAAAAACAAATAATGGGGGGCACCCGTGTACATCACGCGCATCACTTCCAGTCCCACAGAAAATACAGAAGCCACACTCATCAATACAAACAGCAAACTCAAATCAACACCTGCCGATACATCTTTCTTCATTGTGCCAAACTCCTTTGTGCGTTGTTTTTTATAGTTATTAACACCATTGTTGACCCTGTTTGCGACATCCTGTTTGTAGTACCATCGTCACAAGTTGCAATCTGTTTTGTGTTCATCTGGTTTCATAATAGGGAATCAACCGTCGGATTACGACCGCCTGATTGCTCGGTTTTAAGCACTCAAGTGCTTGACAACCGTTCTCTCAACTTGCATTGTAAAATAGTAATGATGGAAATTTTGCTTGTAGAAGATAACGAAAAGTTACGCCCCGCGCTGCAAGAAGGGTTGGAAGCCACAAAGGCCGTGCGGGTGCTTTTTGCCTGTGGCAAGGGGGAAGATGCGCTCTCGTTTTGCTTGCACCAAAAACCGGATGCTATTTTGATGGATGTGCAATTGGCTGGTGAGATGAACGGCATCGAAACGGCCGTTGCCATTCGCCGCGAATTTCCTCGCCTGCCCGTCGTCTTCTATTCCATCCAGGACGATGACGCTTACTACCGCGCATTTCGTCGTGCCGGTATCCTCAGCCACTATGCCTACGTTCGTAAGTCAAACTATCTACTACCAGAAATGATTATTCCCCTGTTGCGCGATGCCATAAACGGCCGTTCTTTCATTGACCCAGACATCGAAACCCGCGTGCAAGAAGTACGCCACAAAGACGAACAAGACCCTCTGGCCTTACTCGAACCAAATGAAAAAGAAGTCGCCCAAATGCTGGCCTTGGGCATGAGCAACGAGCAAATTGCTGCCCGTATGGGCTTCCGTGACAAACGCACCATCAGCCGTATCAACGGCCAAATCTATACAACCTGGGGACTCAACAAAACCACCACCGACGAGAAAGTCGCCCGTACCAGAGCCGCGCTCATTGTCCAAAGTGGTCAGCTTATTTGTTGGGATGAGGACGGCACACCTCGCGTAATGAATAGTCAGGGCGAATGGATTCCCTGGTCACCTGCCCAAAAGGACAATCTCACATGAATACCAGTCAACTTGCCGATTGGTTTATCCTGAGCTTCTCACTCTTCAACACCATTTTGCTTACCTGGCTTGGCCTCACCGTTTTGCTCAATTCAGATCGGCGCACATGGGGAATCTGGCTGGCCAGTGGCGCATTATTGCTGGGGGGCGCATTTTTCACCAGCCATACGGCCGTTTTAGGCCTGGGCCTGGCTCGCCTGAACCGCACCAGTCTTATTTTTTGGTGGATTGTAGGACTTGTACCAGCCATTATCTTGCCCTATGCCTGGTATGTGGTTGTGCTGTGGTACGCTGGCTTCTGGAACAGCTCCCCATCACCATTGTACACCCGCCAAAAACGCTGGCTCTTTTTTGTTACTGGCCTGGTCATCGGCGGATTGGTTATGCTGGCTTTGGGAACGTTAACCCTGGCTGTTCCTTCACCCCAGCTATTCGCTTTGCGCCAATTTTTGCGCTGGTCTATTGTTGGTATTCCTCTGTTGGGGATGAGTTATTCCTTTTATGTCATTCTGTGTTTGGTGTTATCGCTGGACGCACTACAACGGCCAGGCCCATCACGCCGTATCATGGGGCAGTTGGCCCGACAACGGGCTCGTCCGTGGATGGTAACAGCAACAATTGTGCTGCTGGCTGTGAGTTTATTGGTAGCCAGTGTGGTTCTGTGGGTTGTGCAGGCTGCCCGAGAACGGCCGTTTACCGATGTCTATCTCAGCCTCACCAACACCATCACCCTTTTCGACCTGATTATCTCTGCTCTCGTTGCTTTGGCCGTTTTTCTCATTGGTCAGGCTGTCGTCTCCTACGAAATCTTTACTGGTAAAACGCTCCCCCGTCGTGGGCTGGCTCGCCATTGGCGACGGGCTGTCTTTCTGGCTGCGGGTATGGGGGTTGTCATTGGGGGAATTATTGCCTTTGAGTGGCGTCCTGTTTACAGTTTGCTGCTTACTGCGCTGCTGATAGCCGTGTTTTACGCGCTGTTTAGCTGGCAATCTTACCTGGAACGAGAACGTTATATAGCCAATTTACGGCCGTTTATGACCAGCAATCGTCTCTACGAGCAATTACTTACGGCCGTTACCACGCCAACCACTCTAGACTTACTCCCTCCATTTACTGTACTTTGTCGAGACATCCTGGGGGCAAAACTCGCTTACCTTGTCCCCATTGGCCCTCTTGCCCCACTTATCAACCAGCCCCTACGCTATCCTCCTCACAACACAGCTTCACTCCCTCCATTAACAGAATTAGCCAACCTGTCAGCAACATCCAACACGCCCGGTCAGCCATTACCGCTGAATGCAACAGAATATGGCGGTGCAATCTGGGCTGTACCTTTGTGGAGTGAACGAGGATTGATAGGTTTCTTCTTGTTAGGAGAAAAAGCAGATGGGGGGTTATATACTCAAGAGGAGATAGAGATTGCGCGGGTATCTGGCGAACGGCTGATTGATACTCAGGCCAGTACAGAAATTAGTCGTCGCTTGATGACCTTGCAACGGGAACGCATGGCGCAAACACAGGTTATAGACCAACAGACACGGCGTGTGTTGCATGATGAAATTTTGCCCACATTGCAAACGGTGATGATCGCCCTCACGCAGTCAGAAGCAGGGGAAAACGGCCGTCTTGCTCAGGCCGTACGCTTGCTCACAGATGCACATCGGCAAATTTCCGATCTGCTGCACCACATGCCCACCACAGTTGTGCCAGAAGTAAATCGGCTAGGTCTGATTACTGCCCTAAAAAAAGCTGTATCCCAGGAATTCGCAGCTTCATTTGATGAAGTGGTATGGGATATTCCGGCAGAAGTGTCAGAACGAACCCGCCAATTGTCACCACTGACAGCGGAAGTGGTCTATTATGCTGCACGGGAAGTTGTGAGAAATGCAGCTCGTTATGGGCGTGGTTCGGGCAATGATGCCAATGGTACAAAACGGCCGTTTCGCCTGCACATCTCCGCTCATTGGCAAAACGGCCTGATCTTATGCATCGAAGATAATGGTGTAGGCTTTCGGGCACAGCCAATCAATCGGGGCAGTGGTCAGGGATTGGCCTTACACAGCACACTCATGGCTGTTGTTGGCGGGGCACTGACCATTGACAGCCATCCCGGACAATGGACACGTGTCACGTTGCAGACTGCGCCGCCTCTGCCCGCTTCCGCCAGTAGCGCATAATGCCATCCACAGACATATACAGTGGGTTTACCGTGTCAAAGTGGACAATACCAGACTCGGAAACACCAGCTGCCCGCGCCAGTTCATGGTTCCATTCAGTATAAGCCACAACCAGATCATCTCGCGACATGCCATTTTCCATACGTACACGGACAAACTCGGCAACTGCTTGTAAACGCGCTCGAATCTGTGCCAAATGTTCGGAAACGTTTTTCACTTGTCCGTAATGTGTTGGATAAATGACGGAAAATTGGGCCTGGTTTAATTTGTCCAAGGTGGTTAGCCATGTTTCCAGGTCAAACTCTGGTGGTGGTGCGGGAATATCCAGAAAGTTGAAACCAGGCAAGCGGATACCGGCAGCATCACCTGTGAAAGCGATGTTGCCTAACCGGAAAACGTGATGATGGCGTGCGTGTCCGGGTGTTTCAATGGCTTCAAAGCGTAAATCGCCTATTTCGATGATGTCACCGTCACGAACGGCCGTTACCCGTTCTGGTGGAGCGGGTAACATTTCCCCCCAAAGTGTTTGCATTTTATCCCCATAAATCCGGGATGCGCTTGCCCAAAGTTTTTCAGGGTGGATCAGGTGGCGCGCCCCAAATTCATGGACGTAAATTTGGGCGCCGTTTTGTGCCCACCACCCGGCCGCACCAGCATGGTCAAGGTGAATGTGGGTCACCAAAACATGTTTAATGTCTGTTGGGTGGTAACCGGCTTGAGCCAGTTGGGTTTTAAGCATAGTCAGGGTTGACCCCGGACCTGTTTCGACAAGTACAGGTCCTTCGCTGCCTATGACCAGGTATGAGGCAATTGTTTCGGGTATGCCTTGAAAGTGTAAATCCAATGCCTGTATTTTCATGAGTTAAATCCTTCTTTATCCCTAGAACGGTGGCAAGTTTTTTCCAACTTAATCATAAGGCGACTTTTATTTCGTTTCAAGAAAATACCACAAGCGTAAACGGCCGTTTTTGTAGGGGACTGTCCAGTATAGTTCATTGGCTGCCCGGCGAGTACAGGCTTTGGCTGCCAAACGGCCGTTGGCGTAATAACGACGAGTCGTATAGGGCGGTGGTGGCGTATGGGCGGAACGGCCGTTCCCCGTCATCCCTTGCATAAACAGGTCTGCCAGTTCCCGATTCATACGCTTTTGCCGCCCCCGTCCCGTTTGTTTATGGGGGCCAACATAACTGTTTGGCAATTGCCATGCCCAGTAGGTACTTCCTTGCTGGCCATGCTTGCCCAAAAAGTCCTTCAGTTCAAAAACGGCCGTGCCTCTTTCCCAGGCAATTTCATGCGCCGAAACAGAATTAACCTTTTTGCCAATAGCGAAGTTGCGCTGCGTGCGCACACCCGCTTTGTGTTCATAATGGCGTTGTGTTCGTTCCGGCAAATGAGTGATAGCCGCAATCGTTTCCCTGGCAATTGGCTTGTGGCGGGTTTGTTGACTGGCTGTTCGGCTACTGTGAAATGTGGCATAGAAATGGGCACGCACTGTGCCAATACCGGCCGTTAACACAGATACAGGTAGTGCAATTGGACGGCCTGTCAATTGGGTAACGCCTAGCGCCGCCGCCACTTTGGGGATAGCACAGAGCCAAAGACGGCCGTTTCCCCGATGCCAAAAAACCCCCTCACCCTGGCGCAACAAATTTCGCAACTGCCGCCATCCACAAACACGCCAGATAGATGTTTTGTCCGTAAGCCAGTTACGAGCTTGTTCCACAGTCACCCAGCCACGCCCGTCTGTATCTAAATACCGTAACAATAACCAAATGCGACCAGTCGTAGCCTGACCAGTTCGAAGCATGGCCAAAGCCAGAGGCGCATATACCCGCACAGTGACAGTAGAGGGGGAGGGGAGAGGAGAGATGGTTTCCCCTTTAGCCAATTTGGAATTGAGGCAGGATGTATTGGAAATATTTTTTTGCGGAAGATGAGAAGAATGATGGGCAGGTTTAGATTGAGAACAGGCGGAGCGACGCAAAACGGCCGTTAAAGAGGCACTTTCCCAACCCATATGAGTTGGCAGTTGCTGAATTACAGCAGTAATTTCTCTGTCTGAATTTGTAGTTGGGGATTGAGAATGGGGCAATACGACGTAATCCGGGAAACGGCCGTCCTCAGCCGTCAAAACCGGCAACCCCATCGCCCGACGCGCTGCCCGCTGCCTTCGTCGCAGCGACAACAACCTCTCTTGTGCTGCCAGCAAAGCTGGCGAAACCAATTCACTTTGCCCAGCCAAAGCCTACTCGACTTTGTCCGGCAAGCAGCACAAACCAACCACAGGCAAACAAACACCTACCCAGTCAACAGAAAATTACCCCATTGACAGGCAACCGCGCCTATGTTATGCTCTTACCGGACCTGGTGAGCTACCTGGGGGCAAAAAAACCCCCTCCCCACTAAAGGGGCACTGATAACGGTGTTGGCGGCACCGAAACAGATAAAGGTAGCTTACTTATACCACCCAAGGCCAGGCGCAATAAGCCCTGGCCTTTGTCTTTCTCACACAAACCGCTTAACTTACAACATGCCCTTTCCTCCCCGATATACCCAATTCAAACAAAAATCATAAACAAAATAAACCAAAATACATTATTTTGAGCTTAAAAACCCCTATATCCCAATAACTTGAAACAGTCTATCAAATTTGCAACGCTATGTCAACAAATCTATATGCTATAGATTGCAATAAACATGAATGTATATAGAAAAAAGCGAAAACAATTACCCTTTAGACCCTAAAAGCTTGACATTTTGAGCATACTTATATACGATACAGCCATGAACAATATGCAACTGGAACTCGATCTTGAAAAATATCGTCCTGATTGGGAACGGCTGGGCGTTGTAGTCCCGCCATTTACCATCGAAGCCGATCCCCGATTCATGTACCTTTCTACGGAAACCCGGCGGGCGCTTTCCAAAGTAAGCTATATGGTGGAAGCTGGTCAGGGTGCATCCGTTATCGTGGGGGAAATTGGTACCGGCAAAACAACCCTCGCCTCCTGGTTCCACAGTCGCTACGATCGACGTCCCGACTTCGTAGCCGCCAAAATTGATGAAGCACCCAAAAAAAGCGGTCTGCTCTTATTGCGACGCATTGCCGCAGAATTTGGATTGCGGACGCGTCGGGCTACAGAAGACCAGCTAAACGAATTTCGGGCCTTCCTGATAGAACAAAGCGAACAAGGTGTTTTGCCCCTCATTATTATTGATGAAGCCCACGAACTGGGACCAGAGCAATTTGTCGAACTGCGTCGGTTGTTAAACTTTCGCGATCCACGTGGCGGCAAGGCATATCAATTAATCTTGCTAGGGCGACCAGAGCTAGATATTAATTTGCGCCAGGTGCCGGATTTCAACGACCGGGTTGCTACACGCTCTTCCCTTGACCCACTCACCCCTGACGATACCAAAAGCTTGATAGAATACCGCTTGCTCGCCGCTGGTAGAGACGCCAAGCAACCACCACTCTTTACCGACGATGCCATTTTGCCTATTTGGCGGGAAACCCGGGGATACCCTCGCAGCATTTGCCTCTTGTGTCTACACTTGTGTCTGGAGTTATTGACAAGTGACAAGTTACAAATTGATGCTGCATTCGTTTCAAAATTCCTGGAAGAACATCCAGATTATCGCCAAGCGGGGGACAGGTAGTTGAATGAGCCGCAAGAAACAAAATAAGAAACGGGAAAGCACCCTGGCTGCCCTTTTGAAAGAGAAGCCAAAACGAGGCCGACCACCTCGTCCTGTTAGCCGCCAAAATGTTTACGTAACCCTCACTGATACCCAAAAGCAGGAAATGAAGCGGCTGGCAGGTTTTTTGCCTGGTAAGTTGAATCGGGCTGATGTACCCGACCTGGCCATTTCGGTTTTGGCAGCACGTTTAGAAGCATTGCGCCGCGCCGTGGCCGATCGTACGCGAGAGATTCCAGAAGGTATTACTGATTTGGAATCATTGTATCTATTGTGGGATTTACCTTTGCCCACAGGGGAAGCTGAACAAAAATGGACTTCGCTCAGGGTTTCCCCGCAACAAGTCATTGAACTGGGGCGAGCGCATGGCACATTGCATGCTGCTTTTGGTGCCAACAAAAGTCAGACATTTGTATTGGCATTGGCACTGCTAGCGCAGTTTTTAGAGACCGAGTCCCTGGGGGAAGCCGAAACCCTGACGGAGATACGAAAGAAAATATTCGATATTTATTTATGAGTTACCAATAAATAAAAGGCGTATTTTAAAAAGTGTAAAGAACGGCCGTTATGTTCGAGGGTAACGGCCGTTTCTGCTTCAACTGGTAGTGTAAATTAGTTTCTGTAAATTTGATTTGAAGGTCGATAGGCCACTGTGTATCCTCAGGTGTCGACAAACACATCTGAAAGGAGTGACACAATG
>RFGV01000021.1 GCA_003696605.1 Chloroflexota bacterium | reverse complement strand
TCTGAACTCTCCTTGCTGTGATGAAAGCAATGCCCAACCATACACAATCTGGTTCGGGCGTACTGTGTGAACTATAGTATAGTATATGGGTCAAGCGTCCCTAAAACGTTTCCACCATATGAAAACAAATGCGCCTGTCTCCAGCCATGCCAAAGACGGGCACACGGTGTGTAAAAATGTGACAGATTACGGCTTCATAATCACAGGCAAATAAATCTGGTTTGGCGATATTCCGGTAAAGACGTAAGCCGCGCCGCTGTTCGTGGCTGGCGGTCAGTTTGGCTTGCTGGCTGGGAGTCGTTTGACCTCAACCTGAATATTGGATTGTTTTCAGGCGTGACTTTCGCCTGGGGAATGGCTACAATTCAAAGTATGAAGAAGATGACATCAGAAACGGCCGTAATCAACCTCTACGATCTTGCATGGGACCAATTAGCGCAGCTTTTGGGCAACTGGGGCTACAGCCACTACCATGTGGACAAACTCTGGCACTATCTGTACCGAAAACATGCCACCACTTTTGACGATATGACCGATTTGCGCCCCGACTTACGCCATCTACTTACTAACCACACCCAATTAACCATGCCGGAAGTTGCCTGGCAAATAGACAGCACCGATGGGCTGACACGCAAATTCCTGCTTCGTCTGCACGATGGCGAAACAATAGAAACGGTGTTAATGTGGTTCAAAGGGCGGGCAACGGTTTGTGTCAGCACACAAGTAGGCTGTGCAATGGGATGTGTTTTTTGCGCCACTGGACAGATGGGATTTATCAGGCATCTTACACCCGGAGAAATAGTGGGGCAGGTATTATTTGCCATTCGCACTTTGACCGCTCAAGGGGAATCGCTACGCAACATTGTGCTGATGGGAATGGGTGAACCACTGCATAATTATGAGGCAACCATGACGGCCGTTGACATTATCACCAATCACAAGGGGCTGGCCATTGCTCCACGTCATATTACATTAAGCACAGTGGGGGTCGTACCTGGTATTCGACGCCTGGCAGATGAAAAACGGCCGATCCATCTGGCCGTCAGTCTGCACGCAGCCACTGATGAAGAACGAGCAGCTCTGGTACCACCCGCCCGCCGCTGGCCCCTGGCAGAGTTAATGGATGCTTGCCGTTACTACATTACTCGCCGCCAGCGCCGTATCTTCTTTGAATGGACGCTTATTGAAGGCAAAAACGATACACCCGAACAGGCTCATGCTCTTGGCCAGTTGTTACAAGGAATGGATGCCCATGTCAATCTTATTCCGCTTAATCCTACTGTGGGGTATAACGGCCGTCCTGCCAACCAACAAACCATCCAGCAATTTCAGACCATCCTGGCCGAATATGGATTACCCAGCACTGTTCGACAGCGCCGCGGCATAGACATTCATGCTGGCTGCGGACAACTCCGTGCCCACACCACGCCCTAACCCTCATCTTCAACACCAATCTACCATTTTCACCCTCATTAAAAACAGGTATACTTGCCATAAAGCGCAAAGGAACAAAAAGCAATCAAGAATTCTCCTTTGCCCAAACCGAACAACAAACATAAACAATAATGAACGAAACTTTAATTGGCCAGACTATAGGCAAATACAAAATTGTTGAAAAGCTTGGTCGTGGCGGCATGGCCGAAGTATATAAGGCTTACCAGGAAAATCTGGACCGCTACGTGGCCATCAAGCTCATGCACGCCTTCCTGGTAAATGAACAAGACTTTCTGCAACGATTCCAACGGGAAGCGCGGGCCATTGCCAAATTGAATCATCCCAACATTGTCAACGTTTACGACTTCGATATTTACGGGGATGATACCTATTATCTTGTGATGGAGTACATCCAGGGAGGGACGCTTAAAGAAAAACTGGAAGCCCTGAATGAAAAAGGGGACTCGCTGCCGCTGGAAGAAGCAGTTCGGATTGCGCGGGAGGTGGCAGAAGCTCTGGATTATGCTCATCGGCGTGGCATGGTACACCGGGATATTAAACCTGCCAATATTATGCTGGATGAACATGGGCGAGCTATTTTGACCGATTTTGGTATTGTGAAAATGATGGGAGCGCAATCGGTTGCTTACACTGCGACCGGCGCTTTGATAGGCACGCCTGCTTATATGTCACCAGAACAGGCACTGGGGCAACCTGGTGATGAACGGGTTGATATTTATTCGCTGGGTGTACTGCTGTTCCAGATGGTAACAGGGAAATTGCCCTATGCTGCCGATACGCCGCTGGCTGTAGTGATGAAGCATGTCAATGAACCAACACCATTGCCCGTGTCATTTAATCCCAATGTGCCGTATGCCTTGCAGGAAATTATTCTAAAGGCGATGGCCAAGAATCCGGAGGATCGGTATCAGACCGCGCGGGAGATGGCCGAAGCGCTGCGGAAGCTGGATTTGAAAGCGGAAATGTCAAAAACGGCCGTTTCTCCACCTCCCCCACCTCCCCCAGAAATTATTGATACTTCCAAAACAACCCAAGAAGATACTGAACCATCTGCCAAAACAGCTACCGCCGAAGCCGTCGTCACTCAACCAGCCAAAACACGTTCATTCACTCGCCTGGCAGGGATTGCCGCTGTTATCTTGTTACTAATCGGTGCAATCTATGGTGGTATTACCCTTGCTGGGGGCAACAATCCCACCGCTACACCAGCAGTTGTTGTCGTCAACACCACAGAAACCGCCACATCGGCTCCATCCAGCACCCCCACCCAAACGGCCGAACCAACCAACACCCCGGATTTGGTGGCAACGGCCGTTGCCGCCATCGAACTCACCGAAGCCGCCAAAATCACACCCACCCCATCCTCAACCCACACACCTACCCCATCACCCACCCACACACCAACACCCAACCTAACTGCCCAATTCCTCGCCACCTGCACCATCGACATCGAACTCGTCAACGCCTACACCTACAACAGCACCCAATTCCACAGCGCCCCCATTGGCTTCCGCTTCCCTCTCAACTGGGTACTGAAAAACAACGGCACCTGTCCCTGGCCAGTCGGCTTGCGCTGGACCTACGTAGAAGGTGAATCATTCGGTTACACAGGCGATGGTGTTTTGCTGGATAAAGAAGTCATTGCTAACCAGGAAGTCACTTTAAGCCAGCAACTCACTGCCCCCGATGAAGTTGGCACATATAGCAGCACCTGGCAATTTGTCGATGAAAACGGCGATCCATTTGGTGAACCGGTTACATTCCAGATTAGCACCTATATTCCAGCCACCCCCACACCAGCCCCTACCAACACACCCGAAATTATTGCCACACCAACCGTCCTGGCCGAGCTAAACTATATTTTCGAAGTTAAAACCTGTGAATATATTGGCATAGACTGGCGGTGTGAAGTCCATATCACTCCGTTTGGTGGAGGTGGTGGTCCATACACGGTCTTTGTGTTCGACCTACCCGGTGGTCAGGCAACAGAGTTCCGTGGGCAACCGCCCTATGTTTACTTTGCGATTGCCCGCCGTTGCGCCGCCTACAATCAAGAAGTAAAAGTTCAAGATGATGCGAGTGGATTGAGTATGTCACGCCATCTGTACATTGATCCAAATCTTTACTTCCCTGGCGGCTGTACCAAGCCATAATTCATAACAAAATGTAAAAGAAAACGGCCGATCTGCCTGTGCAAATCGGCCGTTTTTCATTCCTGCCAAAAACAGAAACAGTTACCCGTGTTTCAGACTATCGCAAAACCGTCTCCGTCCACGCCTCAATCCATGCCTCCCGGTTCGCCTCAATATCTGCCGGAGAAACAACAGCCGGTTCTTCCGGAACCTGTGCCCATGTTACAAATGCCTCCGGCAAAGCAGCATTCTGATTAGCCGGAAAAACGAACATATTCAACGGAATATCCTCCTGGAAAGGCAAACTGAGCATATAATCAACCAGCTTTTCGGCCAGATCGCGATTTTTTGTCCCTTTCAAGATGCCTACAAACTCAATCTGACGGAAGCAGGTGCCCGGCTCAGTGACACTGGCACTGGGTGATTCTTCCACTGGCGGATCGGCAAAGATAAATTCAGCCGGTGGACTGGAAGCGTAAGAAACAACCAACGGCCGATCGCCATCACTGGCAACAGTAAAATACCCGTAGTAGGCCTCTTCCCATCCGTTGGTAATTAACACATCATTTTCCCGTAAATCTGCCCAAAAATCCAGAAATGTGTAATCCCCTTCCGTGCCGAACACCCCTACTGTAGCCAGCATGAAAGCCAAACCAGGACTGGAAGTAGCCGGATTTTCAGCTACCAGCAACCCTTTGTAAGCCGGGTCAGTCAAATCAGCCAATGATTTGGGCGGCTCCAGTCCTTTTTCGGCAAACCAAGCCTTGTCATAGTTGAGGCACACATCGCCATAATCCACAGGCAAAAGCCGATGACTGCTATCCAGTTCCAGTTCGTCGGGAATGTCGGCGAGCATGGCACTTTCGTATGGTTCAAAGATATCGGCTTCCAGAGCGCGACTCATAAAGGTGTTATCCACACCAAAGAAGACGTCGGCCAGTGGATTGTCTTTGGCCAGAATGGCTTGATTGAGGGCAGAACCGGTATCGCCAGAGGGCAACAGGACGACTTTGGCATTGTTGGCTTCTTCAAATGCGGTGATGATTTCTTCGCTAATGGCAAAGCTGTCGTGGCTCATGAGGGTGATGGTGCGTGGTTCGGCCGTTTCTGTTTCGGCCTCCGACTCCGGTTCTGGCACAGGGGTAGCAGTTGGTTCGGCCGTTTCCGTCCCTCCCCCAGCACATGCTACCAACAATAGTAACAACAACAAGAGAATTATTGACTTTTTCATACACGCCTCCTTATTTTGTAAAATCTGAATTTATCTACAATCGGCGCAAGTGAACACACAAGAGCTTCCCGGCAGCAACCACCACTGTTGCTTTCGTATTGGTCATCTCATTGCTCACGCCACGCGCCGGACCAAAACGCAATATATCGTCTTGTAATTCCCAACGTAGTCCGGTTGTTTGCCGCACTCGTACATCTCCCCCCAAGGGCAACAAGGAAACAGTATCGCCTACCTGCCCTTGAATAAGAGCAGGGCTGGTGTATTCATCAATAAGCCGGGCGGTCTGGCTACGGGTCACCAGCGTTACCTCTCTGCCTCGCAAAGCAGGATGTGCCAGTAGCAATATGTTGGCAATTTCCTGGTCCAAACGCCCGCCCAATGCTCCGAAAACAGCGATAGAAGCATCGGGATACTGCTCGGCGGCATATAACAAGGCCAGTTCCATATCGGTTTCATCTTTGTCGCGGGGATGGGGAATAAAGCGAGTATCGGCCGTTTCCAGCCAGGTCTTGGTAGCCAAAGGCAGTGAATCCAAATCACCAATGACAATATGAGGCAAAACATTCAGGGTATGCAAGTGTTGCGTGCCGCCATTGGCCGCAATGATAGCGGCTGCGTCCACGAGAAACGGCCGTATCCACGCCCCGCCTTCCAATTCCCCATTTACAAAAATCAACACACCCATCAACCCTACCTCCAAAACAAAAAACCACCCGAACGGGTGGCCAGACAGCAAAACAACTCACTATCCCTCCGCCGGCATTACCCGGATCAGGTTTGCAGGTCGGTGACGAATCCGGTCACCCTCTCAGCCGGGCTTGCCCCAGCTCCCTGTAGCACATATATCCAATTGTTAATCCGATTATAACACCCCCATACACCAAAGCAAAACACCTGGCCAACTCCATTAGATCATTCCCCTGCTTGCCACAACACCTGTTTGTCAGTTATCATTGCTGCCAAACCATCTCGCGTAAAAGAGCAGGCCATGGAAAAACAAACAAACAACTCCGATTTTTTTTACACACTCCAACAAGAACTGGCTGATGTAAAACAAACATTCATTGACTTTTGGGACGGCATTTCTGTCTGGCTGCGCAATCAGATACGGCGGGCACAGCAAGCAAAAATTGATTACATCCTGATGCCCATTGGTGGTCCCATGCCAGAACGATCAGAACCACCCCGCTCATTTATCCAGCGACACTTGCCATTACCCCCTGCTCCCCTGTCGATGGAAAAACTTAACAGGCGTTTTCGGGCAATCGGAGACGCCGCCAATGTCAAGGGCGTGGTGCTTGTCTTTCGCGGGTTTGATTGTGGCCTGGCCTCACTACAAAATCTTCGTCGTGCCATTCATCGGCTGCGGGCCACAGGCAAGGAAGTCATTGTTTATACGCCTTATCTGGATACACCACATTACTATGTGGCAACGGCTGCCGACCGCATTATCGTCCCTCCGGGAACGATGTTCGAGGTATTAGGGGTTCGTACTGGGGCGATTTTCCTGAAGGATGCTTTGGCACAGGTGGGTATACAGGCAGATATTGTACAGATTTCGCCTTACAAGACAGCGGGGAATATTTTTGGTGAATCGGACATTACCCCAGAACAACAGGAACAGCTGACCTGGCTGTTGGAAGAGCGGTATGACATGATAACGGAAGGGATGGCAAACGGCCGTTCCCTCTCCCAAACCGACATGCAGGCACTAATAGACACCGCCCCCCTCTTTGCTGAAGATGCCCTGAAGGCAGGACTGATAGACCACATCGCCTATGAAGACGAACTGGCCTATCTTCTGGCTGACCCGCCCTCATTGGACAACAACACAAACAGCCAGCACACAGAAACCAGGCCAGAAACTGACCACGAGTCGGAGCAACCAAAAGCCAAACTCCTGACATGGGCGAAAGCATGGCCTCAACTCATGGAAAAACACAGACGCCACACCCCAAAAATCATCGCCGTTGTCAGCCTGGAAGGCACAATTGTGATGGGGCCAAGTCGTCAGCCGCCTGTTGACCTGCCATTACCGCTGGTTGGGGGGCCTTCAGCCGGAGAACAAACGATTTTGCGGTTGTTGCGCCAGGTAGAAAAACAAAAAAATGTCGCGGCTCTTATTTTCCATGTGGACTCTCCTGGTGGTTCGGCGCTGGCTTCTGACCTGATAGCCCGGGAAATTAATCGAGTGGCACAAAAAATACCGGTTTTGGTATATATGGGTAATGTGGCTGCATCGGGAGGGTATTATGTCAGTGCGCCTGCCTCTCATATCATGTGTCAACGGGGAACAATTACCGGTTCGATTGGTGTCATTAACGGCCGTATCAGTACCGCCGGCATGTACCAAAAACTGCATATAAACCGGGTTTATCTGGAACGGGGCCGTCATGCCAGCCTTTACACCAGTGACAAACCAATGACAGAAGAAGAACGGCAGATTTTCTGGAATGCCATTGTTAAAACTTACGACCAGTTCAAAAACATTGTAGCCAACGGCCGTCAGCTTCCCTATGAGGAACTAGACCCCATTTGCGAGGGACGTGTATGGAGCGGCAGGCAGGCTCGCATGCACAAGCTGGTAGACAGTCACGGTGATTTTGTGGACGCGGTCCGCAAAGCAGCAGAATTGGCAGGCTTACCTGCAGATGATGACCACGAAGTCCCAGTTGTGAATTTTTACCCACAAACAAATCGGTATATGCCACCCCAGCCATTTTCGGCAAAAGAGGAAATTCAGCGCTGGGTTTTGGGCGATCTGCTGACTTCCTGGAACAATCAACCGCTTTTGCTGATGCCATTTGTGTTCAAGCTGGAGTAATTGCCCGTTTCCTATGCGCGAAAATTGCCCTCATTGCCATCAACCACTTTCTCACTCTCGTCAGCGACTTTGCCCTCACTGTGGTCAACCGCTGGCAACTGACGAAACGCTGGTGGACGCGCCGGTAGCGGACACTCGTCAGTTTGCCTGGCTTTCAGCAGCTACGCTGGTTGCGCTGGCTGGGGTAATATTGTTGGCCGGTACGGCCGTTTATCTGGCTTACACCTGGCTCCAAAACCGCCCCGAATCTCTCATTCGCCGCAGCGACGAATATTGTCATCATGGGCAATTATGAAGAAGCGACCAGATTGCTAAGCAATGGTGTGCAACACTCCCCCAAAAATGGTGATATGCTGGGGCGTCTTGGTTGGCTGGAGTACTTGCAAGGGAATGACGGAGCGGCGCTGTTGCACATGGAAACGGCCGTTTCTGTTCAGCCAAACAACACCAACTACCTGCTAGGTGCAACCCTTGTCGCCTGGCATGCCCAACGCTATTCTCAGGCAACGCAATATGCCACCCGCCTGACCACTTTGCTCCCCAACAACGCCGTTGCTCATTACCTGCTAGGTCTGACTAACTACTATCAGCAACAAACCGATCAGGCAAACACCAGCTTCGAACTCGCTCGTTCACTTGACCCATCTCCAGACAATACCTACATGTTCCTTACTCGCCAGCGGGGCTACCTGGCCGGGCAGGAACAAACATTACCCAAACCACTGACAGACGGGGAAACGGCCGTTCACGAATTAGCCATTATAGAAACAGCACGCGGTATTGGCTGGCTAGAACTCAACAACCTGACAGAAGCGCAGGCCGCCCTGCAAACTGGCATCCTGCTAAATCCCCAAACTCCAGACGCCTGGCTGGCCTTTGCCCAAACCAGCTACCACCTGGGCAACTATAACCATGTTCACCAACAACTCACCACCATCCAAATCCGATTTCCCGATATCACACAAACCAGTGCCTACCTGGCCTTGCGTGGCTGGACAAGCTTGCGGCAAGGAGACGTGTCCACCGCTTTTGACCAATTCACCCAATGGCAAACAATCGCCCCACAAAACCCGCTGCCATATCATGCTTTGGGCTGGGCATATGTGGCACTTGGTGACTGTACTGCTGCCCACACAGCTTTCCAGCAGGCCATTACTCTCGGCTACGAAACGGCCGATCCACTTGCCACACCATCCGAAACACCCCAAACTGGCCTCGCCACCTGTCCCTAGCACGCATCAAGTTGCCCCCAACACATCTGCTGGTTACAATGCCCACCATGCGACTGGCTATCATATCTGACATTCATGGAAATCTGCCTGCATTAGAAGCTGTACTGGCCGACATTCGGCAAAGTGGCGTAGATCGCATCATTTGCCTGGGAGACATTGCCAGCATTGGCCCCAATCCAGTAGCCTGCATGGATATTGTGTGCGATCTGAACGGCGTTACCCTGCAAGGTAATCATGAACTGTATTTGCTAGGGCAAGAAGTACACAAAGATTGGGAAACCTGTCCTTCGTGGGCACCAGTGCGCTGGGCACGAGATCGGTTACGAAAAAGCGACTTTGACTATATGCGCACGTTGCCGATATGTTACGAATGGCAGGAAAACGGCCGTTTTCCCCTCACCTTCTATCACGCCTCCCCCCGCAACCAATTCCTCGGCTTCCTGCCCCACCTGAACAACGACGAAATCCTCGAACGCATGAACGGCCTCGATCATACCATTCTCATCGTAGGGCACACCCACCGCCAACTTTACCTCCCCTGGTCACACAGCCGCATCATCAACACAGGCGCCGTTGGCTTACCCCTGGACGACCCCCGCGCCAAATACGCCATCATTACCCTGAAAAAAAACAGATGGCATGTAGAGTTGCGGGCAATCGAGTACAATAAACAATGGCTGCTAGACGAATTTCGCCGCACCCGATTACCAGAAACCAATCTGGTTACAGCAGCCTACTGTTACCAAATGTGGATTGGGCAACCAATTGCCAGCAATTACCTGGACAAACTGCGCCAATTCGCCCGACAACAACAAATATCAGTAGCCGAAGCCTACAAGCTTCTTCCAGTTCCAGCCGAAGTTCGGCAATGGTGTGAGGCATATGGATTTACAGCAAATTGACCGCAAACTCATCATTGATACAGAAGTCACCCAACTCGTTCTAACCAAATTTCTGCAAAACGAAATTACCAAAGCCGGCTTCAAACGAGCCGTGTTGGGACTTTCAGGGGGAATTGATTCTGCCCTTTCCTGCTATCTGGCTGTGGCCGCACTGGGCGCAGAGAATGTATTGGCACTGCGCTTGCCTTACCGAACCTCTTCGCCGGAGAGCCTGGCACATGCCCAACTGGTCATAGATACCTTGGGTATCCCCAGTGAAACGATAGATATTACCGACATGGTAGAACCATTATTTACCCAGTCCCCTGATATAACACCTCATCGCAAGGGGAACATCATGGCCCGAGCACGGATGATTGTTATTTATGATCGTTCAGCGGCATGGCAAGGGCTGGTGGTAGGCACAAGCAACAAAACCGAGCTTTTGCTGGGATATGGCACAATTTATGGTGACCTGGCATCGGCGGTTAACCCGATTGGTGACCTGTACAAAACTCAAGTGCGCCAGCTAGCACGAGCAATGGGTGTACCAGAACCGATTTTACAAAAAGCACCATCTGCTGACTTGATTCCTGGCCAGACGGATGAGGGAGATTTGGGGTTTTCTTATACAGAAGTGGATCGGTTGTTGTATTTGTTGGTAGATGAACGGTATTCGCCAGAAGAGGCCGTAGCGGCTGGTTTTGCCCGGCCGTTTGTGAATCGGGTGTTGGAGCTAGTACGGCGAAATCATTATAAACGGACGTTGCCGGTTATCCCCAAAATTAGTGATCGCACCATTGGTCATGATTTTCGCTATTTGCGAGATTGGGGAACATGAACGGCCGTTTTCTGTACCGTCTTTTATTTATCGGGCTGGCAATTGGTTTGTTCCAGTTAGCCACAACGGCCACCAAACCAGCATCCTCTGCCCCCAACTGGACAACCAAGGTGGATGGGTGGGTTCTGGAAACGGCCGAATCCCAAACTACCACCGAATTCCTCGTTTACCTCACCGAACAGGCAGACCTTTCCCTGGCCGCTGCCCAGGCAGATAAGCAAACACGCGGACGTTACGTGTACCAACAGCTAACGGCCGTTGCCCGCCAGACACAGCCCCCTATCCTGAAACAACTGGCAGCCATGGGCGCACAATACCGGCCGTTCTGGATTGTCAACATGATCTGGGTGCGCGGCGATCTCTCCGTTATTGCTGCAATGGCCCAAAGAACAGATGTCGCCCACTTGTATGCCAATCCCACAGTAAAAACAAACCTGCCAGAAGGAAAAACGGCCGTTTCCTCCCTTGAAACAACCACCGGCATCGAATGGAATCTAACCCAAATCAACGCCCCCGACGTCTGGTCAATGGGCTTCACAGGCCAGGGCGTCATTATTGGCGGGCAAGATACCGGCTACGACTGGGATCACATCGGCCTTATCAACCAATACCGTGGCTGGAACGGCACAACCGCCGACCACAACTACAACTGGCACGACGCCATCCACAGTGGCGGCGGCATTTGTGGCCCCGATAGCCCCGAACCATGTGACGACTACGGACATGGCACACATACAATGGGCATCATGGTCGGAGACGACGGCACAAACCAGACAGGCGTCGCGCCAGGCGCTCGCTGGATCGGCTGCCGTAATATGGACGTAGGTACAGGAACTCCAGGCACATACGCAGAATGTTTCCAATGGTTCGTTGCGCCTACGGACTTGAACGACCAAAACCCAGACCCGGACAAAGCTCCCCATGTCATCAACAATTCCTGGTCTTGCCCCGAATCGGAAGGCTGTACAGACCCCAACGTGTTACTGGCAGTCGTACAAAACGTACGCGCCGCCGGTATTGTCACCGTCCAGTCTGCCGGAAACTCTGGCCCAACTTGTAGCTCCATCAACACGCCAGCAGCCATTTACGACGAATCGCTTACAGTGGGGGCTACGGACAGCAACGACAATATCGCCAGCTTTAGCAGTCGCGGTCCGGTTACTGTGGATGGCAGCAACCGGCTAAAGCCAGATGTATCTGCGCCAGGGGTAAGCATCAGAGCCACAGTGCCCGGAAATGCTTATTCTTCCCTTTCAGGAACGAGTATGGCCGCCCCGCATGTGGCAGGATTGGTAGCCTTGTTGATTTCGGCTAATCCGGCGCTGGCCGGGCAGGTGGACACGATTGAAGGGATTATCATGAATACGGCCGTTCCCCGTACCACCCTTGATGGCTGTGGCAGCGACACCAGCACCAGCATCCCCAACAACACCTACGGATACGGCCGTATTGACGCCCAAGCCGCCATCCTCACCCAACTCCCCCACCACACCTTCCTCCCAATTGTCACAATCCCATAACCTGCTGTACAATCCCCGCCGGAAACCCAAACAAGGACGAGTTTATACCACTCGCCCCCGTCAAAAATAAAAACCACCAAAAAGGAAGAGGAAAGAACAATGAAACGGGCTGTTAGTATAAGTCTGGGTAGTTCTGAGCGTGACAAGCAAGTAGAACTGGAACTGCTTGGCGAAAAAGTCTCCATTGAACGACGGGGCACAGACGGAGACGTGGACAAAGCCATTGCCCTGTTCACCGAACTAGATGGCAAGGTAGATGCGCTTGGCGTAGGCGGCATTGACCTGTGGATTCAGATGGGCGAAAAACGGTTCCCCATCCATAGCGCCCAAAAATTGGTTAAAAATGTACACCAGACACCCGTTGTGGATGGCAGCGGCCTGAAAAACACCCTCGAACGCCAGGTAGTACAAGCCATGCTCGAACAATTAGGCCCAGAATACGCACATGGTCGGGTGATGCTTACGGCCGCAGTTGACCGCTATGGCATGACACTGGCCTTCTTTGAACAAGGGTATGATGTCATTTGCGCCGATATGATGTTTGCGCTGGGTATCCCTATTCCTATCCGCTCACTCCCCACGTTGCATCGGCTGGCACAACTGCTGGTCCCCATTGTTACCCGCCTGCCTATGAGTGTGCTCTATCCTACCGGTGAACAACAGGACAAAATTGAACCAAAGTTTACCAGGTATTATGAGTGGGCCACAGTGATCGCCGGAGATTGTCATTATATTAAACGACACATGCCAGATGACCTGACAGATAAAGTGATCATCACAAATACAACGACCCCCAAGGATATGGAATTGTTCCGGCAGCGTGGTGTGAAATATGTGATGACAACAACACCGGTCATTGACGGCCGTTCTTTTGGCACAAACATGCTCGAAGCAGCTCTCGTTGCTGTATCTGGCAAAAATCGGGAATTGACTCACGCCGAACTGAACGAGATGCTGCAGGCACTCAACCTGAAGCCTACTCTGCACAAATTGGCTGAATCCTGACAGGGGGTGAACAAATGGACTGTATAATCACTGCCGGGGGTATTCCCGGCCCGGACGATCCGTTGTATGAATACGCCCAAGGGAAACCAAAGGCTTTGATTGACATGAACGGCCGTACTATGCTGGAGCGTGTTGTAGATGCCTTCCAACACGCTCAGTCAGTAGATGACATCGTTATTGTCGGCCTGGGCGACGATATGGGCATGCAATTCCAACGTCCTGTCCATCACCTGCCTGATCATGGCAGTTTGCTGGGTAATGTCCTGGCAGGTGTCCGTTGGCTACGCGAACAAAAAGGGGATGTCGGTTATGTGCTGCTCAGTTCTGCCGATGTCCCTACCCTCACAGGTGAAATCATTGATGACTTTGTCGCCCGTTGCCAGCCTCTTGACAAGGCCGTGTATTACAACTTTGTGACGAAAGAAGCAATGGAACGCCGCTTCCCCCATTCCAATCGTACTTATGTCAAGTTAAAGGGGGTGCAGATTGCGGGTGGGGATGTCGTTCTTGCCGACAGTGTTTTGGCAGACAGCCATCAGGAATTGTGGGAGCAGTTGACAAATGCGCGCAAACACGCCTGGAAGCTGGCCAAAACGGTCGGGCTGTGGCCGATGCTGAAGCTGTTGTTCCGTCAGTTAAGTATTGAGGATATTGAAAATCTGTTCTTGCGGGTTGTTGGTCGCCCAGCCAAAATTATTTTGAATCCTCATGCAGAAATTGCGATGGATGCAGACAAGCCACATCAGGTGGATTTGTTGCGGGAAGATTTGCAACAGCGGGAACAGGCGAAAAATTAGGGTGTGTTGATATTTTGTAAGAAGGGATGGGCTTTGGTGGACGGCAGGGGAGTGCTAACCGAAATAAAAGAACGGGATGAGGCGTGGTCACAGCGGCTGGTGGTGTGGGGAAACGGCCGTTTTCCCCGTGCGGTTCCGTGGCTGGTAGCTCGTACGGGTGATAGCTGGCTTTGGCTGGCATTGGCGGGCTGGTTGGCCTGGCAACAACAGCCCATAGGGTGGGCACTATTGCGGGTGGTGGTAATAACGGCCGTTATCGTCTTCACTGCCAAAGCCATCTTCCGTCGCCAGCGCCCCCAAAAACAAACCATCTCCATCGGCGCCGACAAATACGCCTTCCCCTCAGGACATGCCGCCCGAGCTGGAGCCGTTGCGATTACCCTGGCCACCTTTTGGCCAACATGGCTTCCCCTGCTTCTGCTCTGGTCGCTACTTGTTTCTTTTGCCCGCATTTTACTTTCGCGCCACTTCCTCACCGATGTTTGTGGCGGGCTGATGTTAGGCTACCTGGTTGCCCTGATTTTACAAAGCCTCTGACATCTGGTGTAATCAAATTTACTGGAGACTACAACCATGAATCAGCAACAATCAAGATATATTGCTATTGAAGGGGTGATTGGCGTTGGCAAAACCACGCTAGCCCGACTGCTGCAACCCCATTATAACGCCACTGTACTGCTGGAAGTCTTTGAGGAAAATCCGTTCCTGGCAAAATTTTACGCCGACAGAGAGCGGTACGCCTTTCAAACCCAAATTTTCTTTTTACTAAGCCGGTATCATCAACAACATCAGGCTGTACCAGAAGCATTGCAACGGGGCTGGCTCATTTCAGATTATACTTTTGCCAAAGATGAGTTATTTGCCTGGCTCAATCTCAAGGGGGATGAATTGGCCATGTACGGCCGTGTCCACGCTGCCCTGGGTGAAAAAATTCCTGATCCAGACTTGATCGTCTATTTACGTGCCAGCCATGAAGTGTTGATGCGACGCATTGCCCTGCGTGATCGCCCATACGAGCGGGACATGGACCCTAACTATATTCGGGAGTTGGCAGTGGCATACGAAGCCTGGTTGAGTAACCTGAAAGATATTCCCGTTCTCACTATTGATACAGACGAGCTGGATTTTCTGGCCAACAAGGATGACCTGACGTATGTGATCGAACAAATTGACGGGGCATTGAATGAATTACAACCGGTGGTCTCCGGCGGTAAACAGGGGCGAATGTCCCGCTTGCTGGAGCAAGGGAATCTGACGGCCTATCAACAGTTTCACCAACAAACGGATGTTGGCGATGGACCGGATACGGATTTGTTCTTGAATTATATTTCGCTAATAGAGGATATGGGGCTATTGGCAGGAGCGTTGACAAAAATCTGGCGTGAAGGGCGGGAGTTGGCGCAAAACGGCCGTTTTCCCAGCACCAATGATGCTTATGAACTGGCTATTTCGCACAGCCGGGAAGCATTGCGCACCAAAATGGCTGATTTGCTGGTACGTATTTTCAAGCTGGCCAATTATGCCGGAATAGATTTGGAACAAGCTTACCAGGAAAAATTAGCCCATACGATTACTGGAAATTCATCAGCTCCAGATCATACATAACGGCCGTTTTCCATACACAATAACACCATGAAAATTGCAGTTATTTCTGACATTCACGGCAACTATCCTGCCCTCTTGCGCGTCCTGGAAGACCTCGAACAGTGGCAACCAGATCACGTCATCGTCGCTGGTGATGTCGTCAATCGGGGACCCCGTTCACCAGAATGCTGGCAACTGATACGGCAACGACAAATCAGTGCCGGCTGGCAAGTAATACGAGGCAATCATGAAGATTATCTGCTGGATTGCGCCCAACCTGATTTTCCTCTTTCTGGCCCCACTTATGAAATCAGGCAATTTGCTTATTGGACTTACCAGCAGCTAAACGGCGCTACGGCCGAATTCGCCACCTTGCCTGATCGAGTCAGCCTCTATGCACCCGACCAGACCGAATTGCGTGTTTGTCATGCTTCTATGCACCACAATCGGGATGGCATTTATGCCGAAAGCCCAGATGAGGTGCTGATGCAACAAATCGCGCCGCCACCGGCTGTGTTTGTCACCGCGCACACACACAAGCCATTTGTGCGTCAGGCAGGTAGCTCGCTGGTTGTCAATGTCGGGGCAGTGGGGGCGCCGTTTGACCAAGACCCACGGGCCAGCTACGGCCGTTTTACCTGGCATCCTCAAACTGGCTGGCAAGCAGAAATCGCCCGCGTACCTTATGACCGCCAGCAAACAGAACAGGACTACGTCGCAACCGGTTTCCTGGAAGAAGGAGGACCACTCACCCAACTGATGCTCATCGAACTGCGCCAGGCACGGGGTCTCATCTTTCGTTGGGCCAGCCAATATGAACAGGCCGTCCTCAATGAAGAGATAACACTTGCCGAAAGTGTGCGGCGTATTCTAATGGAAGAAGACGTTCGGCCGTTTCTTGGCCCCCCCGGTTGGGTCTTGTAACACATACGCGAAACAAGGTACAATTCCCAAATGACTATGGAAGAACAAGAAGCAACACCAGTATTGTACGATTCACACATGCATACTCCCTTCTGCAAACATGCCAAGGGAGACCCGGAAGAATATGCGGTAGTGGCTGTCAGCCGTGGCCTCAAAGGCATCACCTTCACCTGTCATAATCCCGGCCCTGCTGGTTGGTCACCCCGTATTCGTATGGCTATCGAGGAGTATGAATTGTACTTGGAAACGATTGCCCGCACTCGTGAGGCATGGAACGGCCGTTTAGACATCCACGTAGGCTTGGAATGTGACTACATGCCTGGCATGGAACCCTGGCTGGAAAAACTGCTCAACCGCGCCCCACTCAGCCATGTACTGGGTGCTGTACATCCCCAACTCAAATACTATCGAGATGCATTCTATAACGGCAATGTCACCAACTTCCAACAAACTTACTACGAACATCTGGCGCAAGCCGCCGAAACAGGTCTTTTCGATACACTGGCTCACCCTGACCTGGTCAAAAACGTATTTCCCAACCACTGGCATGTCTCTCGCCTGCTAGACATCATCCGGCCAGCGCTTGATCGCATTGCGGCCACAGGCGTAGCCATGGAGCTAAACACATCTGGTCTGCACAAGCGTGTGCGGGAAATGAATCCTGGCCTGCAAATCCTGACCGAAATGAAAGAACGAGACATTCCCGTTGTCATTGGTTCAGATGCCCACGAACCCCATCGGGTAGCCGCAGACTTCGAGATGGCAATGGGCTTTTTGGCTGAAGCAGGTTATGAGACAGTGAGTATTGTTGTAGAACGTCAGCGCCGGGAAATTCCGCTGACAGTTGCCAGAGAAAGCTTAAAACCCTGGGGGAGCACATAATCTATGAAACTGGTACGGACTGTCCGCCATTCCCACTCACGCAAATGGCTGGCTCTGGTTATTCACTTATTCACCGCTAGCGGTGCTGTTTGGGGCTTGTTAGCTATCCTGGCAATTTTCCAGCATGCGTGGCAGGCTGCTTTTTTGTGGATGATGCTCGCTACTCTGGTAGATAGTGTGGATGGGACTTTGGCCCGGTGGTTGCGGATAACAGAGGGGGCAAGTGGCTTTGATGGTGCATTGCTGGATAATATTGTGGATTATGAAACGTATGTAATTGTACCGGCTTTGCTGGTGTATGAAGCGGGTTTGTTGCCTGCTTCGTGGGCATTGGCAGGAACGGCCGTTATTGTCCTGACATCTGCATTCCAGTTTAGCCAGCTAGATGCCAAAACAGAAGACCATTTCTTTAAAGGATTTCCATCTTACTGGAATGTTCTCGCCCTCTACCTGTTTTTGCTTCAACTACCTGTCTGGTTCAATCTGGTGCTGGTCATTATTTGTGGCATACTCGTTTTCGTGCCTGTCAAATATCTCTACCCTTCTCGTATGGAGCGGTTTCGGCGACTTACTCTGGTGCTAACACTGACTTGGGGCGGGCTAATGTTAACGGCCGTTCTCCAATACCCCCACTACTCCCAACGCCTCGTGTGGCTATCCCTGCTTTACGCTGTGTACTATTTCGCTTTCAGCCTTTGGCTTTCCCGCTCTTCCTCACTAACCCAACCATAGGCACTTACAATGGCCACGCTTGTTTAGGTCTGGCTGCATGAGGTAAATCATCTATATCAGGGGCATAATTCGCTTCCAGCTTATCCCACTCCAATACCCCCAACCCCATCCCTGGTCTTCCCTGAATCGTCGCTGCCTCCCGGCGGTCAGGCAGAATATTAAATTGGCTATCCAATTGCAATGTTTGGTTAAATAAAACATCTGTGGGATTAATGGGAAAACCACTTTCCTGTGTCCCAAAATTGGGAATAATCATCCGCAATTTTCCCTCAGAATCAGAACTCAGATGCAAGTGAAAATTTACCTCTTCCAGCACTGGCGGCTTTCCTTGCAAGATATTTTGCGGCCTAAAAACACCAACAATATCAAAATGTGCCTGTTCGTGATCAGACTGTTCTTCCATAAGCGGCAGTTCTCCCGAACCAGTTAGTTCAAGCCGCGTATCACTCATAT
>RFGV01000229.1 GCA_003696605.1 Chloroflexota bacterium | reverse complement strand
TTTTGCCGACCGCCTGCGCGCCCGTTTTCCAGAGCAGGTGAGCCGTGAACTGCACAAAGCTATCCTGGGCAATGAGCAGGTCATTATTGGCACAACCACCCCCGGCGCATATGAAACACTCAGTCGCGATCCCATCATTCGGCAACACACCCACCGCTTGGACGTACCACCTGCCACCCGCGAGGAAACAGTCGCGATTCTCAACTACCACAAACAACGACTGGAACAAGAATATGAAATTGAAGTCACCCGCGAAGCCCTGGAAACGGCCGCTTCTCTTGCCGACCAATACATTAAAACCATCGCCCTGCCAGCCAGCGCCGTCCAATTGGCTGACCGGGCCTGTGCCCTGGTACGGCTAGTCACCCAAGAACATATCGCCAATCTGCCCCAGGTCTCCGCAGACGGCCGTTGCCACCCCGACGACGTGATGGTAGCCGCCAGCCAAATGACCAAAATCCCTCTGGCCAAACTCAGCCAGGACGAACGCAGCCGCTACGCCAACATCGTAGAACATCTCCACAAACGCATTATCGGACAAGAAGAAGCCGTGCTGGCCATCAGCCGCGCCGTCAAAACTGCTCGTGTAGGCCTGCGCAACCCCAAACGCCCCATCGGCTCTTTCCTCTTTCTTGGCCCCAGCGGCGTAGGCAAAACAGAACTGGCCAAAGCACTGGCCGAATTTATGTTTGGCTCCGAAGATGCCATGCTGGTATTAGACATGAGCGAATATCAGGAAGAAGCAAGCGTCAACCGCCTGATTGGGGCCCCACCAGGATATGTAGGGTTTGAAGGGGGTGGACAATTGACCAACTACGTCCGGGAACGGCCGTATACCGTCATCCTCTTCGACGAAGTCGAAAAAGCCCACCAGCGCGTCTTCGACGTCCTCCTCCAGGTCATGGAAGAAGGACGCCTCACCGACAACCAGGGACGCGTCGCCACCTTTAGCGAAACCGTCGTCATCATGACCAGCAACCTGGGCGCCCAACACATGCTCGTCCCCGTCATTGGCGAACGCGAACGCCAACTCGTCCTCAACGAAGTTCACCGCTTCTTCCGCCCCGAATTCCTCAACCGCCTCGACGACATCATCCTCTTCCACCAACTTACCCCCGACCAACTCGCCCAAATACTCGACCTCATGCTCAAAAAAGAACTCAAACTCGCCCGCCAGCAAGGCATACAACTCCACATCACCCCCGAAGCCAAACAATGGCTGCTGGCACAAAACGACCAACCCGAATATGGCGCACGTCCCCTCCGTCGCATCATCGCCCGCCACCTCCGCGAGCCACTCGCCGACTTCCTGCTCCAACACAGCCCCACCAACCAGCAAGTCCACATCACCGTTACCGCTACCCAACACAAACTCCACTTCCACATCCAAAAAGAACCAGAATAACCACACACAAACAAAAAATAGACACCAAACAAGCCCTGCAACCAGATAGACAAAAACAACCATTCAATCTATAATTTATTAACATTAGATAAGTAACTTGCCTGCTGCCTCAGCGTTCCGTTCCAAATACATCTGTCTTGTAATACCCCATGAAAACAAACGTGCCCATTCATTCAAACAGAGGAGGAATCAATGCAAAATAAACGGTTGCGTTCAGGCGTTCCCGGCCTCGACACAATATTGCATGGTGGCTTTCTGAGTAAGAATGCCTATTTGATTCGGGGAGGTCCGGGTACTGGCAAAACAACCTTCGGGTTACACTTTTTGCTTGCCGGCATCAGCGAAGGTGAAACCTCCCTCATGATCACGCTGGGTGAACCAGAAATCAACTTAAGACGTAATGCCCAGGCACTCGGATTTGACCTCACCAACATTCACTTTCTAGACCTGAGCCCCTCGTCCGAATTTTTCGCCAAAGTGGAAAGCTATGACATATTTTCCCCCGCCGAAGTAGAGCGCGAACCTGTTACCCAGCAAATCGTGGAAACAATCCAGGAAATACAACCCACGCGGGTATTTGTTGACTCAATGACCCAATTTCGGTATCTGGCTACCGATGCGTTCCAGTTCCGTAAGCAAACACAATCGTTCCTTCGCTTCTTGCTAGAAAACGGGGCCACAGTTTTGTTCACATCCGAAAGCAGCCCGGAAGCCCCCGATGAAGATTTACAATTTTTGGCCGATGGTGTCATTCATTTAGATTATGCTCCAATCGGCCGTACGATTACCCTTACCAAATATCGCGGCTCCGACTTTGAACACGGCGAGCACACTTTTGAAATTACGTCAACTGGCATTGTTGTCTATCCGCAACTCACCCCCAAAGCAACCCCACGTGCCTTTCCTGACACCCTCATCTCATCAGGAGTTCCAGAAATTGATGAACTTCTGCATGGGGGGCTGGGAGCAGGAACTGTCACCCTCATTACCGGCCCCAGCGGTACAGGCAAGACCACATTGGGAACAGCTTTTATCAAAGAGGCTGCCGGACGAGGCGAATATTCTCTTCTTTATACGTTCGAAGAATCCATAGAGATGTTAGCCCGACGTAGCGAGTCCATCAACATTCCAATCCCGGCCATGATCGATAAAGGTATGCTAACTGTACGGGCTATCGAACCATTGAACTATGGTCCCAATGAATTCGCTGCGCTTGTCGCCAGCGATGTGGCAGAACACGATGCCCGACTCGTCATGATTGACAGCACTTCTGGCTATCGCCTGGCAATTCGTGGAGAAGAAACGGCTTTGTTAACCCATATTCATAGCCTGTGCAAACATCTGAGCAATATGGGCATTTCGGTCATTCTGATCCATGAAATCACTAAAGTAACTGGTGAATTCCAAATTACTGAATTTGGCATTAGTTATCTGGCAGATAATGTCATTTTTCTGCGTTATTTGGAAATTGAAGGGCAATTACGCAAGGCAATTGGTGTTCTTAAAAAACGTCACGGAGATTTTGAGAAAACGTTACGGGAAATGGAGATCACCCGTTACGGCATCAAGGTTGGTGAACCATTAACCAGGTTGCGTGGGATCTTGAGCGGCACACCTGAGTGGGTGCAACAGGATGCGAAGTAATGTCCACTCCTAACAAAATACTTGTCGTTAATTATAACCGTCGTAATCTGGCCTTGCTGGCCGGTTTTTTGGAGAAAATGGGTTATTCCGTGTGTCGGGCTGCCACCCTGGAGGAATTGGATAAACAATTGATGAATCTGGCTTCTATCAAGCTGGCTTTAATTGATATTTCTGGTTTTGATAAACGGATTTGGGAGAAGTGTGAACAGCTTCGTAACCAAAGTGTCCCGTTTTTGATTATCTATCCGGAACAGTTAGCCAAATTGAAAGAAGCAGGGCTGGCGTCTGGGGCAACGGATATGATGGTAAAGCCTCTGGTACAACGCAAGCTGCTCGCTTTTATTGAGAGTTTGATGAGTCCTGATGATTAGCCCCCTTCCTGATTGGAGGGAGTTTGATATGGCGCGGTTGCTACTTTTATTGGAACATAAAGAGAATGCCCGGTTGTTATATGAATGGCTGAGCGAAAAGTATGAGGTGATTTTCCCAGGGGAGCCGCAAAGATTGGGTGATTCTTTTGACCTGGGTATTTTGGATGGGCCAGCGTTGGATCGGCTGGCAGGGATGGTGGCAGCACGTAAAAAGGGGGAGGAACCGCTGTTTTTGCCGTTTTTGCTGGTAACGTCCCGGCAGAATGTGGGGTTTGTCACGCGTCATTTGTGGCGAACGATTGATGAGATTATTCTGACGCCGATCGAGAAGGTGGAGTTGCTGGCACGGGTGGAGATTTTGTTGCGTGCCCGGCGGCATTCGGTGGAAGCAGAGAATCGGTATTTTGCGTTGGCAAATAGCAGTCCGGTGGGTGTGGCGATTTTTCAGGATGAGCAAATTGTGTTTGCCAATGAGATTTTTCGGCAACTGCATCATGAAGTTTTGGGGGCAGGCAAGGCTGAAAAGGTGTCGAAGTTGTTGCTGGCAGCTTACCCGCCAGGCGGAAAAACGTCCGAAATGGGATACCGGATGGAACTGGAAACCAAAACTGGTACACGGTGGCTCCAATGTTCAGATCGGGAAATTACATATCGTGGCCGGCCAGCAACTTTGCGGGTGGTAATGGATATTACGCAAGATATTTTGTATGAGCATGAACTAAAACAACTTTCGCAACGCATTCTGGACGCGCAAGAACAGGAGCGGCGGCATATTGCCCTGGAGTTGCATGATCAGATTGGCCAGATGCTTACAGCGATTAAAATTGGTTTGCAGGCTGTAGCAAGAACGGCCGAATCCCTACCCCAAACAACTGCCCAACAACTGGAAGCCAGTATCCAGACCACTGAAAAAGCCTTGCAACAAGTACGCAGCCTCTCGCTGAATTTACGGCCGTCCATGCTTGATGACCTTGGCTTACTTCCCACCCTGCGCTGGTATATTGACCAACAGGCCAGACAATCCAGCCTGCCAATTCGACTCCAAACCAACCTGAGCGATTCACGCCTATCCAGTACCATTGAAACAGTTTGCTTCCGAGTCATACAAGAAGCCATCACCAATGCCCTCCGCCATGCTCAGGCCACCCAAATTATGGTATCCTTATATCAGGAAAAAGATTGGCTAATAGTGACGATTGCGGATAATGGCACCGGTTTTGATGTAAAAGCAGCCAGCCAACAAGCGACAGAAGGTCACAGTATGGGACTTGTTGGTATGCGCGAGCGTGTTGTCATGGCTGGTGGTTCTTTCCAGATCGAATCATCGCCCCAACAAGGCACAACCATTCACGCACGCTTTCCTCTCGACATTGCCTTACCAACATACTCTATGAAGGAAACAAAGTCATGAAACCAATTCGTGTTTTGCTGGCAGATGACCATGTACTGGTACGAGCCGGATTTCGTTCTCTCATAGAGCGAACGGAAGACATGGAAGTAGTAGCCGAAGCAGATAACGGTCGCGAGGCACTACAGCTAATTGCCAAACACAAACCGGATGTTGTGCTTATTGATATTGCCATGCCAGGTCTGAACGGATTAGAGGCGTGTGTACGAATTGCGCGTGACTTTCCCAAAGTACGAACGCTCATCCTGTCAATGCACATGTCAGAAGAATATGTCTTGCAGGCATTGCAGGCTGGTGCAAGTGGCTACATGGTAAAAGGCGCAGATCCAGCCGAGTTTGAGCTGGCCATTCGGGCAGTGGCACGCGGAGAAACATATTTAAGCCCTATGGTGTCGCGCCATGTCATTGAGGAGTATTTGCGGCGCACACACCAGCAAGAACCAGAAGAAGAACCGGCAGCAACTGCATTTCAGCAACTGACGCCTCGACAACGGGAGGTATTGCAGCTTATTGCTGAAGGGCATACTTCGCCAGAAATAGCGAAGATTTTGCACATTAGCCCCAAAACAGTAGAAGCACACCGCCAGCAAATTATGGAGCGGCTGGATATTCATGATATTGCCGGGTTGGTACGGTATGCAATTAAGTCAGGTCTGATTAGCCTGGAGTGAGTGTGTTATAGGCCATTGCCCCCAAAATGGCCTGGTTATTCGTTTTTTAACAGGAATTGCCTGTGCTATTTAAGCGTGCAATCTTTTAGAAGCCTCAAATTTTAGTGCATTCCCCTAACAATATAGGGGATTCCCCTAATACCCGCTTTTGTTTCCCTGGGCTATGCT
>RFGV01000020.1 GCA_003696605.1 Chloroflexota bacterium | reverse complement strand
CTTCTTTCTTGCCCTTGCCAATCACTTCCACAGCATCCGCTGCCGGCATAAACGTTTCTTCTTCCTCTTCCTCTTCCGCAACTTCTTCTGCAGCCGTATAGGCAAAGGATACCACAACCGTATCCGGATCGGTCAGAATAGTCACACCCTCTGGAGCAGCCAGGTCGCCGACATAAATCACGTCTTCTGGAGACTTAATTTGGCTCAGGTCAACTTCAATTTCAGAAACCAATGCGTCAGGCAAGCACTCAATTTCCACTGTATGCAATTGCTGTTGCACACGCCCCAACCCTTCTTCTGCAGGCGCAGATTCACCAACCAGCACCAGCTCTACTTCAGTCGTAATTGTCTCCTTCATATTCACACGCATAAAGTCAACATGCCACAAGTCTCCCTTGGTAACATGCTGCTGAATATCGCGTGTCAATACGACATGCTTTTTGCGTCCTACTTTCAGGTCAATCAACTGATTCATGCCAGCCGCACGCAATGCCTTTAACAACAGATTGTGCTTAACCTGAATCAATTCCGGCTCACCCTGACCATAAATCACAGCCGGTACCCAGCCTTCACGACGCAAAGTATTTACTTTTTTGCCTACCACTGTCCGCGGCTCTGCTGTAAGTGTTACACGTTCTTTAGACATTTCTACATCCTCGGCCTTCAATTCCTCATTTTGAGGGAATTCTGCTGGCAATCAAAACCTCGTAAGTCATTACTGCCGCTTACGAGGTTGATAGCCAGATATTTGTTATAATTAGTGCTTTGATAAGGAACTCGTAAAGTATACCAATTTATATCAAATCGTCAATTTTCTCTTGACTTAAAGCAGCGCAAAAGCTCTCTGCGAGGTGGTATTCTCAGTCACGTGGTTTTTGGCTGTTTTTTAACTTGAGAATAGTTTGTTTTGTTAGTATAGCTTGACGGTATGAAACAGACAATGTAAAACAACTCTGAATTTGCTGGAATTATTTTGTAGGAGGCAGATATATGACAACCGCCACTTTTACAAACGAGAATGCGGAATTGATGGCGTTATATGCTCAAATTCAACAGGAAGGTAATTTGCGTACAGTGGAACATGCCCGCCGATGGTGTCAGGGGGTGTTGCGCACTTTGGGGTACAACCTGGACGGCCGTACCAAGCGCAAGCTGTCTAAGGCCTTGCCTGAGGAAATGGCGGCTGCTTTAAACAATTCGTTCAAGATTTTCCCGTTTCGTGATATGACGATTTCCCAGCAGGAGTTTCTGAAAGAGGTAGCGCGGCGGAGTGGACACACGGATGCGAATTTTGCCCGTTTTCCCACAACGGCCGTTTTCCGCCACATCAAGAAGATCATCCCGAACGAACTAAACCAACAGGTTGCTCGCACACTCCCCCCAGAAGTAAGCAAACTTTGGGAACAGGCCTAACGGTGACTGCACAGATCCATCCTGGCAATGTTGGCAGTTTTGCGACAAGTGACAACCCGATAAAGAGAAGCAAATCATCTCCAGGGCTTTTGTCACTTGTTCTTTTTTGGCTGCTGGTTGCCTGCACCCAAAGCCTGCCCCCAGCTGCTGAAACCAGAACCGTTCAGGTGCAACTTACTGTGGATGGCAAAACCCATAACCTGACCACGACGGCCAGCAATGTGCGTGAACTGCTGGAGGAAGCAGGCGTTTCTCTGAATGATGCTGATGAAATTACCCCCCCACTCTTTACACCATTGGAAGATGGTATGCAAATCACCATTGTCAGGGTGACAGAAAGTATAGAAATCATCCCGCAAAGCATCCCATTTGAACGTAGAATTGTTCGCAATGAAGCCATGGATGCAGATGATCCGCCGGTGATTATTCAGGGTGGCAAGGTGGGCTTGCAGGAACAAACAGTGCGGATTGTATATCGGGATGGACTGGAGTCAGAGCGCTGGGTTACACAAGTAACAGTGATTGAACCGGCGCAAGATGAAATTGTTATGGTGGGGATTGGCACTGCGCGGGGAAATGTCTTATTCAGTGGCTTGCTGGCTTATATCAGTGATGGCACGGCCGTTTTGCTGCGGGGAAATACGGCCGCTCCGGAACAACTCAACACTGGTGGGCCACTCGATGGCCGTGTTTTTAGCCTTTCTCCCACCGGTTCCCATCTCCTCTATACCGTCGCCACTACCACAACTACCACATTCAGCAATAGTCTTTGGGTAGTCAGTACAGCCCCCGGCGCAACGCCTCGCCCTTTAGGTATTGATAATGTGCTTTGGGCAGGCTGGAATCCAGCTCGTACAGATTTAATGCAAATCGCCTACACAACCGCCCGCCCCACCAACCTTCCCCCCGGCTGGGAGGCCAATAACGATCTCTGGGTCGGCAATGTTCTGCAAAATGAAAATACTGAATTCAATCCACGTCAGTTAATTGAGTCGTATCCGGCTACATATGGCTGGTGGGGTGGCAATTATGCCTGGTCGCCAAACGGCCGTTTCCTGGCTTACAGTTACGCCAATGAAATTGGCCTGATAGAAATGGAAACTGGTCGCCGCGTGCAGCTACAACAATTTACTGAATACAACACCCTGTCTGATTGGGTCTGGGTTCCCTCGCTCAACTGGTCCCCAGACGGCCGTTTCCTGGCCTTTACCCGCCACGGCAGCGATGACCCACGAGAACTTGTTTTCGATAGCTGGTTAATAGACACAATCACCAACGTCAGCGGTCGCCTTATTGCCCAATCTGGCATGTGGGCACACCCCTACTTCCCACCCATTACCAACCCAAACGGAACCCCTCTGGCCTTCCTCCGTGCTGTTGACCCACTGGACAGCCAACGCAGTAGCTACACACTCTGGCTCATGGACCAAGATGGCTCCAATGCTCGCCAAATCTTTCCGCCTCCAGGAGAAACCAGCCACTTTTCACGCGATCAATACTTTATGGCCTGGGGACCCTCTGGGCAAGACATCGCTTTCATTTTCAACAACGCCCTTTATCTATACAACCTGGAAGAAAGCACAGCCCGGCGCATTACTCAAGACGACGCCATTGCCAGCCATCCCACCTGGGCACCCTATGGCGCTGGCCTGACGGACAACCTGCCCGCCGCTCAACCGGTGGAAACTTTGCCCACACCGGAATCTGCTGATCAATTTTTGCCGGAAGAATAAATGCATGGTAAAGGAAGGGCAGAGAATACAATGTTTTCCCCCAGGTTCTCTGTGTCCTTCACACATTTTGCCATTCAAACAGCAATTGATAATTACAGAATTTTGATAAAACTTCCCAAAAAGATGACCAAATCCGTATGAAACCAAACCGCTTACACGTTCTCACATTGTTCCTTTTGTTTGTTTCTCTTTCGGCTGTGCTGACGATGGGTGCACTAAAACGGCAGCGAGCGTTCATCACTCGTGGTCTGCCAGATAGTCTGCCCGAACCGGTCAGGGAAGGGGGGACTCGCCTGGGAATTAATGTCTATTTGTCGGCATATGATACGGCGAAACTGGAAGCAGTTTTGGCTGAAATTGCCGAAATGGGCATCAGTTATGTCAAACAACCGTTTTATTTTCAGGAGTCGTATGATTGGGCGGAGAGTGACAGGTTGGTTTCGGCCGTTTCTCGCCACAACCTGATGCTCGTCCCACTGCTCGATGGCAACCCAGCTAACCAATTTGCCCCCCCAAATAACCCAACCCATTTTGCCAACTGGGCAGCCGAATTTGCCCGTCGTTATGGCGACCAGATTCGATATTACATTATCTGGGATGAGCCAAACCTGACTACCCATTGGGGTAACCAGCCTGTGAACCCACTGGAGTATGCGGCGCTGCTCACAGCGACGGCCGAAGCTATCCGTGCTGCTGATTCAGACGCTGTCATTGTAGCGGCTCCGCTGGCTCCCACGGTTGAAGAAGGCCCGCAAAATCTGGCTGATTCGTTGTATTTACAGGAGCTATATCAGGCGGGGGCAGCCGAAGCATTTGATGTGGTGGCCGCCAAGCCGTATGGGTTCAATACTGCGCCGGATGATCGTCGAGTAGATATGGATGTGCTGAATTTTAGTCGGGTGATTTTGTTGCGTGAGGTGATGCTGGCAAATGGGGATGGCGCAACGGCCGTTTGGGCAGGCAATTGGGGCTGGAACAGTCTTCCGGCCAACTGGCAAGGTGCGCCATCCATCTGGGGTGAGACGGATGAAACGACTCGTGCCAACTGGACAATAGCCGCTTTGGAACGGGCACGGCGTGAATGGCCGTGGATGGGTGTCATGTTTCTGGAGAATTGGGAACCAGACGCTGCTGAGAACGATCCACATTGGGGGTTTAGCATTGCGGGCCGGGAAACGGCCGTTGCTCTGCGCGAATGGCTCATCCAACAAAACCCGGCCATCGCCTGGCCCGGCTTCCATCTGGCCCGCCCAGACGACGCAGCCCAACAATTCAGTGGCGGCTGGCGCTTCTCCCCTGAATTTGGCGCCGACATCAGCCAAAGTGGTGATCGGGTGCGTTTCACCTTTTGGGGTACAGACATTGGTTTGCGTGTACGTCGTGCCGATTTTCGTGCCCGTCTCTATATCACAGTTGATGGTCAGCCAGCCAACGCCCTGCCCAGCGATGAAAATGGCACAACACTTGTTCTCACTTCTCCTAACAAATTTGATGATTACATTACCACAGAGCTTGTAGCCCGCAATTTATCGCCGGGAATACACACGCTTGAGCTGGTAGCCTCACGGGGATGGGATCAGTGGGCGCTGCAAGGGTTTAGTGTGGGGTATCGCCCTCCAAACGGCCGTTATCGGCTAGCCCAAGCCGGACTGGCCATACTGGCAGCCAGCACACTGGCGATGGCTTACTACACTGGCCGTCAGACTTCCTGGGGGGCTGTAGGGAAAGCCTGGTCCAGCTGGTTTCACACCCTCTCTGCCGGCACGCAATGGGGCATAACAACCATAACGGCCGTTATCGTTGCCCTTTCCGGCTGGCTCACCTGGGGACAACAAGCCGCTGGTATGTACCGCCGTCTGGGAGATAGCACACAATTTATCCTCACAGCCACAGCAGCAACAATTTTCTACGTAACACCCAGCTTCTATGTTTATCTGATCGCGCTACTTTGTCTATTCTGCCTGATCTACTTTCGGCCTGTGTGGGGCTTGGTACTAATTGCCTTCTGCTTTTCGTTCTACGTGCCACCACTGCCCAAGCCAATCGGCGGCTATCGTTTCTCGCCGCCAGAAGTTTTTACATTGGTTACACTGGCAGCCACCTTATTGTCCTGGTTCTCTGCGTGGCGTGCCGGGCAGTGGCAGAGACGTCGGCCCAACTGGCATCCAGCAGATTGGAGCGTGTTGTTATTTGTAGCCGTGGTAACACTTACCCTGCCCTTTACCGAGCGCCTGGATGTTGCCACAAATGAGTGGCGGGTTGTCATTTTGGAGCCGGCGATTTTCTATCTATTGTTACGATTCATTCGGCCGTCTGACCGAGAAATGTGGTGGGTACTGGACGCATTTGTGGCTGGCGGATTGGTTGTGGCGCTTTATGGCCTGTGGCAATATGGCTTTGATCGGGATAGCCTGATTACAGCAGAGGGGGGAATTTTGCGACTACGTGCTTTTTATGGCTCACCGAATAATGTGGCTCTCTTTTTGGGACGTGTCTGGCCATTGCTAACGGCTATGCTTTGGTTGGGCTCCCCGGCAAATGGACGGCGGCGCTGGCTGTATGGAATGGCGTTTGTGCCGGTTTCGCTGGCAATTTTGCTGACTTTTAGCAAGGGGGCTCTGTTTTTGGGGTTGCCGGTAGCAGCATTGTTTATTTTCTGGCACTGGCAGCGTGAAGGAGGTCGGCGCACCTGGCCCTGGGTGGTGGGAACGGCCGTTTTGGGTCTGCTGGCCCTGCTTATCCTCTTGCAAATTCCTCAGCTTTCAGCCCGACTCGATATTCGCGGCACAACTGGGTTCTTTCGGCTCAATCTCTGGCAGGCTAGCCTGAATATGGTACGGGAGCATCCCGTTTTTGGTGTGGGGCTGGATAATTTTCTCTATGCTTATCGGGGGCGATACATTTTGGATGCGGCCTGGCAGGAACCGAATTTGAATCATCCGCACAATGTGTTGCTGGATTTTGCTACACGTATTGGGTTGGCGGGATTATTGGCTGGTGGCTGGATGATCTGGCAAGCAGCCAGGTTGTTGTGGTGGCATAAAACGGCCGTTCCGCGCACATGGCTGCCTGTCACTGTAGGTTTGGGTGGTGCGCTGGCCGATATGTTGGCACATGGTCTCGTTGACCACAGTTTTTTCCTGGTAGATCTGGCTTTCACGTTTTATCTTATCCTGGGAACGGCCGTTTGGCTCACCTCATCTCACACAACACAAAACATTTCCATACAATAACGCAACTTTCTGCAAAACAGGGTGTTTATCTTTACGATTGTCACCAAATGCGATATGATGCCCGATGGCACTTGACAATCATCACGTTGTTTCTAAAATCAGATTTTTGGATTTGGGAAACGAAAACTTTGAAGGAGAAAGAGTCAATGAGCGATATTGAAAGCCGTGTTCGCAGTATTATTGTTGATTTGCTGGGTGTAGATGAAGAGCAGGTCGTGCCCGAAGCCCGTTTTCGTGAAGACCTGGAAGCTGATTCTCTGGACCTGGTTGAGCTGATTATGGCCTTTGAGGAAGAATTTGAAGGCGAAATTTCTGACGAGGAAGCCCAGAAAATCACAACTGTTGGTGAAGCCATCGCCTACATTAGTGAACACATGCAACCCCAATAACAGGAGATTGGAGATTGGCGATTTGACCGAAAGTGTGGAGCAAGCAAATCGTCGATCTCTACTCTCGTGAAGCAATCTCAAGGTCTCAGGGGCAGTTGTTGTTTCTGAGACCTTGTTTGTTGATAAAGCGAATAGAGGCTAACGGCCGTTATAAGCAAATGCCCTATACTGTTAAGCCAGACCCCCAATCCCACACCAACGGGAACGCGCAACAACTCACTCACTGCGGGACGAACCTGCCAATAAAGCCATGTTGGCAAAATTAACCCGACCAACCCTGTAACCACCATAAGCCCCCACACTTCCCAGGCAATACCTTTTCGCCACTTACGCCACCAAATACTGGCCAGAACTACCACACCAACCAGGATAATAAACCATACACGGCCCATATACTGTGCTCGAAATGCACCAGTGAGGTCTTCAATAGCCGGAAAGGCCAGCAAACTGACAGCGACAGCGGTTATTCTCAGTCCCCACGCCTGCCAACGGCCGTTATCCGTCACAACCGTCAGCAAGGTCAAAACCAATCCTAATGTAATTGGGGGCAAATAAAAATAATCCCGTGTTTGCCCCACTCCCAGGAATTTTATCCACTCTCCCAATTCAATTCCCAAAAAGCTCAACCCGGCAGCCGGACCAGGCAACCACACTGAGAAATAGCCCACAAAAACGGCCGTTATGCCACCCAGCATCCCCCATCGAGTCCACCATCTGGCTTGCCACCCCACCTTACACGCTCCCTTTATCACCTTTATCATACCGGCGGAGTTGCTCCTCCAAAATCTGCTCCATCTGGGCATCCTCTTCCGCCTGCTCCTGAAAAAACTGTTGCAACAATGTGCTCCGCCGCTGCCGTAGCGCCATCATAGCCACAGCCCGAATATCCGCCGGTAACACCTCCTCACGTTCATCAGCCGCTGCGTGCGCTCGCGCCGCCTCAAACAAGGTAATTTCCGCTCGATTCGAATCAATACCCAATGCCTGAATCAGTGCCAACCCCAAATCCCGTGCTGCCTCACCAATTGTTACTTGTGGCAGGCGTTCCCGTGCCTGCTGAATTTCCTCCGCCAGCGTCAATGTATCTGCTGCATACGCTGCAGCAAATCCATCCGGGTCTCGCTTGTAGGCAATGGCCTGTTGGTATGCCATAAATCGCTCTTTAGGGTCAGTCAGGCCTCGTACCACTGCCCGCAAACCAAACCGATCCATAATCTGGGGACGTAAGCGGCCTTCTTCCGGATTCATGGAACCAACCAGCATAAAACGAGAGCGATAACGAAGTTTCAATGGACCACGCCGTACAGTGTAATGGCCCTGGGCAGCAGCATCCAGAATGGCATCCGTAATGGCATCGGGCAACAGGTTTACTTCGTCTATGTAAAGAATATGGCCGTCAGCATGACCAAGAATCCCCCGCTCCAGGCGCACCCGCTGCTGTTCTAGTGCGATTCGCTCATTGATGCCCCCGACCACATCTTCCAGTCTTGCTGTTAGAGGCAGTTCGATAATACGTACCCGATCTTCAACTGTGAGTGGCTGCCCGTAACCTACTTTACGAGCACATGATTCACAAATGGCATCCATGCCACCTTCATCAAGCATTTCTTCCGTACAACCGTGAGGGCAGAGGCTACGGCGTACGTGGGGCAGGAGATCGGTAAGCGAGCGAACGGCCGTTGTTTTAGCTGTGCCACGCGGCCCAATGAGCAGTACGCCACCAACATTGGGATTGATAACGGAAAGAATAAGGGCCAGCTTCATTTCTTTTTGGCCAATAATGGCCAAAAATGGAAACGGTTCAACCTCGGCCAACCCGTGATCAATATCGGGCAAGGCACGAATTTTGTAAGCGGGGGTGTTTAACAGAATTTCCAGGAGTTTGGAACGTGGTCTGCTCATATGCCTTCCTGGCGGCGTTGCTGAAGGCGATATTGCTGCCGTTGAGCGGCGCGCTGCCAGCGCTCTTTTTCTTCATCAGTTTCGAGTATCAAAGGTGGAACAGGTGCAGGACGGCCGTTTTCATCGAGGGCAACATAAACAAAGTAAGCTGTATTGGTATGGGTAATACGACCTGTATAAACATCTTCGGCTGTTACAACCACTCGCGTTTCCATAGAGGTACGTCCCACCCAGGTGACTTCGGCTGTCACTGTCACCAAATCACCAACATGAACCGGTGAATGGAAAGTCATCGAGTCCACAGCCACAGTAACGGCCGTACGGCGCGCGTGTTTTCCGGCCGCCATGCCACCAGCTTCATCACACAACTTCATGATCAAACCACCATGCACATTCCCCAACAAATTGGCGTCGTTAGGTCCCATTAGCTGGGTCAGGGTAATCCGCGATTCGCTCACTCGTTTACCTTCCATATCGCTCAATGCTTACTCCATATCCGGTTTGGTTTCTGAAACATATGTCAGACGTTCGGGGAATGCCTCAAACAAATCAATCAAATGATAGGGTAAAGACTGAAAAAGCGGTGCCAACGGCATACTGGCGGGGATTTTCGGCCGTTTTGGTCGGGGTGGCGGTGTCAAACGTGGACGCGTTGGCGGACGTGTACGTGTACGTAACAACCGGCGATCATTACTCAAAAAGCCCAAATACATCCCACTGGGATCGTAAACCTCACGCCCCACTACAAACCCAATCCATTCTCCATCTACATTAAAAATATGGCCTTTTTCATATACGGCCACCCATTCACCATCACTTCGATAAATTGGCTCCATTTTCACCAAGCCTCCTGTTTTTTCACACTCGGCTTCCCATTCCCTAACTGCATTATAGTGTTGCCACAAACAGGACGCAAGACAGATAAAGAAGTACAGCAAATTAGCTGTAAAACATGAAGGCAGCAGCAACTTGCAGTCATAGGGGCAAACAGGCATGTATCTCCAGCCTGATATTGATCCTGTAATAGTGGCTTCTGGCTTTCTGAGAGAGGCAGGTGCTTATCAGGCGGAGCAGAAGAATTACATCAGGATGTTTCGCTGTTGGGTGATAGTTTCGGCAAGATACTGGAGGTTGTTGTGACGTTGCCAATACTGCACCAATGCTAAGGCTTTTGTGTTTTTGTTAGCACCGTCAAGATCCTCATAGTCCACGCCCATTTCAAAACAAAGTAATTTTAGTTCTTCCAGGTTAAAGTGTTGTACAAGCAGCTGGTGTAATCGTGTTGGTGAGGGTGTGATATTTGAGGTCTTGTGGCCATTTTGCCCATTTCGCTCTGAAATGTGGGTGGCAAGATGGGTAAGCCACCATGCAAAAATTGCACCATTAATAGCAGGCTCGCCATTTTGGAGTGTGAGCAGGCCATAGTTTTGTAGTCGGCGTAATGCTTCTGCACCTTCTAATGAGTTGTTTAGCTGTTTTACTGGTAGGCGATTGGCTGCATCAAGCAAAAGTTTTTGTTCGCAGGATGTGAAGTGGCGCCACCACTGACCAAAATAGGGGGAAAGGTCTATGGCTAGTTGCTGGCACATGGAGGTCGCGTCTGGTATTTGCCCGTTACGACGCAAGTCGAACCATTTGGCAGCGGTTGCTTGTACGAAGAATGGGAGGGTTCCAGCCAGTTGTTGGATGTCGGCAATCTCGCTCTGGCTAAAATGGATGCCAGCGTGTTCGGCTGGTTTGCGTATAAGGGCTTCGGTTTCGGCCGTTTCCAGGCCAGAAAGATATATAGGAGTTGGATAAAAAATGTTGTAAAAAGGAGAAGTTGGCGGCAAACCTATCTGCTCACCCAACTGGTATAAATCCCAATAGGATGCTGTTACACAGGCAAGATCGTATTCCATGACGCTGGTCATTGCCCGTAATTCAACTAAAAAGTCTTGATCAAAGTTGTTGGTGCGCAGTTGGTCAAACTCATCCAACAAAAGAATAATACGTCGGTCTGGATGCTGACATAGCAACATCTCCACATCATATAAATTGGTTTTGTCTGGCGGTGATGATTTCCAAAGGTTTATTGGTTGTTTTTGTCCCAAAGTGTTTTTGAGTTGGAGCAGGAGACGATAGTAGAACTCGGAAGGGGTACGACAAAAGGACATATCGAGGTAAATCATGGCATATTTTTCAGGGTAAGGCAGGTAACGGGCCATGATCTCAGGGTGAGCAATATGTTGTAGAAAAGATGTTTTACCCGCTCGGCGCAACCCCAGGATGCTCAGAGATTGTGTTTGTCCCCCGCCAATAATTTCAAAGAAGCGTGTGATTTGGTTGAAACGGCCGTAAAAATCAGCCGGATGTTTGATTGGATGGCCCACAATGTACGTCATGATGTTTCCCCTAATCTTTTCAGTCAACACAAAGATCCGATACCAACTTCCCCATGAAATGCAGCTAATCAAGCAAGTAGCCTAACGGCCGTTTTCGCATCACCCACATCCGCAACAAATCAAACGACAAACCATACACATAATCTTTACTCACCAACGTAGGTTGCCACCCACCCGGTCGGGGCAAACGTGTTTGAATCTCACGCTCCACAGGCAACCGCGTCACCAATCGGCGCAACTCCAATCGCCGTAATGCAGTATTAATCTCCTCCTCCCCACACCCAGTCTCACGCAAGCGTTCCGCAATCTCCAACCTTGAAACCAATTCCTCACTTACAGCATCCTTACTAGCCAAAGCCGCCATTACCAACTGCTCTTCGCGGGAACTTTCACGCCAGAGATAATGCAAATGGCTATCATCTTCTTCTACAATATGATTAATTGTTTGCCGCACATCCGCAATAGTGATCAAATGGCTTCGCCTACCCTCCAAATTGGCTGTACTAATCAGCCGGTGACAAATCAGCTGCGTAAAATAGGGGTGACCACGAGTAGCCAACCAAATACGATCCACAGCCAAATCATCATATTGAATCATAGGGGCAACCGGTTCCCGAATTAGAAACTCGGTTTCCTCACGAGTCAATGAAAGAATTTCCCGACTAATACCTACATGGAAAATAATGCTCCAGTAATCTTCAACCAACTGATTGGTTCCAGCCAAAATAAACGTCAGGCGGGAACGGTGCTGCATCAGCGAGCGCAAATATGGCAAAATATCTTGATTCAACTTGCCACGCTCTACACTTTCCTGTAGTTGCTCAAGTTCATCCAAAATCAATACCAAAAGGCCATTTTCTGGCAATTTACGCTCCACCTCATCCAGAAACGTATCAAATTCTCGATAAAGCGTTCCATTGCCTGACCAAAGTGCTGGTGTGGAAATCTGGATACCTCGCTTAATAAGGTTGCGGACGATTTCACCGCTCAAACGCTCAAAGAATTCAGTGGCGTCACATCCTGCCAGTCTTTGCAAATCTACATATACTGGGTAAATGGGATATCCTGGATATTCTCGGATTGTTTTACCCCTTTTGCCCCCTACAAGCTGATAAAGGGTCGAGGTTTTACCCATTCGTCGCTGACCATAGAGGATGAGCGTGTGGGGCTGGGTTTTGCCAAGTAAGTTTTCTTCAATCCAGCGAAATACATCTTCCCGGCCCACGTAGAGAGATTCAGAAGCGGGAGTTAATGGTTTGCCAACAACGTATGGGTTGTCGATGTGAAAGGTAGAACGGACCTGGGATTCAAAGTGAATGTCACATTCGATGTTGTGCTGGTATTCATAGCCACGTACGTCATAAAATGTGACGCGCAAAATAAGTGCACCGTGCTTTTCACGTGGCTGTAGCCAAATGGAAAGCGGGTAAATTTGTCCGGGTTCGAGTGAATCTACATGAAAAACGGCCGAATCCTTTTCAATCTCATACGCCGGTGAAGGCAACACCTCAACCGTTACATTCTCCACCCGCTCTGCAATTTCAGGATTCATCAAATTCCCCGTCAACTGTGCCCGCCCGCGACTGACAATCAACTCTCTGGAATCTGGATTGAAAACCAATGAAGTAAATATCTCCCGTTCCTTCAACGGCATAACTTCGCCCAACTCTTGCAAAATCATGCGCGTTGTTTCAGAAATGGGGCGGTTATCATTCGTGTACAACCGTTCAATTTCTGCCCGCGACACCAAAATATTCTCCCGATCAGGTGAAAGCCGCTGGGCAAACCATTCAAATTCAGAACGGGACATTGGATGTCTGGGCAAAAACTCTATTTGAAAAACATGGAACTCATAATCCTTGAAAACAAAGTCGCGGCGAGAGAACTGCCTTTTATAAAGTGGTCGATATTCCCACACAATTCGATAATCTTTCGGACTTCGTAAACCCAGCTCTTCTAGCAATTCCCGCTGAATCGCTCGTGCATAAGAATCCCGGTCTCCCTTGCTATTATCTATTTTGCCACCCACCAGATTAAACATGCCCCAATTGGCATTCCACTGCAAAAGATATTTCCGGTCTTCTCCACTTCCTATTGTTACCAGAGCGAATGAACTTCGTTGCTTTAGTGCATTCAAAACAGTTGTAACTTCACGCGGTCGCTCAACTTCTACGACAGCCTTCTTGCCAGCAACAAGCCCGGCACACAAAGCCAGTCGCTTCGACCAGGGATACCAGGGAGTATTCTTCAGTTCCTCAAACTTTAGAGCAGCCATACTATGGAAAAAGATGGCTACCGGATAGTGATAACGGAACCGCTCTGGGCTATAATTTTCGGCCATTTCACGCAAAGAATAGAGGAAGTAAAGCAAGTTTTCGGCATAAAGTGGGAATTGAGTATAAAGCTGGTCGTACCAGTCGGGGTGATAGTCACGCAAAGTGGCGATAAATTCTTCAAATTTACGGCCGTCTGTCTCCCATAGCACATTCTCCACCAACAAAGCAAACTTCAAGGCCGTTTCTTCATCCCACAACCCCTCATCCACCATCTCTTTGAACAATCGGAATAACACATGCGTCCGAAACTCTACTTCCAACTTTGCCACATCAAAATATACATGCCCCGGCCTTGCATCCGAAAAGTCAATCAACCATACCGGCACATCATCCCCAATCTCTACCAAAATATTGCTGGTATTCAAATCGCCATGCACCACAGGCGATACTTGAGGAATGGGCACAATCATGTCCTCTCGCCCAATTTCCCAAAGCAGGCACCGAATATTTGTCGTTGGTGCAATAAACTGAGCAGACCCCAACTCAAAAACAGTTTCTTCCAGGTTATAAGACTTGCCAGTGATTTCCGAAATGTTACGCGCCAAAATGGTTTCCTGCGTATCTACAACACGCCCACGTACACAAATCCGCTTGCCTCGCCGAAAAACAGGATGTGTCAATGTTTGCCACTCGGTTTGACGCAAGCGCACTTTAAACCGCAAAATGGGATGGTTTTTGCCTTTGAGTAACGGGGAAATAGGATAACGGGCAATGAGGTCATCGTGCAGATACAAAACCCCTTGCTGAGTATCCAGTTCGGCCACCTCGAACCCATAAAGGATAATGGTTGGTTGCTCACCATTACGAACGGCCGTATTAATTTTCTGCAACGTTTCATTTACCGGCACAGCCGAAAGCGTAGTCAGGTCTTCTGCACGTAACTTATAATCCCCATCCTCTGTTGATAGATCTACCAACTCCGCATCTTCCAGCACCAAATGCGTTGGTAACACACGTGAATACAGCGGTGCCCAATAACGCAATTCGGTGTCACTGCTCCCTGCATACAACTGCTCCAGACTGATTTGCAATTGTTCCAAAATCGCGTCAATCAACTCTTTGCGTACCCGATTTTGGTCTTGCAAAAACTGCGTCAGTGTAATCGCATCCTTACTTGACCCCGCCAATGTATAGCAAGCACCCGCCAAATGCTGCCCCCGAACCAACTTACCCTGAATTTGTCCGACACGGCGATTGAGACGAGGCTGAATTAAACGGCCCTGCTTTTCCTGAACCGACTCCAGACGATCGGCTACATCAATTTTAAGGATGCGTTTCAACTCATGAGCTGGCTTAACTGTATAAATTCGCGACCCACTAAACCCTTCATCCATGCGAAAAATCTGCACAACATCACTATCCGCAAAAAGCCGTTTGATGATATATCGCTCTTCTGGATTACGTGTCAAAGCTTCCAGGTCAGTGTAACTCAATCCGGGTTCGATGCGTGGTTTTACGGCATCACTGGCATAGTGACGAAAAATTTCGTCCCAATTAATTGGAGAAAAAACGTGTTTTTGTATTTCAGTTGGCAAACGGGAAATAGCCGTGGAGTGTTTTGTAAAGTGCCAGGTCGCCCCTTCCCGCATGAGATAACGCATTTTGTCATCGGCGCTGCTGGTAAAAATGACTACTGGCAATTTGGGGCGAATTTCACGGACCTGGGTCATAAACATGGTGATTTCAGAAAGTGGATCGTAGTCTGCATCCACAAATACCAGGTCAATATCTCGGTCTCGCAGAATAATATCCAGTGCCCGATCGTATGCTGCTTCGGTGAAAAAGAGGAATTGCTCGGTATGTACCAGGACGTTTTGAGGAAATGGTGTCCTGTCCTCAGGCTCTTCTTCATTCTCTTGAGGTGTGAAATGGCCTCCCACACAAAGGGTTTTTAGCTTCATCACACCTGGCAGAAATCCGATCCCGTCTGTCATTGACTTCTCCTCCTCCTGAAGTCGTGCTTCTCACCAGCCAGGCGTCGATGGAATCTTGGTGTGCTTGATGAGCGAGATGTTGTGTACATTGTCTTCAGGTAGTAAAGAGCAAAGAAATCCCAGTTTGCAGGGGTTTCTACCTTATAAACAAGTAAAAATATTCACTTTTGGTACTACAACAGAAAATCATCCACAATCTTACAAGAGTGGTAACGTAACATAAAATTATATAAATAACTGGACAAATGGAAAGAGGGGTCGGTGGGAAATTGGTACCAGTTAGTAGACATAATTTATCCCCAAATAGTACTGTTTTGTTGTTATGTGCCAGAAAAATGTGGTGAGGTGCTATTTTTTTAGCAAATGTTTGTAGATTTGGATGAGTTGGTGGGCGGCTGTTTCCCATGAGAATTTTTGTACTTGTTGAAAGCCTTGTGCTTGCAGGTGTGAACGGGCGTTGGAATCGGTGAGTAGCTGGTGGAGGGTGTTTGTCCAGGGTTCGGGTGTGTGTGGTGGGAGCAAAACGGCCGTTTCTCCCACCACCTCCGGCAGGGAGGAAGCATTTGAAGTAACTACTGGCGTACCGCAGGCCATCGCTTCTAGCAGTGGCAATCCAAACCCCTCATACAAACTGGGAAACACAAACAGGGTAGCAGCACTATATAGCGCTGGTAAATCATCATCATCCACAAAGCCAATGAAATGCACACGATCTGTCAGATTTAATCGTTGGACTTCAGCCAGCATATCATCGTACAGCCAGCCACGGCCGCCAGCGATAACAAGGTGGTGCGGGAATTGGGTGGCAATTGGAGCAAAGGCGCGAATGAGCATTTGGTAGTTTTTTCGGGGTTGGACAGTGCCAACTGTGAGAATGTAAGGTATGTTGTCGAGCTGATATTTGCGCAAAACGGCCGTTATCCGTTTGCCGTCTGTTACAGGCCGAAAGTGCTCATTCACACCACAGTACAACACCGTTATTTTTTCTGCTGGCACTCCCCAAATTGTTTCCAGGTCTGTTTTGGTTGCCTGTGAATCTGCCAGCACATGCGTAGCCCGCCTAACCGACCAGGGCACCACACGATTCAAATAAGCTACCAGGTTTTCAGGGAATGTATCCGGATAATGAACAAACGAAAGATCATGCACTGTAAGCAATGTAGGGATATGGCCAGCAACCGGCGGCAAAACAAAATCGGGTGAATGAAACAAATCAAGTGAACCGGTAAACCATTGTACAGGTATAGGCAGGCGTAACCGGTACCACAATCTGTAAAGCCAGTGTTCATCCAGAGGCGCAGGATGATGGTGTACGTGCTCCCCACTGGGGAGCGGATCGGACACAGGTAAGGTGGCAGGTGGACGAGCAGAAAAGAAATGGTATTCGTGTGTCTGATCAACGGCCGTTACCGCCCGCACTAATTCACGGGTATAACGGCCGATTCCCCCACCCTGCGTCAGTGCTGCTGTAACATCTATGCCCACACGTTTACGGCCAGCCATATCAGTCAACGTCGTTATATGTCCAATACCGATTTACAAAAAAGTTCCAAAACATGACAATCACAACAGATAACGCCAGCGCCAAATTCTTGCCAATACGCACAGCATAATCGGCCAAGAATGCCATTGTCCGCATCACTAATGACGTAAACGGCCGATGTGTAAAAGCAATAATCGGCACACGAATCACAATTCCGGTGATACTTACCAACACAAACTGAACAAACTGCTTGCCCAACGGCTTAGACCGAGAATCAGGATACGTCCAATACCGATTCCAGATAAAATTACTGATAATGGCCGCAATAAATGAAACTGTGCCGGCCAACGTGGGGACAAGTGTAAATATCTGCTCTGCCGACATTCCCTGACCAGCAAGAAACTGATACCAGCCACTTCCTTCAGTCAGTAATGCCTGAAAAGGATTAATCAGCAAGTTAAAAATGCCAAAGTCAACAACAAAACCGATTGCTCCCACAACAGCAAATTTAAAAAATCGCTCAGCCTCTTTGCTGTTAATACCAAAGCGGCCAGCAACAGACACAAAAATTGTCATCATTCCTGTACCTCAACTAGCGTAAGATTTTTGTCTCTTTTTTGCCACAAAGGCAAAAGTTGCAATAGGGCAAATAATACCCCTAAATGAATATAAATGTTGTTTACATACAATTTGTCAACCAGATGATGAACGGTAATAGCTGTCCAAACCGCAAGTAATCCCAACGCAATTCCCCGATGAGGCCAGACAAGTTGTGGCAAAAGGTGTATGGTTTGCCAGAAAACGGCCGTCCAGAAAGCCAAATAAGCTATCAAACCCGGTATACCCGTTTCTGCCAGAATGTTCAGGTAGTAATTGTGGGCATGGCCTAAAGGATAAGGCCAGTTAATCAGCGCGTAATCTTCATAGGCAGGCTCATAATTACCCAAACCAACACCTTGCCAGAGGTGATCTCGCGTCATTCCCAATGCCGCTTGCCAGTGAGCCAATCGTTCCAGGACAGCGTAATTATCATCGTTAATATCTACACCACGAACATCACCAAATTGCAGGTCTTGCGTAAAACCAGTCAGGCGGTCTGTAACAGAAGCGGGCAGCAGACCAGATTGCCAGGAAAGACCAAAAGCGATCGCACCTGCAAGTAGTAAGGCCAGGCCGGTATGACGAGTGCGTGGTCCAAAAAGGACGAGGATGGTAATTCCGGCAGCAAAACCAAGCCATGCTCCCCGACTCCAGGACATAACAAGGGCGAGGGTGGTAAAAACGGCCGTTCCACCCACAACCAGCAATGCACAAACCACCCACCAGGACACACGCCCCTGCCCCCGCCACTGTTGCCAGCCTGTTGCCAGCAACCCAACCAAAATCCCACTCCCCAATAATGCCATCAGGCTCATAAACCCACCAAACGGGTTAGGTTGCTGAAAGGTGCCAAATGCGCGATAAAAACGACCTAATACCTGAAAATGAACGGGGCCATCTGGAGCCAGGAACTGAGAGATGCCAACACCAGCCTGAACCAACCCGGCCAGCAAAAGCATACCAGGCAGAAGAACGGCCGTTTTTCCCACCCCATACGCTTCCGCTTCCGCCACCACCAACCAAACAATCACCCCCATTTCTACCCACTTCAGCAACTCCCGCAAACCAAACGACAACGAAGGCGCAAACCACAAACTAAAAGCCCCCCATCCAATAAATAACCAAAGCGGCACATTCAGAAAAGTTCGGGGGAATACCAGCCGTCGCTGCGCCAGCCCCTTGGCCAACCAGGCCAACACCGTAACCATCAAAACAATCTGCCCCGAATCAACCGGTAGCGCCCACGGCTGCAACTCCTCCCAGGCGCCAAAAGGCCCAATCAGCAAAGCCAGGCCAAGACCAAACAAAGGATAGCGCAAAACAAGGAAAAAAACGGCCGTTCCGCCACACACACCAACCACCAACCACAGCGGCCCCCGGGCCAACGCCAAACCCAACCCAAACGCCAGCAACCACCCCCACCACGGCTGCCACACCTGCTCAACAAAAACCCCAGGCAACCAACGCCGCCAAACCACCAACACGCCCCCCTACGCCCCTTGCGTCTCCTGTTTCACCCGCTCCCGGAAAAACGCAATCGTCTTCTCCAACCCCTCTTCCAATCCCACTTTCGGCTCCCAACCCAACACACGCTTCGCCTTACTAATATCCGGACGCCGCACCTTGGGATCATCCGTAATCCGTTCATCCTTCGGCTGCACAAACACAATCTCCGACGAACTCCCAGAAACCTCTATCACCTTCCGCGCAAACTCCAAAATACTCATCTCCTGCGGATTGCCAATATTTACCGGCAACTTCTCATCCGAAAACAAAAGACGATAAACCCCCTCCACCAAATCAGAATAAAACTGGAACGAACGCGTCTGACTACCATCCCCATACACCGTCAACGGCTGACCACTCAACGCCTGAAAAATAAAATTAGGCACAACCCGACCATCATGCAAACGCATCCGCGGCCCATATGTATTAAAAATACGCACAATCCGCGTCTCCAAACCATGATACCGCTGATAAGCCAACGTCATCGCCTCCGCAAACCGCTTCGCTTCATCATACACACCCCGTGGACCAATCGGATTTACATGCCCCCAATACGTCTCCGGTTGTGGATTTACCTCCGGATCCCCATACACTTCCGATGTAGAAGCCAGCAAATACCGGGCACCCTTTGCTTTTGCCAACCCCAATGTATTATGCGTGCCCAATGACCCCACCTTCAGCGTAGGAATCGGATGTTGCAAATAATCATTCGGACTGGCTGGCGAAGCAAAATGCAATACTGCATCCAATGGTCCCGGCACATAGATATAATTACTCACATCCTGCTTAATAAAAGTAAACCGTTCATGCCCCATTAAATGAGCAATGTTATCCATATTACCGGTGATCAAATTATCCATCCCCACCACTGTGTGCCCTTCTGCAATAAATCGGTCACACAAATGAGAACCCAGGAAACCGGCTGCTCCTGTAATTAATACGCGCATATATCCTCCTTGTAATTAGCCTGACGGCTTATTGTATCGTAGCCATCTGGGTGTGACGAATAAGAAATATCAGGGAGTGACTAATTCAAAAGGCATGATATAAAAGAGCTATGAATCAATGTCCACACTGTCAAAAAACAGATAATCAAGT
>RFGV01000019.1 GCA_003696605.1 Chloroflexota bacterium | reverse complement strand
GTTACAGTTACATCTGTAACAAATATGAAAACTGTCGCAAAACTGGCAATTGGTGGTGTTAATAATTGGGAAATGGTGCAACAAACGGCCGTTTTCCCCGTACTTATATGATATACACACCCTGACGTAACACATCAAAACAAAAGGTTCTCCATATGACAGACCCTATCATTATTGTAGACAACGTTTACAAATCCTACCTCATGGGCAAAGAAGCCGTCCCCGCTCTGCGTGGTGTCTCTCTGGAAATACAAAAAGGCGAATTCGTTTGCCTTATGGGCCCAAGCGGCTCCGGCAAAACCACCCTACTCAATATTATCGGTGGCCTCGATGAACCCAGTCGAGGACATGTCATTGTAGATGGGCAAAACCTCGTTGCCCTTAGCGAAAACGAACTCGCCAGACTCCGCCTGCACAAAATGGGCTTCATCTTCCAAAACTACAACCTGCTTGCCAACTTCACCGCCCTCGAAAATGTCGAAGCACCAATGGTACTGGCCAAGGTTGGCCGGCGTGAACGACAACAACGCGCCCGTGAATTACTGGAAAAGGTCGATCTGGGCGACCGCACCCACCATTACCCCAGCGAACTTTCCGGTGGCCAACAACAAAGAGTAGCCATTGCCCGTGCTCTGGCTAACAATCCCCCCATTCTCATCGGCGATGAAATGACCGGTGACCTCGATTCTGTAACCGGCTTCGCCATTATGGAACTGGTCTCACAGCTTAACAAGGAAGGGATGACTGTCGTCTTTGTCACCCATGATCCACGTATGGCTGAATTCGCCGAACGGGTTATTCAGCTCCGTGACGGCAAAATACTGGAAGAAGAAACGCGAGCTGTCTCAGTAAGCCCTGATAGTGTGCGCTAAACATGATCCTTAAATACGTACTCAAAAATTTCACCCGACGCAAAGTCCGTACAATCTTGATGATTCTGTCGCTCATGGTTAGTACTGGCCTGATTGTGGCTATGAGCGCAACAGTGGAGACGATTCGTCGTTCTAATGTGGACTTGATTGCCACGGCCGTTGGCCGATACGATCTGGCAATCAGCAAACGAGATACCAGTCCATTTTTATTTATGCCAATAGACGAAACTATTTCGGCAATTGTAAACGCAGATGAGCAAATAACGGCCGTTTTTCCCCGCTTCCACATCCCCATCGAAATGAACAGCAACGGCCGTCTCACCACCGGCACCCTCATCGCCCTGGACAATACCACTGACGACATCGGCTTCATTGACGTCGTCGAAGGCGAATACACCATCGGCAATGGAACGGCCGTTCTCCTTGAATCCACTGCCCTTGACTACGGCCTCCACGTAGGAGATGTCATAGACGTCGCCTACGACTTCCCCTTCCCCCGTGAAACCGGCAAACCCGCCACCACCGGCACCAGCCTCCGCCGCACCACCCACCGCTTCACCATCTCCGGCATTGTACGGCAAGACGGCGTGGCTGGCGCAGATGTCCGCACCGGCCTTATCGCCCACATCAACGATGTCCAGGCATGGCTCGACCTTTCCGGGCAGGCACAATTACTGGTTGTCGCCGTCAATCAATCCCTATACGAAACAAGCAACGCCGAAATAGCCGCCCTGCGCGTGCGCGAAGTCGCCAAACATGTACAAGACCAGCTGGGAGACGAATTCTCTGTCGAAATCGGCAAAGCCGCCATCCTCGACGAAGCAGCCCAAGGCTTTTTGGCCTTGCAAGCCCTTATCAACACCTATGGCCTTATTGCTCTGGGCGTCGTTGGCTTACTGGTACACACACTGGTCATGACGAACGTCCAGGAACAACGGCGAGACATGGCCGTCTTGCGAATTTTGGGGGCGCAACGTCGCTTTCTCTTCTCGCTCGTCATCGTCGAAGTGCTGGTCATCGGTGTAATTGGGGTCACACTGGGCGTTGGGCTAGGACAATTGATTACCGCCTATATTGTTGTCCCTCTCATTGAACTCCAAATGGCACAACAGGGAATAACAGCACCCCTGACCCCGCAGGTAACGATAACGGCCGTTCTCCCCCCCACCATCTCCGCTTTCGTTGTCCTCATCATCAGCAGCCTCAAACCAGCCCAAGACGCAGCCCGCACCAAAGTCATGCACGCCATTAACCCCGGCGTAGCCGACAACCTGCAAATCGAAGACCTGGCACACCTGCGCGAACGCGGCCCCAACCGCCGCCTTTTCCTCTCCGGGCTGGGTCTCATGTCCATCTTCGCCCTCATTGGCTCATTCCAGGCAGTAGATGCCTTCGGTGGTCCCGCCCTGGAAGTTGCCTTCTTTCTCCTGGCTCTGGGACTTATGGTGCTGGGGTTAGGACTCATGTTCTTCATTACCACTGTACCATTTGAGCGACTGGTATTACTGGTCATGAGTGGCTTCGTCCCGCGTCTCACCTATTTTGCCCGCCGCAACGTGGGACGTGGCTCCTTGCGCAACACGCTTATTTCCCTGCTGGTACTATTTAGCGGTGTTCTGCCCAGCTTCCTGGCAACCCAACTGGCCCTGGAAAATGCCAACTTTGAAACAACAACCCAATTAGACATGGGGGCACCGATTGCCGTGCAAATCTTTGCCCGCTGGAATGCAGTGGATGACCTGAATATGGGGCGGTTGCGTCCGGATGAATTTGCGGAGTTAACGGCCGTTCCCGGTATTGATCAGGCTGTGGGATTGAGTGCCGACTTCGCCACTCGTATTTCCGATCAGGTAGGCATGCGTTCGGCAGCGGTGGATGTGGTTGGTGTAAACGGCCGTCTTAACTCCGTCCTGTTTACCGACATGATGGAATTCGTCGGTGGCAGCCCTGATGCCCTGGATCGCATCCTGAGTGAACCCAACACCATCATCATCAGCGAAGGACTGGCCGAACACCTCGCCGTCTCCCTAAACGATACCGTCAAGCTCACCGGACAGGGACCAGACAACATCATCAATGCTCGTGTCATTGGCATTGCCCGCCGCATACCCGGATTTGAAAACATCATGCGCAGCCGCGTGCGCGCCCAAAGCAATAGCCAGGTACTTGTCTCGCTGGACACATATAACCGACTAATCACTCCCCTGAATGAACCATTACCCGACCAGACCGAACCCGTTTACCAAAAGGTATTGGCAACGCTCACCCCAGACAGTGATGCAGAATTGGTTGCCCGCGAAATTAGTGAGCGTTTCAGTCAGGAATTTGCTCTGTGGCCACGTGTATATCCGGTAGTACTGGAACAAAATGAACGAGCACAGGCCTCATTGCGGGTGTTTTTGCTGGTGCTGACGGTGATTTCGTTCACAACGGCCGTTTTTGGCGTATTCGCCGTTATCTATGTCACCATTTACGCCCGCCGACTGGAAATTGGCATGATGAAGGCAATGGGAATGCTACGGCGAGAACTAACCGGCATGCTAGTCGTCGAAGCCATCACCATGACCCTCGGCGCTGCGCTGGCTGGCATTGCTGCCGGTGCCACAATGGGGTATGTCTCTTTTTACATGGACAGGGTTTTGCAAGAACGGCCGATTATTCCCGCCGTTGACTTTACAGTCGCCCCATTTATCGTAATCATGGTCGTACTGGCCAGTATTCTGGGCGCGATCTTTTCCGCGCGTCGCATTGTCAAAAAACGTGCAGTTGAAATCTTACGCATGCAATAAGTGGAGACTATGAACACAAAACAACTTTCTCTTTTTTTAATCACAATTTTTGTATTAACAGGATGCGCTGGTGTGGCCAGAAACAGACCCGCACAAAGGGAAACGGCCGTGCCGGCCACTAACACCACCCAAACCGATACCACCCCCACCCCACGTCCTACCCTCCCTCCCGTCACCGGCACCACCGTGCTGGCCGATGGCCAACTGGTTGCCCAAACCCCAGCCCTGCCATTAGGCTTTAGCACCAGCGGACAACTGACAAACATCCTTGTCGCACCTGGTGATTTTGTACAAGCCGGGCAGCTTATTGCCACACTAGACACCAAGGCATTAGAAGAAGCCGTTAGAAACGCCGAATTGCAGGTAGAGCAAGCCGAAGTCAGTCTGGCGCAAGCCCAATTGACATTGGACGATTTGCGAAACTGGGAACCAGATGAAACGGCCGTTGCCCTGGCCGAAGCCAATCTGGCAGCTGCCCAGGTAGCCCTGGAACAGGCACAGGCAGCAGATGCCGCCGCCGCCAACAACCTGGTTTCTGCCCGCGTCAATCTGCAACAAGCCGAACGAGCACTGGCTGATGCCCAGGAAGCGTATGATACTGCCTTTGACCCTGGCCGTGAGTGGGAGCTGGGTGACCCATTCCGCAAGCCACTACTGGAAGCAGAACGGGATGCTGCTGAGCGTAATCTGACATTGGCGCAGGAAAATCTGGAAATGGCCCGAGCCCAGTACAATCTGACACTGGCTACACTCAATGACAAAACGGCCGTTTCTGCCCAGGCCTCTCTACTCAGCGCCCAGCAAGCCCTCGAACAAGCGACCACTGGCCCCAAACCAAGCGAAATCACCGCCGCCGAATTGCAAGTCACCCAGGCAGAAATCACCCTGGAGCAAGCAAAACTTTCCCTGACACAAGCACAAGAAGCCCTGGCCGACGCCCAACTTGTTGCCCCCTGGGACGGCGTAATCATCTCCGTAGAAGTTGCGCCAGGCACAATGGTCAGTCCGGGCACCCCCATTGTCACCTTGCTGGATGTGGCTAATCTCCAATTTCAGACCAGCAACTTGAGTGAACGAGACCTCGCCAGCATTGCTCCCGGTCAACCAGCCAAAATCTTTCTCAAAACCTATCCCGACGAGATAATTGCTGGTCAGGTAGCCCGTATCGTACCTCAAGCCAGTGGCGTTGTCGGCGACGCCGCCACATTCACCGTCATCATTGATTTGGACAAAACCGACCTGTTATTGCTGGCAGGCATGACTGGGCGTGTGGAGATACAGCCGGCAGACAATACCAACTAGCCCAGGCCACCGTCAAACTTTGCCATGCAACTCCTCGCTACCGTAATTTTTTGGCCGCGTCTTTCACCATCTCACTCAGCGTGGGGTGGATGTGGATGGATTTTTGCAGGGAAACGGCCGTGCCCCGGTCATACATCGCCGCCACTACTTCGTGAATCAAGATATCGGCGTGCGGGCCGAGAATGTGGCCACCCAGCAGTTCGCCAGTTTGGGCATCCGCCACCAACTTAATCATCCCCTCCGTTTCCCCAATCGCCTTCGCCCGGCCAGAATGGGCAAAGTAAGCCACGCCAGTTTTGACTTCGTGTCCGGCGGCAGTCGCTGCCGCTTCCGTCAGTCCCACGCTGGCCAGCGCCGGCTGGGTAAACACGGCGCGGGGCACGACCCGATAATCCACCGTGCGCCCGGCATCTTTCACCGCGTTCAGGGCGGCGATGGGGCCGTCGTAGGTGGCGCGGTGGGTGAACATGGCGCCGCCGTTCACGTCGCCCAACGACCAGATGTTGGCCGCCGTTGTCCTTAGCTGCTCGTTCACGACGATTCCTTGCGTCCCGACTTCCACGCCCGCTTCCGTCAGCCCCAACCCGTCCACGCGGGGCACGCGCCCGGCGGCGTACAGGATTTCTGCCGCCTGGAAGCGGTATTCCTGCCCCTCTATCTCGGCGATGACCACCTTGTCGCTGCCTGCTCGTTCCACCCATTTGGCCGCCGCGCCCAGCCGCACGTCAATCCCTTCGGCGGTCAAAATTTGCGCCAGCCGGTCGGACAGTTCCGGCTCTTCCTGCTTCATCAGGCGGGGGCTGCGGCTGAGGAGGGTGACTTTTGTGCCAAATCGCGCATACATCTGGGCAAACTCCACGCCAATGAAGCCGCCGCCGATGATGATCAGCGACGAGGGCACGGCATCCAGCATCAGCGCTTCCCGGTTGGTGATGAATCCCACTTCGGTCAGGCCGGGCAGGTGCGCATCGGCGGTGCGGGAACCGGCGGCGATGATGGTTTTGGGCGCGGTGATGGTTTTCCCGTCCACGCGCACGTCTACCGGCGAAGTAAATTCGGCGCGGCCGCGAATGAAGGTGACGTTGGGATTTGGCTTGACCCAGCCGTAGATGCCGTCCACGATCCCTTTGACAATGCCATCCTTGCGAGCGACAACGGCCGTTAAATCCAGCCACACCTTCTCCGGATCAATGCCGCGCACGCCAAACTCGTGGGCGCGGTCTCGGACTAAATGCATCACTTCGGCAGACCTTAACAAGGTCTTGGTGGGGATACACCCCTCATTCACTCAGGTGCCGCCGACT
>RFGV01000228.1 GCA_003696605.1 Chloroflexota bacterium | reverse complement strand
TGACCAAACAACTGGCCATGATTGGGGGATGAACCATGCTCGGCGTGGTACTCGCAGGTGGCCGTTCTCGGCGTATGGGGCAAGACAAAAGCCTGCTGACACTGCCCAGTGGCCTCACGCAAGCCGAGCATGCGGAGCAACTGCTGTATCAATCTGGATGTTCCCAGGTGGTCATCTGTGGACCACATCCGGGCTGGCTGCCAGACAGGCTGCCGAATCTTGGCCCGCTCGGGGCGATTGAAACTGTGATGCACAAGATGCGACCAGATAAAATGCTGGTGATTCCAGTTGATATGCCGATGCTGACCCCGGCATTGCTACGTCGACTACGCACCCGCCCCCCAAAAGGGAAAGCCCGTATTTTTCGTGGTTTTCCGCTGCCCATATTGTTATCGGTCACACCAGAGTGCAAGAAAATAATTCGAAGGCTGTTAGAACAGCCTGAGCCCAGAAAACGGTCGCTCAAAACGCTGCTTGAACACATTGACCATACGGAACTAAAAATTTCAGAGATCGAACAAAAACAGCTCCAAAACATTAACACGCCGGAACAATGGGAAGAGATTTATCAACGATTGGCAAGACGAGGACAACAACATGGGTCATAAAACAGCACAACCTTTCCAACCACTCAACATCGCGGTACTGACTGTCTCGGATACTAGAACACGCGAAAATGACACGTCGGGCGATTATTTAGCGCAAGCGGCCGTGGCGGCCGGGCACCGCGTGGTCGATAGGACCATCGTCAAAGACGATATTTACCAACTGCGTGCCATTGTCTCGCAGTGGATTGCCAATGATGGCGTGCAAGTGGTGCTGATCACCGGCGGCACCGGGTTCACTGAACGAGACAACACTCCTGAAGCCCTGACGCCCTTGTTTGATCGCACAGTCGATGGTTTTGGCGAACTCTTCCGTCAGCTGTCTTACGAAGACATTGGCACCTCCACGGTGCAATCCCGCGCGGTGGCTGGACTGGCCAACGGCACACTGATTTTCGCTATGCCGGGGTCTCCCAATGCATGCCGCTTGGCATTTGAGCGTATCATT
>RFGV01000227.1 GCA_003696605.1 Chloroflexota bacterium | reverse complement strand
GGCTGTGTGTGCGGGGGTGTTTGTTGGGGGCAGGGTGGGTGGGAGTGTACTGGTGGCTTGTGGGGTTGGGCTGATGATGGCAATGGCTGAAGGAACGATGGTTGGTAATGGGGCGGCTTGGGTGAAATATTGGTAGCTTTGCCACGCCAGCAGGCTAAATACAAGAATAACACTAATGCTGAGAAGGGTTAGAACAAGCGTATAGGGAGATTTTTTTGGTTTCATGAGCTATGCCAATACGCAGATTTTACCCGTTGCGTTGATAAGGGACGGAATGAATTGACCTGTCTAAAGAATTGATTACAGTTTTTCTCCAAACAGATGTTCGGAACGGGTAAAAATAATGTAACCGATAATAAAAATCAGGAGAGATGTGACAAAAGTGCGCAGCAGGAATTTGGGGTCCATACTAACTGGGCCGGTGCTGGCGACTGTACCCCAGAGGACGGTGCGGTAGCTGTCTATGATGGAGGCCATGGGGTTGAGCCAGCGCATGACAATGGCCGGGTTGAAGTGGATACCAAACAAAACGGCCGATTCGCCCAGACGCTCAAAAGGATAAAATACCGGTGTCAGGAAAAACCAGGCGAGCAAGACCACGTTCAACATCATGGCAACGTCGCGATAAAAGGCATTTAGTGTGCTTAGAATCAGACAAAGGCCATGAATGAAAATCATTTGGGTGAGTAGGATGACTGGCACCCAAAGGGCATGAACCGTGAGACCAATACCTGAGAAAAAAAGCAGAAAAATTAAAATGAGGAATGCTAAAAGAAAGTTGACAAGATTGGACAGGAGGGTGGCTGTGGGTAACAAAATACGTGGGAAGTAGACTTTTTTGATGAGTGGGGCGTTGCCAGTAATAGAAAGTGTGCCACTAGTCAAAGAGCTGCTTAGGAAGTTCCAGGGAATAAGAGCAACCAGAATGAAGACGGGGTAATTGCGGATGTTGTTATTGGGAATCAGAACGGTAAAGAGGATGGTGTAGACGGTCATCATAAGTAGGGGGTTGAGTAAACTCCACAGAACGCCGAGAATGGAGTTTTTGTATCGTACTTTTAGATCTCGAATGACCAGGTTTTGCAAGAGGAAGCGGTAGCGATAGATTTCGCGGATGTTGTGCCAGATGTTTCCGCTTGTGGTGTGGGTGTCGAATAGTTCGTTTGAATTGGTATGTTTTTTTATTGTGTTTGAGAACATATAATTTCTCTGTTTGAATTTTTCGTTGCCGGAAATTATTATAACTTGTCTGGTTTTAATTTGGAAATTAACATTGGGAAAACGGTGGTCAGCCGTTTGGTTTTAGGTGGCTGGTTTTGTGATGGAGTTGCCAGAAAGGGGTGACTGGTGAGAGGGTGACGGGGTGAGTAGCGGGAGGGCGTTTGCGGATGGCGTGGTGTAGGGTTTTGATGGCGGCTAAACGGCCGTTTATCGGAGCGATGCTTCGACTTTGCCATACTTGCCCGGCCATTGTTAAAAGGTCATACGCCAGAATGAGAGGCAAGGCTTTGACCAAAGCCGGCCACTCATAATTTTTGAGAATTGTCCACCATTTGTTGCGTCCAAGTAGAAATAGCTTGTAAGTTGGCGTGCGCCGGGCTGAGGCAGAATGTTTGTGCCAGACACATGCTGCGGGTGTGTACAGGCAGCGCCAACCTGCTTTTTGAGCACGCCAGGCCAGATCCACATCTTCGTAATAGGCAAAGTAATCGGTATCGAAGAAGCCAATTTGTTCTAACATGATGCGGCGGTAAAGGGCGGCTGCACCTGATGGTCCGAATACTTCACAAGGGGTTGTGGCTGTCGTGACTGGTTGTCGCCAGCCTCTATTCCAGGCGATACCAGCCTGATCGACTTCGATACCAGCCGAATCGAGCAGGTGAGGTTCATCCCAGATACGTATCTGGCAGGCGATCATGCCAATGTTGGGGGCGGTGGAAACGGCCGTTACCATGGCCGCCAGCCAATCAGGCCCTACACGCGTGTCATTATTGAGGGCAACAATATATTCTCCCCTGGCAGCAGAAATGCCCACGTTGTTCGCGTGGGCAAATCCTGTGTTTTGAGGCAGAGAAATAACCCGTACTTGTGGCCAGTTTTTGTTTAGCCAGTTGACAGAGCCATCTCGTGAGCCATTATCTACAACGATAATTTCAAATTCCCGAAAACTCTGTGCTTGTAAAGATGGCAGACATTGTGCCAGCCAGGAACGGCCGTTCCAATTTACCACCACCACACTGACAACAACTTTCTCCGATAACATCCCCCTTATCGTATATAAACTGGGGCATCACTGCAACGATAGATGGTGTTATATCCGTCCCACAAGTCTGCACATACATAATACGTGCCTAAACTGACACTGGCCGTTTCCCAGGTAACACAACCAACACAGGCATTATTCAGGATCATGGGTAGATACAAAAAGTAAGTCATTGCCTGAGGCGTTACAACATTATTGTTTTGGGCAACCGAGTTGGCAATATTGATGGTATTGATAAGAGAACGGCCGTTATTTGGATTCGTATCAGAGTCATAATAAAACGTCACCGTCACCGGGCGAGACGACGCCACCTCATATTTAATGGGGAATATATCTCCCTGCTTTATTTCATTAATAGCCGTCAACTTGATCCAATCCAATTGGATCGTCGCCGGTAACAACGAAACATTCAACTCACTGGGGTCAAGCCGCAAACGATTTGGCGCAGAATCCAACCACGAACGCTTCACCGGATGAGCCTCATCAATAATATCACTCGCCCACAAATCCACATGATAAGTATTCCACCCCTCCAAAAGTACGATATCGCGACTCATCACAACATCTTCTGTTACCTGACCATCAGTTCCATTTACAGTCCACCAGCCAAATCGGGCTACCCAACCTTCCTGCACATTTTGTGTACCTGAGTGATAAAACCGGAAAGAAAGATACCGGTATTTACTTGTATCAATGACTGGATCTTGTGTACCAGGAGGATATGGATTCATACCACCAATGTACAGAACAGGATCAACATAAGTGACGCCACTTGGACACTGGTACAAATCGGCAGAATAAATACCACCAGAGAATTGCTCATTTGTGACACAAGATGTTTCCCAGGGTTGCATATTGTAGTTAATATCCTGCACATCAGACATATCCCAGGCATTGCCAATAACCGATGCTGAATATTCTGTGCCACTTTCCATGCTGGGACTGATAAACTCAATTTGAGGTGGTGTATTGATAACTAACGCACCATTGCTCCAGACAACACCGCTATCCGTATCCGCCGCAATGTAATAAGTACCTGCCGGAAGAACACCTGTCTGAAAGGTGTAACTACCATCGCTGGCATTTGCTGTGCCAATAAGAATATCATTGGTCGTGTCCAGCGTTTTGTCATCCGGACTGGCATAGAGTGTAATTGTGCCACTGCCGCCTGACCACTGAATGGTAAACGGCCGTGCTGTCAATGGATCATCAGCAGTCAAGCGTGCCCAATCCAGCTTCACAGTGGCATTTTGGGCGCCGGCTCCCTCAAACGGGTGGATAATTAACTCTCGAATAGTCCCTTCCCAATTTTTACTTCCCTGCTGCAAACCGATTGTTTTCAAGTCTACCACAATCGTATGCCACCCAGCACCAGCAGGAATATCAAACGGTGTAGAGACCCCCATCACGGATGAGGTGCGTGTATCATCTTCATACCAGCGAATTAGCCCCGTATTTTTGTTGGAATGGCTTTTGTACAGGCGATAGGTTAGATAGCGATATTTGTTCGCATCAATAGGGAAGTTGTAACCAATTTTACCGATACGTAACGCCTGATTGTTTTGTGCCCCAGCAGACAGGAGTGTGATTCGCTCCGCACCATCATTACTCCCATTCATCTGGGCTGAATAAACACCGCCAGAAAAGGTGCTATTGCTGAGGTTGCTTTCCGCACGATAGTGTGACAGATCAGTTGGTTCGTTCATGTCCCAGGGATCGCCCATGACCACAGTAGCAAATTCGTCCAGTTCGGCCAATACTACATCAGATGTGCCCGGGTTAATAAAGGTAAGTGCGTTTGGTGCAGTCGGATTGGCCTGAGAAGTGCCTGTTTGAATGATAAACGTGCCAAATAGCAACAAGTAAACAACGATTTTCTTGTACGTTTTCATGAGTTTTCGTCCTCTTCAAGATATAGCGTACGCATTATGAATGGATTTTGCACCATACTGACTTTAGTGTAAGTGTAAAGTAGTTAACAGGGCAATAAGCTTACTGTACTGGTTAGTACAGATGCCCTATGGCAATGGGG
>RFGV01000226.1 GCA_003696605.1 Chloroflexota bacterium | reverse complement strand
TTATGAAGGGTTGTCCCCACACACGTGGGGGTGAACCGTTTGGCCTGTTGGCAGTTTGACTTCATGATGCTGATAAACTCCGCCATCCAGTCTGCAAACTCACGGCCGTTGCTCCACACAACGCCCATTCCCTCCTGCAATAGATTGGGTTCGTTGTGTAATTCAAACCGTCTTGCACCTCGGTTGTACAAGGCGGTCACACCATCGCGCACATCTGCCCATGCTTCAGCCGGGGACACAGCCATGTACGGCTGCCAAAATACGCGCACCAGTGACCATGTAATCGCGCCATCGTAATGCTGATAGTTAATGCCGTTGCTCAGATATTTGACCGGCATTTGCAGGTAGCGAATCATGTCATGGAGCTGCGGCATATTCCACATCCAGTCGCTTGCCGGGCCATGAATCGCCGCCTGATACGTCACAGATGGGCCTGTATACCGGTACGATTGCGATGGTGTCGTTGTAGAAGTTGGTGGCAAAGTTGTTGTTGGCGGCGAAGGCGGCTGTGTGTCTGTATAGTCATAAAACAGAGCTTCCAGTACACCTCCGTTTGTATACACGTCATCCACGTGCCCTATTTCACCCGTCCACGGGTCTGCCATGATGTACCCACGGTTGTCGTACCCAATGAGCAGTACCCAGTGTTGCTCCCACTGCGCCGTAGATGGAACCAAATCAACACGTGCCGGAACCGGAATTAAATCATCAAGCCACGCCTTGATACGGCCGTCAAAGTCCGGTGACGATTTGTCAAGCCAGCCGAGATTGGTAATTTCGTTCGGGAACGCAATTGCCAGCGCTCCCGGCTTGATGTACTGCATGCTAAATGCGCCGGACTGTACCATGTGTGCATTCATTTCTTCAGGATTGAGCGGCGTGCCGTTCAGCTCCATCCAATTTGCCATCATGGTGTACGCGACCAACAAACAGCCCCAATTGCCAATCGTTTTAGGCGAACCCACTTCGCCCAGGCGGACACTCGCCCAACGGCCGTCACGCTGCGATAACGGCTCGACGGGGATATAGGGCAGTTGCCCCAAAATGCTTTTGAGGACAATGACCAATTCCTCTGGTGTTCGCGCGATCACCTCTTCGTAGGTTACGCCGGGGTAGTATTTATTGAAGAATCCGGGCAATCCGTTGCCGTCTTCGCCACTCCCCCACCCTGCTGGATTGACGGCGATAACATGACGGTTGTCCAAATCTCCAATTCCGGCATCGTCCGCACTGCCACCAATCGTCCATCTTGGGCCATTTGGGGAAAACACCACGCTTGCGGCCGCCTCTGCCCAGGGGGCATCGGCCTGCGGAGGCAGCAGCAAATATGTACGGCCGTACTGCACACGCGGCTTGCCAGGTGATGGAGGTGGGAGGGGGGTGGGCAATGTGGTGGTTGTCGTAGTCGGGGGGACTGGGTCTGGAAACACGGTTGTCAGGGTGAAGTCTCTGACTGGGGCAATCAGCTTTTGTACGTCGTTGGCGATACCGCCCCACCCTCCCAATAATGTCCACGTAGCGGCCTTTACCGTTGGGTACTGTGCGTAAAATTCAGCCACTTCCATGAGCTGATTAATCGCCATAGACAGCGGGGGAATACGTTGGTATGTCCATCCCCATTCTGTGATGTGGATAACTGGGTGTGAT
>RFGV01000225.1 GCA_003696605.1 Chloroflexota bacterium | reverse complement strand
GTAGTGTCATCTATCGCAAGGCAGGGCTTATGGAGAACACGGCATATGCCGTGACGAGTTCCGGCAACACCTATATGACAAAAGCAGGTGGCATTCTAGAAAAGTATGACCCGCAGGGGGTGCTCTTATGGACAGGATCATTTCCTGCCAATACCCGGTGGCCCGAGATTATGGTAGATCCGGCTGAAAAAAGTGTTAAGGTATTTTCTTATATTGATGATTACAGCGGTTATTATATTTCTTCATTTGATGCTGACGGGACAGCCCAATGGCGGATCACCGGTCCCGATGCAAACTTCTCCAGTACAAGAATATGCCTGGACTATGAAGGGAACCTGTACTTAAGTAATACTCCCAACAAAACGATCGCCCGCATTAATAACAAAACCGGCCTTTACGACTGGACCTATTCGGCTGACACAAGTCGTATCCTTGGCATGAAGGCCCTTCCGAGCGGCGACCTGATCGTCCTGCGAGCGAATTACGTCCAGAGGCTGACTCAGACTGCTGCGCTGACCCTGTTGGACGCCGGCGGGCGCAACCTGAGTAATAATGAATGTTTCCTTATCCGCGTTTCCGGTGATGCCGCGAACCGGACCGAAGACACGCTGGGAATAGTGAACACCGACAGCAACGGGGAAATACAACTGACTCCGGTGCCGTAAGGAGGTACAATTATGGTATTCATCATTACGTTGATATCACTCTTAGTTCTTCCGGCCGCCATTGGCGCCAAAGATATTGCCTATCTCTACAACGGCAATCTGTGGTTGACCGATGCCGCGTTTTCGTCGCATCAGGCTCTCCTTGACACAACCAGAAACTGGATGACGAATCTGAAATGGTCACCTGATGGCCGCAGATTAGGTTTTATCAGTGAAAAGGGGCTGGAGGTGTACGACTTTGATGACAGCACCGTTCACAATTTCGGAGATTACGACAGAACAAATTACCTGAACAGTAGCAGCAGTTTCGATTGGTCACCTGACGGGACACATTTGGTCGCCTGGAAAAGCGACTCACTCAACAACAGAAGATTATATCGTTTGCCTTACCACCATCCGGGTGATGCCGTCTTGTTAACTCCAGGGGACAGCGTAAAAGCAACTGTGTCGTACTGGTCACCGCGCGGCGACCGGATCCTGTACCACGACAGCAAGACCATGACCGCCCGCATCATCACACTGG
>RFGV01000224.1 GCA_003696605.1 Chloroflexota bacterium | reverse complement strand
CCCGCTTCCTCGAACAATTCCCCCAAATCGGACAACATATCGAAGTCACCTGCGGCCTCCAAGACACCCGTCGCCTCAAACCCCACCCCAGCCCCGTTCTACTGGCCGCCAAACGACTCAACCTCCCCCCAGACGCCTGCCTCATGGTCGGCGACACCACCGTCGATATACGTGCCGCTCGCAGTGCCGGAGCGTGGAGTGCAGGCGTTTTGTGCGGCTTTGGTGAACAAGAAGAACTGGAAAAGGCTGGCGCACACCTCATTTTGCCCAGCACAGCCGACCTACACCACTACTTACTCTAGCCACCCTACTCCCGCCCCTGCTCCCGTTCCCATCCCTCAGCCCCCACAAGCGGCACAAAAGCCACCGGCCCCAAATCATCCACTTCAAAATCATCATCTCCACGCCGCACCAGCCGCACTAACCGCTGCTTTCTTTTACTCGCCCCAACAGGCATCACCAGCCGCCCACCAATGGCCAACTGACTTCGCAACGACGGCGGCACAGTCGGCCCCCCCGCAGAAACCAAAATACCATCATAAGGGGCATGCTCCGGCCACCCCAGTGTGCCATCCCCATGTCTGATATGAATATTGTCATACCCCAAATACTTAAACCGTTTGCGGGCATATTGCACCAGCGTTTTGTGCCGCTCAATAGTGTATACCTCAGCCACAATACGGCTCAATACAGCCGCCGCATAGCCCGACCCGGTGCCTACATCCAACACCCTATCAACAGGCTGCAGTTTCAGTGCCGCAATCATGTAAGCCACAATATAAGGCTGAGAAATCGTTTGACCAGCAGGAATAGGCAAAGGAGTATCGTCATAGGCAAATTGTTGATATGGCAGGGTAACAAAAAGATGGCGGGGAACAAGACGCATTGCCCGAAGAACGGCCGTGTCCCGCACCCCACGATCCTCAATCTGCTCCGCTACCATCCGCTCTCGCCGCGCCGCATAAACCGCTTCATCTTCCATACCGTATTCATACCACACCAAAAGAATACAAATCAAGTCCAAAAAATAACTCCCCGAATGTTTGACATGCACCCCACCCCTGCTATAATTGCGTTTCGATTCTTTAGCAACTGTGTTCTGCCCCCGCATATGTGGTGAACAATCTAAATGCTTTGCACGCGCAGAGCGCAGCGAAGAAAACCTGCGTAGGAGAGCCTTGTCATGAGTGAAGAGAGTACCATCACAACGGTGGAAACACCACCCGAAACAACACCCAAAACAATACACGACCTGAAACGAAAAATGAAACTCAAGGGTGTTGTGAAACGCCTGGAGTTGTACGGAGCGTTCATCGACGTTGGTGTTGGGGTTGACGCCCTGATCCACATCTCCCAGCTCGGTCCAGAACCGGTCAATCGTGTCGCTGACGTACTGAGCGAAGGAGATGAAGTCACTGTCTGGGTCGACAAGGTCATCCCGGAACGCAACCAGATTATGGTAACCATGATCGAGCCAATTGCTGTAGAATGGAGCGATCTCAAAACTGGTCAGGTTTACACCGGCAAGGTTACCCGTCTGGAAAACTTTGGGGCATTTGTAGATATTGGCGCAGAGCGAGAAGGGCTGGTACACATCAGTGAGTTGAGCCATGATTACGTCAAACACCCAAGCGAAGTAGTCAAGGTGGGCGATGAGGTTCAGGTGCAGGTACTCAGCTTTAGCAAGCGGAAGCGGCGGATTGATTTGAGCATTAAAGCCCTCTTGGAAAAGCCAGAGCCAGAAATCGTTGCCCCAGTTCATAATGGCGGCCAGAAAGAGTCATTTGACGAAGAAGAAGATGATGACGTTCTGCCAACAGCAATGGAAATTGCCTTGCGCAAAGCTTTGGGACAAATTGATTCAGATTTGCAGCTACCATCTCGCAAACCCCAATCAAAGCGTCGCCGTAAGAAATCCTTGGCGAACCAGGAAGATATTTTGCATCGTACGCTCCAGTTACAACGCGAAGAGAACTAATTTTGTAAAAAAGCCCCGGTTTTCGGGGCTTTTTTATTTTGGCTTGCAGAAGAATGGTTGCAATGGTGTGGGGTTGTTGTTCAAAAAACAGTTTCTGGCCAGTCGAGCATCCAGGCAGTGATGGGGGAGCCTGCTGAAATTTCGGTGATGCCTTCGGGTACAATTAGTAATGCGTTTGCCCGTACGAGTGAGGTCATGATGTGGGAACCCTGGCTGCCAGTAAGGGTGGCTGTGTATGTGCCATTTTCACGACGTACAATTCCTCGTATGTAACTCTCGCGCCCATCGGAATGGATGGTTTCTTGTAAAATGGCTGTTATTTGGGGGCGCTCCAGGCGGGTGTGCCCGGCCATTTTGAGAATGGCGGCACGGGCGAATCGTTCAAATGAGACCATGGCGGAGACGGGATTGCCGGGCAGGCCGATATATGGAATATTATGATATGTGCCAAAGGCAAGGGGTTTGCCGGGACGCATGCGTACCCGCCAGAAGTTTACGTTTCCTTCTGTTTCCAGAACGGCTTTTACGACATCGTAAGCACCGACGGAGACGCCTGCCGAACTGATGAAGAGGTCAACGCCAGCGTCGAGTCCTGTTTGTAGTTTCTGGCGTACATCTTCTTCTGTGTCGCGGGCGATGCCCAAAGGGATTGGTATGGCTCCCAGGGCTTTGACTTGGGCGGTTTGGGCGTAGCCGTTGCTGTTGCGTATTTTGCCTGGGGTGAGTGGTTCTTCAACAGGGATGAGTTCGTCGCCAGTGGCGAGGATGCCTATTTTGGGGCGGCGAATGACTTGTACGTGGCTGATGCCGAGTGAGGCGAGTACACCGATTTCTTGGGGGCGAAGGATGTGACCGGCTTCCAGGACGGTTTGTCCGGCTTCGATGTCTTCGCCGGGATGACGTACGTAGTCTCCGGGTTGTACTTGTCGGAAGATTTTGATGTGGGGGGGTAACGGCCGTTCTGGGCTCCGCCAGGGTTCGCTGGTATCTTCCACTGGCACGACGGCATCTGAACCTGCTGGTAGGGGGGCGCCGGTCATGATGCGAGCCGCCATTCCTGTTTGCAAGGTGACATCGCTTGGATGTCCGGCGGCAATATCTGCCACTACAGTTAGAGTAACGGGGGTTTCGGCCGTTGCCCCTGTCAGGTCTGCTGCCCGTACTGCGTAGCCATCCATAGCTGAATTGGCAAAGGGGGGCAAGCTGTCTTGAGCAATAACAGGTTGAGCCAGCACCCGCCCCAGGGCGTCGAGTATGGGGATTGTTTCTGCAGGCAAGACGGATACGCCCTGGAGAACGGCCGTTAATGCTTGTTGAACAGTCAGATATTCTGCATCAGCCATTTATGATACCTTTGCCAAACGGCCGTCTAGTTGCAGGCTGTCTGCAATTCCTTGCATGGCTGTCAGGACATTCCCAATGTGTGTCCATAAATCCAGTTGGCCATCAAAGCAGACACGGCTAAAATCGGCCGTTACCTCTTCTACATGCGCTCGATCTACACCAGCTGCAAATCGGCGATCTTTCCATTTTTTGCGTAAGGACTTCAAGGTCACATCGGCAATATTGCGAGACGGCCGTACCAGCGCCGTTGCAATAATCAATCCCGTAATTTCATCACACGCCAGCAATGCAAAATCAACCGGTTTCTCACGAGGCACACCAGTTCCTTCTGTGTAATGGGACAAAATTGTACGAATAATTTCCTCATCCCATCCCCGTTCCCGCAAAATATCCGCGCCCTTAATTGGGTGCTGATTCAAATCAGGGTGAATTTCCCAGTCGAAGTCATGCAACAGACCCACAACTTCCCAATAGTCCGAATCTTCGCCCAACTTTTCTGCATACCACCGCATTGCCGCGCCCACTGCCAGCATATGTCGCCGCAAGCCCTCATCCTGTACAAATTCACAAACCGTTGCCCAGGCATTTTCCCGGTTCGGCTCAATCATTTTCACTCCTTCTATTTTTGTAAGGTTTAGGGTAACAGGCTATTTTGCACCGCAGTCACACCCACCATTTTCATGCTTGCTACAACCAGCTTCAGCCTTTCGTTTGAGTGCCTCCAGTTCTTCCAGCGGTTCCAGTTCATGCCGAAACACTTCGTGCATTTCCCCGTTTTCCAGTTGGACCATCACAGAATCTCGCAAAACACGCACATCTTTAACGATCCCCTCGCCATAAGGGGTACCAACTCGCTTCCCGGTTTTGGGCAATGTCTTTTTGGCAGCCACATATTGCTCATACTCATACACAAGGCAACAACGCAGCCGACCACACATGCCAGTAATTTCTTGAGGGCTGAGTGAAACACCTTGCTCTTTGGCCATGCGGATGGAAACAGGGCTAAATTCAGTCAGGAAGGTGGAACAACAACGGGGTGCCCCACAAGCACCATATCCACCCAATATTTTGGCGAGGTCGCGCGGACCAATCAGGCGCATATCTACTTTGGTTCGAAAAACGCGGGTAAGTGCTTTTTGTAACGGCCGTACGTTTAGCTTTTTGTTTTCCGTTGCATAATGAATAGTCAGCCACGCTCCATCAAAACTGTATTCAGCCTTCACAAATTTGGCATCCTCTATACCCAATTCATGCGCCTTCTCTCGACAGGTAATCAGCGCATCCAGCTCCTTTGTCTCCCACACCTGTTTCATTACCAGGTCACGGGGGGTTGCTTTGCGTTCAATCGCCTTGATATTCTTGTCTTTTTGCACTTCGTCCGGGTTAATAAAGGCAATTACCTGCCCTAATTGACGACCACGACGTGTGGACACAACCACATAATCACCTGGAGAAATATCCTGATCTTCTTCAACCTTAAAGTGATAAAGCTTCCCCAGTTTTTGAAATCGAATTCCCACATAAGGAGAACGTTCGGCTATTGTAACAGTCATAAATTGCTCCGAATTCACACATATTGTCAGTAAACATACCCGAAGTATGCCATATTTTCAGGTTAAAAGATGTTATAGTTATAACCAAATTCATAAAAATCACCAACACTTCAAGTACTATACGCAAAACAATGGTAAAAATAAAGAAAGCCAGCCAAACGGCTGACTTTCCGAAGTAAAACGGCCGTTTCCAGCCCCTACTCAATCAATCATCTCAATCGGAATCACATTAGACGCCTGATTCGCCAACGTTAATACACTCACACGCGCCGCTACCTCCCGCGCAATCTGCCGCAAAGCCGTTGCTGCGGGCGAATCAGGATACGCAACCACAATCGGCTCACCACTATCACCCCCTACCCGCACATTCGCATCCAGGGGTACAGCCCCCAAAAAATTCACACCCTGCTCCTGAGCCAATTTCTCACCAGCACCAGTACCAAAAAACTCACCACTCATATTCTCAATCACACCCACAATCGGCACATCCAGCTTCTCAAACATCTTCAGCCCGCGCAAAGCATCAGAAGCAGCTACCTGCATTGGCTGAGTAATCACAATTGCCCCAGACAACGGCAAAATCTGTGCCAAAGTCAATTGAGCATCTCCAGTCCCTGGCGGCAAATCAATAATCAAATAATCCAACTCACCCCACGCCACATCCGTCAACAACTGACGAATTGCACTATGCAACATAGGACCACGCCAAATCAATGGCTGATCCGGCTTCACCAAAAACGCCATCGAAATAAACTTGACCCCATACTTTTCCGCAGGCGTCAGCTTTCGGTCTTGTGGCGGCGGCATTTTCTCCACCCCCATCATCATAGGCACATTCGGCCCCAAAATATCTGCATCCAGCAAACCGACACGTGCCCCTTCCTTAGCCAACGCAATCGCCAAATTCACAGCAATGGTCGTCTTGCCTACACCACCTTTCCCACTAGAAACAGCAATAGTATTCCGAAACACCTGCCCCAACTGATTCGTCAACCGACGATCCGTTGGCACATTAGCATCCCAATTAATTGTTACCTTGCCAATTCCCGGCACCTTCGCCAAAGCCGCCCGTGCATCTTGCTCCATACGCCCGCGCAATGGACACGCCGGCGTAGTCAACATAATCGTAAACGTTACATCATTCCCATCAATCTTCAAGTTACGGATCATATTGAGAGAAACCAAATCACGGTGCAACTCAGGTTCAATTACTGTAGAAAGTGCGGATAGAACCGCCTGTTCTGTAATCTTCTCAGCCATTGTCAATTCACCTCTTCAATAATGAATACTGCCCTGTCTTGAGAACAGGGCAGACTCACTTACTATTCCAATTGACAGCACAAAACAAACACTGTCACAACTGATTAATAATATTCGCCTCGATATGGCAACTGGCGCAAAACTTCTTCTGGCAGACGCGGTTCTTCGCCAGCATCCGCTTCGCCGCCCCGCTTTGCCTTTTTGCGTGCCTTGGCCGCTTCCACAAATTCACGAGCAGCCGCTTCAGCAGCAGCTTTCTTGGGCGCAATTTCACGCCAGTAGCTGATAGGCTTACTCAAACGTTCTTTATCATGAATGTGCGCTGTGCTGCGGTCATAACTGGCGAGTTCGTAGTCATGATCCATCTTAATCGCATCAAAAGGACAAAATTCCGCGCACAAGCCACAGTTCATACAAATATCAATGTCAATAAAAAACTTTTCTGGTTCCGGCTTGGGACGGCCGTTTGGCTGCTTACCCCGCTCAATCCAGATACATTGCGGCGGACAAACTTTGGCACAAATCCCACAAGACGTACACCAGTCATGTCCCCATTTCTGTCCCGGCGGCGGGTCATCCGTCACCAAAAACGGCACAAAACGAAACCGCTCCGGAACCGGCAGCTTTTCCTCCGGATAAAAAACCGTGATCACACCCCGGCCTTTAAGACTCTGCCGTACCTGCAACGCATCATCATTATAGTAACGCCCACCACGTGCTACCCAGTAAATATCATCCAGGTACGTAGTGACAAAGTGCTTCAGGGTAACAGCCATCCCCTTAAGAATTCCAAGTCCGTACATAAGCTCTCCAACTCAATATGTTATCTTCTAACTATTAGCGATCAACTTCACCCAAAACGATATCAATGCTACCCAAAATAGCCACCAGGTCAGCCACCTTGTGTCCTACTGTCATCTTTTCCAGAGCAGTCAGGTTAATGAATGATGGTGCCCGTACGTGATACCGTTCCGGATTGGAACCTTTAGGCTTGGCAGTAACATAAAAGCCTAACTCACCCTTTGGATTTTCGACGCGCGCATAAGCCTCACCACCCTTGGGTACACGCAAGGCATATTGCGGTTTTCCGCTAATAATAGGTGCCCCCTCAGTTTCCTTTAGGTAGGGCAATACCTGTCGAATAATACGCAAACTCTGATACATCTCATCCAAACGAATGAGGTATCGATCATAAATATCACCGTTGTAACGAACAGCCACATCGAAATCAAGGTGTTCATAGTAGGAATATGGCTCTGCACGGCGTACATCATACGGAATACCGCTAGCGCGCAACACTGGGCCAGCCGTACTGTATGCAATAGCATCTTCTGGTGAGAGGTAACCAACTCCTATGCTTCGGGCTTGCACAATTTCATTGCCGGTCATCAACTCGTTACCTTGTTCCAATGCACGCGGGAGCCGCTCATTGACCAGTTCGTCCAGGAACTGCAAAGTAGGCTGACCACGCACATCATCCGGCAAATCGTAGGCAACGCCACCAAAACGCATGTAGTTACACATCATGCGTGAACCAGATAATGCTTCAAAGAAATCCAAAATTAGTTCTCGTTCAATGTAGAAATAGAGCATGGGGGTTTGTAGCGCACCCAGGTCGTTGAGCAGGAAACCTAGTGCCCACAGGTGATTACAAATACGCGTTAATTCTACATTGAGAATCCGCAACCATTCGGCGCGTTCTGGCACTTCAGAACCAAGCAGTTTTTCCACAGCCAAAACGTAGCCAAGGTTATTGGACATGGAGCAGATGTAGTCAAGACGATCTGTGTAGGGGATATTTTGGATAAAGGTGTTCCGTTCACCGATCTTTTCGTGGTTTCGATGGAGATACCCCATAACGGGTTTGAGGGCGACAATAGTTTCACCGTCTAGTGTGACTACCATGCGGAACACACCATGAGTTGAGGGGTGTTGCGGACCAATGTTGACGGTAACTTGTTCTGTCTTTAAATCAATTGTTTCATCTTTTTTGATGGTCAACCCGGTATAGAGGTCGGTTTCTACTTCGTATTCATCGCCGGTGGGTACCCATCCGGGTGGATATTGGACGTTTTTACCATATGGATTGAGTTCTTCGGCACGGCGCACACCACCACCAGGCCAACGGCTGCCAAATGGTTTGTGGTCTTCTTCGTAGAATGGTTCTTTCCAGTCTTTGCGTAAGGGGTGACCGTGAAAACCGTCCCAGGTGAGAATACGCCTCAGATCGGGATGACCGTCAAAACGGATGCCTAGCAGGTCCCAGGCTTCGCGCTCCTGAAAATCGGCGCCTGGCCAGACAGGAACGAGGGAGGGGACGACGGGGTTATCTCGATCGACTTGAGCTTTGAGGACGATGGGGCCACCACCTTTTTCAATGCTGTAGATGTGGTAAACGACTTCCATTTTGTTGTCGTCGATGAGGTCAACGCCTGTGACGCTGGAGAGGTAGTTGAATCCGAGTTCGTCACGAAGGGTGGTGGCGACTTCACGTAGTTTGTCAGGGGATACGATTAGGCCTTCATAACCGGGACGGGTTTCGTCGCTGAGGCTTTCTGGAAAGCGTTGTTTCAGTTCAGTTGTGGCTTGTTCCACCGGGTTTTGTACGGTATCGGGAGCTTCGAGAATCTTTTCGCTCATGGGTTATCCTTCTCTTGAATGAGATTGTTGTTGCTTATGCTGCAGATTCGGCCGTTTCTGCCGTCTCTGCTTTGGCTTTGGCGGCTTCACGTTCAATAATTTCCAGTTGCCGCAAGTCCACCAAATCGGGACCCAACACTGGGACAGGCACCATTTCGGCTGTTGGGTCACCTTTACGGTACCAGGGCACCGTTGCAATTGATTGCTGATCGATCTTTTCCTGCAGGGCAATCAAGCCATTGATGAGCGCCTGAGGAGTGGGTGGGCATCCAGGAACATACACATCTACGGGAATAAATTTGTCAATGCCATCTACCACGTTGTACCCTTCTTTAAAGGGGCCACCGCCAGAAGCACAAGCGCCCATTGCCATGACGTAGCGGGGCTCAGGCATTTGGTTATATAGACGAACAATTGTGGGGACCATTTTTTTGGTGACTGTTCCGGATACAATCATCAAGTCAGATTGACGTGGGGTTGCCCGGAACACTTCCATACCAAACCGGGCCAGGTCGTAACGGCTGGCAGCTGTACAAATCATTTCGATAGCACAGCAAGCCAGGCCAAATACCATTGGCCAGACTGAGTTACGACGGGACCAGTTGTACACAGGATCCAGGAGCTTGGCGATGTTGGTAATTACGACGTTGTTGGCCAGTTCGTCGGGCACAACAATTTCTGGTGATGTTGCTCCTGCACCGCTTGATGTTGCGCTCATAAGGTTGTTGCCTCCTCATACCATACGGTTTGAATATCCAGCAATATTTGGTCGTTTACCAGATCGGGATCGTCCTTGAAGCCGGGCAGGTTTTGCACAAGTTCTGCCAGCTCTTGCAGACCTACATCTTCTGGTGACAGTTCTGGGTAATGCTCGATTAACGCCATAGCAATGGCGTAGGTGGCATCCCAATAGAGGTCGGGGATGTAGTCTGTCAAGGTTCTTACTCCCACCTGATAAGCATACTTTACCAAGTATAATACAATGTGAAAATTGGGGCGAATCTATTTATGAGATTTTTCACAAATAGTGTAACTTTTGCCTTGAGTATTGTCAAAAATTTGTGGCAAAAGGGGTTTGAAGGAGTGGTTGGATGAAGGTGTTGGTGGTTTCACCATATCATGGGGGGAGTCATGCGGCGTGGGGAGAGGGGTTACAACGGTTTAGTGGGCATGATTTGCGTTTATTGACGTTGCCAGCCCGGTTTTGGAAGTGGCGTATGCATGGCGGAGCGGTGACGTTGGCTCGGCGGTTTTTGGCAACTGGTTGGCGGCCAGGGGTGATTTTGGCAACGGATATGCTGGATTTGACGACTTTTTTGGCTTTGACGCGGAGGGTGACGTGGCATGTGCCAACGGTGTTGTATATGCATGAGAATCAGTTGACGTATCCGTTACCGGCGGATGGTCGAACGGGGCCGATGCGGCGGCAGCATGGGGAGCGGGATTTGCATTATGTGTTTGTGAATTTTGTGTCTATGCTGGCAGCGGATCGGGTGTTGTTTAATTCGCGGTATCATATGGATGGTTTTTTAGAGGCTGTTCCTCGTTTTTTGAGGCATTTTCCTGAATATAATGAGTTGCAATCGGTGGATGCTTTACGGGAGAAGTGTGGGGTGTTGCCGGTGGGGGTGGATTTTGGACGATTGGCGTTGGGGGATGGCAAACGGCCGTTTCCTGCTACTGATCCGCCTCTGATTCTCTGGAATCAACGTTGGGAATATGATAAAAATCCGGAAGCTTTTTTCCGTGTGCTTTTTTTGCTGGCTGACGAAGGGTATTCGTTTCAAGTTGCTCTGTGTGGTCAACAGTATGGCAAACGGCCGTCTATTTTCACGACTGCGATTGAAAAACTGGGGGATCGCATCATTCACGTGGGGCATGCTGATTTACCCACATACCGCCATTTGCTCTGGCGGGCAACTGTGACGATTTCTACGGCTCATCATGAATTTTTTGGTATCAGTATTTTGGAAGCTATTTACTGTCATACTTTTCCCTTACTCCCCAACCGATTAAGTTATCCGGAGTTAATACCTGAGTCGTTTCACAAATTGTGTTTGTATGAGGATGAGGCAGCGCTGATGATGAAGTTGCGGCAAATTTTGAGTGATCCCACACAAGGAACGGCCGTTGCCCGCCAGCTCGCTTCCGAAATCGGCCGTTACCACTGGGCCAACATTGCCCCTCAATATGATGCACTCTTTACCGAATTAACCCATTATCCAAAACATTCGGCACACAGCCCCAATTGATGTATAAATTCACCAGACTGCGCACAGGAGAGACCCACATATGAATTCAAACCACGTTAAAAAAATCGGCCTACTCATTGGACGAGAATGGGATTGGCCTTCTGCTTTCATGAAAACCATTAACGAACAAACCGCCAACATCACAGCCGAATTGGTAAAGCTGGGCGGCACAAACCTGGAAGAATCTTGCCCCTACGACCTCATCATTGACCGCATGTCCCACCACATCCCTTACTATCGAGCTTATGTCCAACAGGCCGCCTTGCAGGGGTGTACAATTATCAATAACCCGTTCACCTGGTCAGCTGATAACAAATTCCTGGGAAACAGCCTGGCCTACCGATTGGGAATGGCTACTCCTCGTACTGTCGTTTTGCCAAATAAATATGTACAAAAAGATGTTGTACCAGATAGTTTCCGAAATCTGGTTTACCCTATGGACTGGCAAGGTATTATTGACTATGTAGGCGTTCCCGCCATTTTTAAGGATATTCACAGTGGTGGACGCCGTGCAGTGTATCGGGTGCATAGCGTGGATGAGTTATTAGACCGATATGATGAAACAGGTACACGAACTATGATTTTGCAACAGATTATTGAATCCGATTTTCATGTACACTGCTTTGTCATTGGTCAGGAAAAGGTTTTACCTTTGCGGTATTCGCGGGAAAACGGCCGTTATCTCCCCGAAACCCTCTCCGAATCCGCCCCCCTCTACCGCGAAATAACTGCCAACGCCCTAAAACTTACCCAAATCTACGGTTATGACATCAACATGGTCGAGTTCGTCATCAAAGACAACACCCCCTACGTCATCAACAGTACCAACCCGGCCCCCGTCATAGACCTGTCACTCATGACCCAAGAACAATTCGACTGGTGTGTACAAGAAACCGTCAGCCTGGCTATCGCCCGCACAGAACGGCCGTTACCCGCCAACCCATTCAACCTCGACCCCCTTACCTGAACCATGACCCTATCTCCGCCCACTCCCACCCAAAGACTATTTGGACAACACCCTTCCCATGCTATAATCACCAATTGGTTGATATATCAACCAAGATAATGACAAAACTTTCAAGCAAAAACAAACCGACCAGAAACACCAACAAAAAGAGAGGACCATATGGCAACACCATTAGATGAAAAATTACCACCCAAAATAGGCCGACTTGGCGAACTGGCCTACAACCTCTGGTGGAGTTGGACCCCCGAAGCCCGCGCCCTGTTCCGCCGCCTCGACGCTCCCTTGTGGCGCAGCACCCAACACAATCCCGTCAAAGTCCTGCTAGAAATCAAACCCGAAAAACTAGAAGCCGCCGCCCAAGACGCCGCCTTTATCCGCCGCTACAACAAAGTAATGATGCTCTACGACCAAATGATGGAAAATGGCCATAGCTGGTTCCAAACCACCTACCCCCAACACAAAAACAAAACCATTGCCTACTTCTCATTCGAATTCGGTATCCACAACTCCCTCCCCATCTACTCCGGTGGCCTCGGCATTCTTTCTGGCGATCATGCCAAAGAAGCCAGCGATTTAGGCCTGCCTTTCGTTGGCGTTGGATTTATGTATCCACAAGGCTACTTCCGACAACGCATCCCTGCCCACGGGTGGCAAGAAGCCATCTACGAGCAACTAGACATCGGTCAGGCACCTGTACTCCCCGTCAAAAATGAACATGATGAAAACCTGATGGTTGGTGTACACCTGGGAGATCGTGAGGTATTTGCTCGTATCTGGCGCGTGCAAGTTGGCCGAAATCCTCTATTCCTGCTTGATACTGACGTAGATCGTAACGACCCCTGGGATCGAGAGCTATCTGCCCGCTTATATTCTGGCGACAGTGAGATGCGTATCCGCCAGGAAATCATGCTGGGCATTGGCGGCATTCGCGCCCTGCGGGCACTTGGTATTCAGCCTGCCGTCTTTCATATGAATGAAGGCCATTCTGCCTTTTTGACTTTGGAATGTATTCGGGAAAAAGTTGCTGCTGGTATGTCTTTTGACCAGGCAGTAGAAGAAGTTCGTGCCCATTCTGTATTCACCACACACACTCCTGTTCCAGCAGGCCATGATACATTCAGTTTTCAGATGGTAGAACACTACTTCAAGGGGTTTTGGGAAGAGTTGGGAATTAGCCGAGAACAATTCCTCAGTTTGGGTGGACATCAGGAAAGTTGGGGCATGGCGTTTAATATGACAGTGCTGGCTCTGCGACTGTCGGGGCAGTGTAATGCTGTCAGCAAACTTCATGGCGAGGTTTCTCGCAAGATGTGGCAAGATGTCTGGCCATCTAAACCAGTGGATGAAATTCCTATCTCTTCTATTACTAATGGTGTGCATACATCTACATGGGTGGCGGGAGAAATGTATCAGCTTTTTAACAAATATTTGGGGCCTGATTGGCTGGAGCATCAGGACGACCCTAAGCTGTGGGAACGATTGGCTGATATTCCTGACACAGAGTTGTGGGAAGTCCATCAGGTTCTCAAGCGGAAGTTGATGGGCTTTTTGCGGGAGCGGGAACGGCGGCGCTGGGTAGACGGCCGTCATGATCCCACACAAGTCCTCACCAGTGGCACAATGCTAGACCCTGAAGCATTGACTATTGGGTTTGCCCGGCGTTTTGCCACTTATAAACGAGCCACCCTCATTTTCCGTGATCTGGAGCGTTTGCAGCGTATTTTGCTGGATATTCATCGGCCAGTACAGATCATCTTTGCCGGTAAGGCACACCCGGCAGATGATCCTGGCAAAACCTTGATTCAGCAAATTTATAACCTGGCCAAGCATACGCAACTGGCTGGGCGCATCGCATTCGTTGAGGATTATGATATGCACATGGCTCGTTACCTGACTCAGGGCGTGGACTTATGGTTGAATACACCACGTCGTCCACGTGAGGCCAGTGGCACGAGTGGCATGAAGACGGTATTAAATGGTATTCCTAACTTTAGTGTGCTGGATGGCTGGTGGGTAGAAGGCTATAACGGGGCAAATGGCTGGGCGATTGGTGAAAATATTGACTATGATAATCCCGATGTTCAGGATGAGCATGATGCCAATTCGCTATATCAGCTTTTGGAAGATGAGATTGTGCCGTTGTTTTATAATCGGGATCGAGATAATGTGCCGCGAGGCTGGATTGAGATTATGCGAGAGGCAATTCGCTCGAACGCGCCTTATTTCACGACTCGTCGTATGGTGAAGGAATACACGAGTAAGATGTATATTAATGCCATGAATCATGAGGAAGAATAAATGAGGACGTGGCTGCGCCGTTTGCTTTATTTGCTGATTGTGGTTGTCTGGTTGTTGGTAATGAGTTTTCCGTTTGTTGCTTTCAAGTTAGCAACGGATGGCCAACTGTTAATCGGCAATAACGGCCGTCATGTGCGTTTATTTCTCATTCAGGAACGTACAGCGAATGGTGTGGGTGTAGAGTGGACACGGCCGTTTTCCCGTGACCGCTCTTGCACCCGCACCTCTATCACCTACCTGCTCTGGGAAGGCGAAGGAGAAAACGTTACCTACTGCCAATGCTTCGACACTCAATCCAACTCACTCCTCACATCCGGCACTTGCCCCGGCGAATAACTACGTAAGATTTCCCATCATCGCCACATCAATCGGGGTGTGATAACACAAATCAACAAATCATAAAACAAGGAGAACATACACCATGAGTAATGTTGCTCTCAAATGGACGGGTGAAGACAGTCAACTATTTATTGGCCGCGATTCCTTCGGTCATGTCGTTCTGTCCGGTTCATGGCCTAAAGACGACCCTAACTGGCAGGAATGGAAAGCCCTCAAGCCTTCCGACCTGCTACTGCTCAGCCTGGCTTCCTGCTCTGGTTACGATGTCGTTATGATCTTGGGGCGTCAGCGGCAAAAACTCACCAACCTGTATATCAATGTAGAAGGCAAACAAGCCTCAGAACCACCATATCAGTTTACCGACATTCACATGCATTACATTCTGGAGGGAGAAGATCTGGACGAAAGCAAAGTTGCCCGTGCTATTCAGCTTTCGGAAGAACGGTATTGTTCCGTTGCAGCCACGATTCGTGGTGTTGCCAAAATTACCCATAGCTACGAAATAAAGTAGCCACTAACATAAGTTGTGATACAATCGGCATGACATAAACAGTGCGGATTAATCAGGTTTTGTCCATATTGCCCTTTTAGTTTTGGAAAAGTCATGACCACTGGTAACCAGGCTATTTCACCATCAATTGACACGCCTACTTCAGAACAAGCAGTTCGTTATCGCCAGCGGCGGCAATTTACCTGGCTCTTTGTTTTTTTGCCGACGATACTTGCATTTGTCGGTGTGTTGGTAATTGTGGGGTGGCTGGCTTGGGGTGTATTGGGAACAAGTGAAGCTGTTTCGGCCGAATTTGTTTCAGGTGTGGTGGATGTTTTACTTATTGTTGTTTTATTGCCCTGGTTGCTGGTTTGTGGACTGACAGCAATTGGGGGTGTTGGCTTGCTGGTATTTTTATTTCAGCGACAACGGGGGGAAGACGTGCCCAAATACGGCCGTATTCAAACCCTCTTCTGGCGCATTGATCGCCAACTCACTCAAGCCCAAAACCGTATCCGTCACACTGCTCCACGCCTGGCACAACCTGTTATGAATCTAAATACCCGTCTCACATACTGGAGTCGGGCAATTATCAACCTGTTAAAACTTGTACTGCGGAGATAGTCATGTCCGAAATGCAAACAAACATAAATTCCGATTGGAAGAAAAAAGTTCTCATTGCCGGCACACTAATTGGTGCATTCGTCGGCTTCGGTACAGCCTACCTGATGGCCCGAACGGCCGAAGAAAGCAGTGGTGGTCCCCCAAAAATCACCACAAAAGACGCCCTTAAAATCGGCGTCAACGTTATCGGCGTTGTTCGCGGCATCGCAGCCCTGGCTGACCGCTAAACTCTCCAATCCAATACAACCATCAGTCGCCGGTTGTTTACCGGCGATTTTGTTATTGTGCCCAACTTCTTCATCATCAATCCCAAACAGTGGAATCAGACCCATAAAATGCGTACAATACAGGAAAACAAGTTTTAATAAGCCACTTGCATTGTGGTTTACGAGACAAAAGTAAAGGAACCATGAACAAAATTATCGTCCTCGATGACGACCATACAAATGTATCTTTAATCAAAATGATCCTCGAACTGGATGGCTTTAGCGTTACAGCTTGTACAGAAATTGAACAAGCTGAAACTGCTGCCGCAAACGGGGTAGATGCCTTGCTGATAGATTGCAATCTGGCACGAGGTATCAGTGGCCTGGACCTGGTTCGTGATATTCGCGCCGGACGCTCCAATGCCCCCAAGGATGTTGTTATTATTGTCACGTCTGGCGACCATCGCCTGAGTGAAGCTTCTTACGCGGCTGGTGCTGACCATTTTTTGCTAAAGCCGTATCCTCCGAACGAACTCTCCGAAAAACTTACTAAACTTATTGCAAAAAGGAAAACACATGGCGAGTAGAAGTCGAAAACGCGCCAAACAGTCAAAGCATAACGGCCGTCAATGGCGGCGTATGGATTTACACATTCACACCCCCGCATCTAATGATTATCAGGAACAGGATGTTTCCTACCTTGATATTTTGCGTCGGGCTGAAGTGCGTGGTTTGGACATTATTGCCATTACAGACCACAATACAGTTGCCGGTTTTGCGGCAATGAGGAAGGAAATTGAAAAGCTGCTCTGGCTGGAAGAACTGGGGCGATTACAACCTGACGAAAAATGGCGACTGGATGAATATCGTCGCCTTCTGGAAAAAATCCTGGTTTTGCCAGGTTTTGAATTCACAGCGACTTTTGGATTTCACATTTTGGGTATTTTTCCGCCCGAAACACCGGTAAGTTACCTGGAACACTTGTTGCTGACGCTGAATGTTCCCCCTCATTTGTTACAAGAAGGTAGTTCTACAGTCGGCGCAACGGCCGATGTGCTTACGGCTTACCGGGTGATCAATGAAGCGGGAGGGCTAGTCATTGCCGCACATGCCAACTCCAGTCATGGTGTTGTTATGCGGGGGCTGGATATTGGCGGCCAAACGCGTATTGCCTATACCCAAGATCCAAACTTGCACGCCCTGGAAGTAACTGATCTGGAGAAGCGCGGTCGCTATACAACACGTCGCTTTTTTGACGGTTCTAAACCTGAATACCCACGCCCTATGCGGTGTATTCAGGGATCGGATGCTCACCGCCTGGTACGTGAATCGCCTCAATCCAAATCATTAGGTGTTGGTGATCGAGTCACAGAGATTTTGTTGGATGAGTTGAGTTTTGAAGCACTGGCACGAGTAATCAAGGGGAATGATTTTTCTCTGACACGGCCGTATCGCGGTCCAGCCAGCCCTATTGATTACGTACAACTGGCACGAGAAGAAGGTGAATCCATTGTGCAATCGTTTCACCGCAACGTCACCCAGCGTGGGGGACATCTGGATCGGATTCTGCAAGATGTTTGTGCCATGTCGAACACAAACGGCGGGACAATTTATGTGGGTGTATCAGCCAACCCCAAGGAAAAACCACTTGGTGTGCGTGAGCCAAAGAAGGTGATTGAACGACTGTACACGGCCGTTGCTAACCGCATTACCCCTGAACCGGATATTTACATAGACAGCCTGCCCTCACAAGGCCAACAGATCGTCCGTATCACCGTTCAACCAGGCCGAGATATCCCATATGCAATTGATGACAACAAGTTCTATGTGCGGGATGAAACAGAAAGCAGCCTGGCCGTACGGGATGAAATTGTGCGCCTGGTAGAAAAGCGATTGACCAGAGACAGCAATCATCCGTTGAGTGCACCTCCCACACCAGAAACGGCCGTTCTCCCCCTGCCAACCACCATCCCCCAAACAT